>UQLN01000114.1 GCA_900541965.1 uncultured Parabacteroides sp. | reverse complement strand
GGTTTGGCACCTCGATGTCGGCTCGTCACATCCTGGGGCTGGAGAAGGTCCCAAGGGTTCGGCTGTTCGCCGATTAAAGTGGCACGCGAGCTGGGTTCAGAACGTCGTGAGACAGTTCGGTCCCTATCTGTTGTGGGCGCAGGAAATTTGAGGAGAACTGACACTAGTACGAGAGGACCGTGTTGGACAGACCGCTGGTTTATCAGTTGTTCCGCCAGGGGCATAGCTGAGTATCTAAGTCTGGAAAGGATAAGTGCTGAAAGCATCTAAGTACGAAGCCAACTTCAAGATGAGATTTCCCTGAAGGGTCGTTGCAGACGACGACGTAGATAGGTTGCAGATGTAAAGGCGGTAACGTCAAAGTCGAGCAATACTAATCACCCGAGACTTTCCGCCGCAAGAGCGGTATATTATGTACGATGGCGTTATACGGGATGCAGTTTAGTGAAAAGATTTACGGACGAATCGACATGTCAAAGGAAATTCAGGTGGTTATAGCGTCAGGGATCCACCTCTACCCATACCGAACAGAGAAGTTAAGCCTGACCACGCCGATGGTACTGCGTAAAAGTGGGAGAGTAGGTAGCCGCCGATTTTAGATAGGAAGGGGAGACGAGAAAGATCGTCTCCCTTTTTTTATCCCCCCCCTCTTTCTCCCCTTTGTATTATCCTCTTACATTGCCTGTAAAGGAGAACAGTATGAGACCTGCTTTTCTGTAATGCTTCTGAATGAAGAGAAAAACTAAACAGCAGTCTAAATTTCCCTATAAAAAATGCTATCGAATCATTTGGATATTTTTCCCACTCTATAATGATGTTGGCGGTATCGGTACGGGGGATAAAGGCTATTTGTGTGAATTCTTTTAGGGCTTTGTCCGTGCAAAATTTAGACAACAGATTTTAAGATTTTCCTCATTTATATCAAAGTGTTATTATAATTCTTTTGACTATGTTAATTGATTCTTTTATATTGTTTCAAAGTGTCAATTTGTTATCTCCTTTCGCTTTTTGTTGAAATATTTTCTTTGTTTTTACTTATACCTTATAGAAATGTTCTATAAGTCGCAACAAAATGTCTGATTTGGATTTTTCTCAATTTCTTTAGAAAATTTCCATTTAAATAATTTGCATTGCGATTTTTTATTGTGTTACTTTGAATGCTCATTTAAAGAACCGTCTTGATTTTTGATATTTTAGTGATATTGATTATATCATGGAATTAGGTTCGGCAGGGTATATTTTACAGTATCTGAGGTGTTGTGCTTAAGATAAGTATTATACCCTTTTTCTTGTTGGTGAGTATAGATAGAGGATAGAATAATAACAAACTAAGTATATGAATTTAGCATTATTTGTCGTTGTTTTTATTACCGGGATTACTTTAGTAGCCGCTGCTATGGCTATTGCCGGTTTAATTTCTCCGCGATCATTTAATTCTC
The DNA here is from genome assembly GCA_900541965.1 of uncultured Parabacteroides sp. Taxonomy (GTDB): domain Bacteria; phylum Bacteroidota; class Bacteroidia; order Bacteroidales; family Tannerellaceae; genus Parabacteroides. The sequence continues at coordinate 771 of UQLN01000114.1, read as the reverse complement.
AGAAAGGCGAAGCTTATGAGTGTGGTATTCCTACTCGGGGAACCTCTTGGATGCAGTTTAAAGCAGGGTATTATCTGTTTGCAATCCTTTTCTTGATGTTTGATGTGGAAACGGTATTTTTGTTTCCCTGGGCAGTAATAGTGAGAGATTTGGGAATTGCCGGATTGATGAGTGTTTTGTTTTTCTTAGTGATCCTTGCGTTTGGTTTAGCCTATGCCTGGAGGAAAGGAGCTTTGGAATGGAAGTGAAAATAAAATCGATGAAGTATGAAGACTTCAAAGACAATGAGTATATTGAACAATTGGTTAAAAAATTGCATGAAGGCGGTGTCAATGTGGTTGTCGGTAGCCTTGATGAAGCAATTAATTGGGGGCGATCCAATTCGTTATGGCCTCTTACGTTTGCAACCAGCTGTTGCGGGATTGAATTTATGTCGGTCGGGGCAGCCCGTTATGATATGGCCCGTTTCGGTTTCGAGGTAGCTCGTGCAAGTCCTCGTCAGGCCGATTTTATTATGGTTGCCGGAACTATTGTTCACAAGATGGCTCCTGTATTGAAACGATTGTATGATCAGATGGCAGAGCCGAAATACGTAATTGCTGTCGGTGGTTGTGCCGTTTCAGGAGGTCCTTTTAAAAATTCGTATCATGTTTTAAAAGGGGTTGAAGAGATTCTCCCGGTTGATGTTTATATCCCCGGTTGTCCACCTCGTCCTGAGGCTTTGTTATATGGAATGATGCAGTTGCAACGGAAATTGAAAGTGGAAAAATT
>UQLN01000113.1 GCA_900541965.1 uncultured Parabacteroides sp. | reverse complement strand
ACCCGCGACCCTAACCTTGGCAAGGTTATGCTCTACCAACTGAGCTACTTCCGCATTGTTTTCGTTTGCGTGTGCAAAGGTAGATGATTTTTTTATTCCTGCAAATTATTGAGTAAAAAAGTTACAATTATCCCACGTTTTTTAGTTTGTAACGGTTAGTTCATGCCCGTTTTCCATAATCCTGTATTTTCTTAAAGCATATACGGAAGGACCTTTTATAGGTATACCGCTGCCATTGCCTATCTCATAAATGGTGTTGCATACCGGACAGGTAGCCTGTCCGGTATCGTCTGGAATGATTGTGATGTTTTTAGAGGATTCGACCGGACAACACCGGTCATATGCATAATACCTGTTGTTGTAGCCACAAATAACCAATATGCCGGCAAAACCGGTATATTCTCCGCTATACCGGGCTGATTGGAATTCTTTGTGATGTAATAAGCCGACAAGTTCTTTATCTCTGTAATGCAAATCCAGTTTTATCCGGACTTTTGCATAAGGAATATCAGATTCTGTGATTTTTGTACATGACAATGTAAAAAAGAGAAACAGGCAAAATATAGTTCGATACATTTAGTTTTAGGATAAGAGCCGTTTTTCGGCTTCGTTTACCCTATTAAACGTGAATCCATCTAAAATATTTTGTATTAATGCAGAAATATTGTCGTTACAAAGATTACCGATACTACCTTCATGGGTATGGTTGACTTCTTTCGTTGGGATAAACTTACCTGCTTCGATACTTAGTCCAACCTGCTTGTAGGCATCACGGAACGGAACGCCTTCCAGAACAAGGCGGTTTACTTCTTCCACACTGAATAATAAAGCATATTTATCGTCGTCCAAAATATGTTCGTTTACTTTTACTTCCCGCATCATGTGTGTAACCATACGCAGGCAATCTTTCAGTTCGTCGAATGCCGGCAGGAAAATTTCCTTGATAATCTGCAAATCCCGGAAATAACCGGAGGGCAAATTATTACTGATTAATGTAATTTGTTGGGGTAATCCTTGTATTTTATTACATTTGGCACGAGTCAGTTCAAACACATCCGGATTTTTTTTGTGGGGCATGATGCTGGAACCTGTGGTAAACTGGTCCGGCAGCTTGATAAATCCAAAGTTTTGACTGTTGAACATACATGCATCAAAAGCCAGTTTTGACAGTGTTGCTGCAATGCCAGCCATAGCGAAAGCAACCGTACGTTCCATTTTCCCACGTCCCATCTGAGCGTATACTACATTGTAATCAAGTGAGTCGAAACCTAACAGATCGGTCGTCATCTGGCGTTTCAGAGGAAAGGAAGAGCCGTATCCGGCTGCAGAACCCAACGGGTTGCGATTGCATACTTTGTATGCAGCCAGCATTAACTGTAAATCATCGGCAAGGCTTTCTGCATAAGCGCCAAACCAAAGTCCGAAAGAGGAAGGCATGGCTACCTGAAGATGGGTATATCCGGGAAGAAGGACTTCTTTATACCGGTTACTTTGGGAAATCAGCACATCGGACAAAGCCGTTGTCAGTTGGACAATCTCTTGTATCTCTGCACGTGTAAACAGTTTGAGATCAAGCAATACCTGGTCGTTTCTGGAACGTCCGCTATGAATTTTTTTCCCAGTATCACCCAGCTGGCGAGTAAGCATTAATTCTACTTGAGAGTGTACGTCTTCTACGCCTTCTTCGATGACAAATTGTCCATTGTCTGCTATCGCATAAATATTTTTCAGTTCAGCCAGTAAAACCGTGAGTTCTTCTTTGGTCAGCAATCCGATGCTTTCCAGCATTGTGATATGCGCCATAGAGCCAAGTACGTCGTATTTAGCTAAATAGAGGTCCATCTCGCGATCTTTTCCTACAGTGAAAGTTTCAACTTCCTGGTCTACCTGAATATTCTTTTCCCAAAGTTTCTGAGCCATGATATGCTATGTTCATAGGGAATAAACAAGTTTACTCCCGATTAAAAACAAAATTAATAAGGTAAGGATGCCAATACGGTGGAAATCTTATCTACGGCATCCTGCAAAGGTTTAGCAACCATTTGCTTAATAAAAGGGTTCAAATCAGCACGAACCGTCATTTTCATCCGTGTGTCATTCTCTTCAACCTGCTTAAGTTGAATCCACAAAAACAACGGAACAGGAGAATTGGTCGTTGTAAACTTGATTGTGTTATTCGGTTCGCGTTCTACAATTTGAAATGTAATCTTACCAACAGGGGGAACTGAGAAACTGCAAGAATCCCGGTCGAATTCAAAATCTTTTATTTTGTCTTCCGGAATACGGTCTTTTACATTCTCCAAATTGGTAAGATCAGACAACATATTAAAAATACGATCCTCATTATAGGGGATCGTTTTTACTTCGCTAACAAATTCTGTCATCCTATTTATTTTTCAGGGTTCCAGTTTGAAGGATCTTTGCGCCATTCCTGCAGAATAGCTATTTCAGACTGATCGATGTAGTCTGTACGAAGAGCTTCTTCCAATACGGCATCATAGTTGCTCAAAGTTGTCAGCGTAACTTTCGCTTCTTTGAACTGTTCAACAGCAATAGGGAACGCATGGGCCAACCGCATTGTCAGC
>UQLN01000112.1 GCA_900541965.1 uncultured Parabacteroides sp. | reverse complement strand
GGAATGCTTCCAGAAAACAGATTATCTCCTGATAGGGTAAAGACATCCGTTCAGACATCCGTTTTGCCAATTCTGTTTTATTCATATTATTTATTATTATATCTGATTACCACGATACTTGGATATATAGACAGCAAAAAATATTTACAGATACAAATATCTCTTTTTACATACTTTTTAAATGCTTACGCAGTATATACTTATTCAAACCATTACCAAAATATCCGTACAAAAAAATTTGTGAACAACGACTCACAATTTCTTTCTTTATATTCAGCGTACAGAAATGCTGCATGATACCTAAATATGAATTAACAGATGCACGCATTCTCTGTAAAAAAACAGTATCCGGGGGAGCACGATTAGCTTCCAGATTACTTTCCCAATAATACATTTCGGCAGCAAACTTTCTTTTCGCACGGTTCTGGATATAAAGACGGCCGGGTTTCACCACAGCACCAAGAAACTCCACTCCGTGCTTATAATGCTGCAATACGATTTTATTCGGGTGCAACCTCACATGCAACGTTTCCCATAAATAATCACGGATCTCCGGTATCAATTGTTTTAATACTTCGCGGTCTTCATGGACAAGGAAAAAATCATCCACATACCGGCCGTAATGCTTAATTTTCAAAGTACGTTTCACATAATTGTCGAACGGTGTCAAATAAATATTACTAAACAACTGCGATGTAAGGTTCCCGATTGGCAAACCGCAACCCGGAGGCGAATGGAACAGGCTTTTCGACGGAGGCAAGCCTTCCCAGCCCGATATATCACCCCGCCGTATGCAATTCAAGGTCGGATCATTGAATACAACAAGCGGTAAAAGATATTTTACCAACTCATATTCTTCCGAATCTTCCCAATGAATACTGTCCGGCATAACCAGATACTCGTATCTTTCCAAGGTTTTCAGGATATCATCATACAATATCTGCCGGTTTATATTCATAAAATACCCTTGCAAATCCAGTTTCAGCACATAGCAGTCTCGGGTATAATTATGCGAGCAGCTACGAATATGCTTATCCAGGCGCTTAATGCCAAACAAAGTTCCTTTGCCTTTCCGGCAGGAATAGCAGTCATCGATAAATATTCGTTCGAATATCGGCGAAATATAATTGAATAACAGATGATGCACGATACGGTCGCGGAAATCAGCGGCAAACACCTCGCGTTTCACGGGATATTCCACCATAAAACAGATGCTTCTTCCCACCTGATAGCGGCGCTCCTTTATTTCATGGTAAAGCGCGACAAGATTTTCCTCGAGGTTCAGTTCGAACCTAAGCTGGTTTGTCGAATTCCGTTTCCCCGTCCGGGCATCAAAATAGGCTTTGAATATGTCTTCTATCAAATCCATACATTAATTTCAACTTTATAAATAATAGGCGACCAGTAAATGCTTGGACGCAACGCACCGAGAACCCGTTGGCACGGTTGTTCGTGTTCGTGTTCAGCGTGGCACTATTGAAGTTCACGTTGCGCGCGTTGACACTGCCTGACGGAACCGACGACGACCAGTAGTTGCCGTTGCTACCCTGATTGTTGGAAGCGCCGGAACTGTTGTTACGGTTGCCCGCAGCAGGCAAAAAAGTAACCGCTATATTAATTAGCCGAACGGATGCACTTAAACAAACGTTCCGGTAACCGGGTAAATTAACTAGCAGAAACATGAGATACGCCTTTATCCCCTCACGTCATTTTACTCTGCCAGTGGGTTACTGAATTTACAAGTCTCTCTACCGGCAACCTTGGCTACCGGCACTCCGGACATGAATCGCCCTTTTATTTATTTTCTTTCGCTCGATTTATGCCATGCCGCCAATTGTTTCGAAACAGACTCAATCTGTTCGGCTGCAGTGGCATACTGTTTCAAATTGATTTGCTTTAAGTCCATTAATAAACGTATCTGTAATTTTACCACAACCACATGTTCCCTTGCCTTTTGCAAATGGACACTCTTTTGGGCAGTGGAATTAGCCTGATAAATGCAAACAAGCAAAGCTATCAGTTCGTTTTTCACATTTTCCCCCAACGTATAACGGTAATCGCGCTGGAAATTCCGGTTCATACGGAACACCTGCAACAATAAATCGTATGTTGCCTTGTAAACAGGCAGATTATCATAAATCATTGTTTCAACAAAGTCTGTAAATCTGACACTAACAGCATACATTCCAGAGGAGAAGCCTTTTCAACACGAAACGCGGCAAGTTGCGACAATACATTCCGTTCGGCTTCAGAAAAACGAGCATCTCTTTTTCCTGAAAGAGTTGCAGCCGAAGAAGGTTCCTCGCTTTCCGATGGAAGTGCGGATTTCCATTCTTCAAATTCGGCAGCAGTAAAAGCTGTTTCCACACGAAAAGAAAGCAGCTTATCATCCACTTTCATGAAATCCCGCCCTTTTAACACATCCTGCAAACTACCGTTAGGAAAGCCCATCGACACAATTTCACTATTTACGGTTTTAACAAAACGTTTTTGCAACCTGTATAATTTCACCTCTTTTGTAAAACGCATTGCCGACTGTTCATAGGCTTTCCAAAACATCCCTTCCATATATAAAAAGATTAGTGGTTCATTCTGTAGCTCTGCTTCTAATTTATCTTTCAGGTTCA
>UQLN01000111.1 GCA_900541965.1 uncultured Parabacteroides sp. | reverse complement strand
TCTACCCCCGTAGTGGACTTACACCACCAAGTTTAGAATCATGCACGGCACACCACAAAAAAGGCTGACTAAATTGCCAGCCTTACACCAAGGTTAATACTAAAGATAGTTTCTGAAAGTTCGTTCAGAACATTTGATTAAGTCTTGCTTTTTGAGTTCTTTTGCAAAAGACGATTTTAGGCTATTTTCAGGATTTTCTATTAATAGTCTTCCTAAATTATCTCGTGTTTTCGCCCACCTCTTAATCTGTTCGGCTATTTCTATATCAGATTTACCCACAAGTTCTGTAAGCAGATAGCTGTTTCCATGAAATAAAGCCAATAAACCTTCTCCATATTCTTGATGTACAGCCTGTTCCCCATTATTATCGGAATCATTTTCATTCGATGTATCTTCTATTTCTTTGATTTTATATTTCAACTCTTCAAGTCTAAAACATAAGTCTAAACAAACACTGCGTACAAGGCCTAACGCCTCATAATATTCTTCTTCTGTCAAATCAAGGTCTGGGTCTGGGTTATTTGTTTCAGCAATAAATACAAGATCATCTATATCTCGTTCAACAGGTTCTCCTCCGTTTATCGAACAGCGAAAAATACAATGTTCCAGGTCAAAATCAAATGTGCTATTTAATAACACTTTACATTTTGCCTTATAATATGGGAGATATTGAAACACATCACAACCATTTGATAGAATTTCGTTAACAATGTCGTTAATATCTAAGCTATTAAAATCATTACTCAAATTTCTAAACTTACAAAGCTCGCCTTTTGTGCTGCATCCTGCTACTGATAATGACCAAATAGCTTTATTGAGTATTTTTACATAATTGTCTATTTTATCAAACTCCATAAAGAAGATATAATTTAATTAATTAAAGAAACAAGTTCCGTTTTTATCTCATCGTCAATCTCCCGGTATCGAGCAAATGCTTTACTACCCTCAGCGTGACCAGAAAGAGAACCTACAAGATTAGGGTCCTTTACTTTTTTGTAAAGATTACCGATAAAAGTACGCCTAGCTAAGTGACTACTGGCGACTTCATTTATAGGTTTCTTCTCTTCTTTCCCTGTCGTCGGGTTAAGCACTGTTACTATTCTTGTCACTCCACATGCATTAAAGATCTCCTTTATCGCATCATTGTATTTTTGTGCTGAAATAAAAGGGAAAAGGCGTCCTTTACTATCCGTACCCCGATACTTTTCCACTAATTTTAAAGCTCGTTCATTCAAAGGGACCCGTACAACGGTAGGCCGATCATCCATCGTTTTATGTGGAATATATTCAATAACCCCGTTTATGATATTATCATCTGTCATTTTCAATAAGTCTGACACCCGGCAACCTATCAGACAGTGAAAAATGAAAATATCCCTTTGCACTTCTAATGCCGGTTTACTGGACAAATCAAAATCAGCAATCTTATTTCGTTCGTCTATCGTGATATAGTAAGGCGTTCCATACCGTTCGACAGTAACACCCTCATAACCAGCAAACGGTTTATTGTCTGTCTTTCCCTGTTCATTACACCAGTTGAAGAACGCCCGCAGCTTGTTGAATAGGGCACAAATCGTATTATTCCCTCTTTGCTGAGGTTGTTTGCTTCCTGGAACAGCCTTGTACACTTCCGGATATTCATTGTAAAGCGTGTGCTCATTTCTAAGGAATGATTCAATATCAGTTATCATGTCTGCATCGATCATGTCAATATCCAAAACAAAAGGCTCGCTACTACCTTTCTGCCGTTTATTTTTACGCTCCTCCTCATCAACTATTTGACGCAATAACTCGTAACGCTTCAATGCTCGGATCAATACCCGGAAATTATTCTCCCTGACTTCCGATAACTTCCTTTTCTGCAAGAACTCCTCCATCAACGGGAAAAAACCATCTTCGGTACTTTTATATTTTTCCGGATGCAACTGCTCATCAACCAAACGCTCTAGCATATCACTGGTTAACTGCATATCTTTACTAGCCTCATAGATTTCCAGTAGAAGCTGCTTTCGAGCATTTACGGCCTTATTGAATGCGTTCTTGTCACCGGTATAGATCGCTCTCACTTTAATACAATCATTCTTTGCGTCCCACACATCGACATTTACTCGCAACTCACTGTTGTGAAATAACTGAACATTCCGGCCGTCACTAATACGAAACCGGATATTCACATCAACGCTCTTTTTCGTTGTCCTTACAATCGCTTTTACCGTTGCCATAATTTAAAATAGTTGGTTGTGCAAATGTACGATTTTTGCACAACATTTGCACAACATCTATGCAATTTTGCACAACCAAATAAAATTAAATGCAATATCAAATAGACAAATACCTATTAATAATTAGTAAATTACAACCGAAAACAGTTTTACAAGATTGCATTTCAAATATTCCCGCTTCGAGTACATAACTTAAGTTCGAATTATTGCGGAAGTAGCTCAGTTGGTAGAGCATAACCTTGCCAAGGTTAGGGTCGCGGGTTCGAGTCCCGTCTTCCGCTCAGCTTCCAAAAGGCCTCGGTATTGCTTGCAATATCGGGGCTTTTTATTTGAAAGCTATTACTTTATTTTGTAAGTATATACACTTTTGGATGCCGGTGTCTTTTTGTAGATACGGTTGACTCAAAAAGAATCAACAATGAGAGAAAAGAAG
>UQLN01000110.1 GCA_900541965.1 uncultured Parabacteroides sp. | reverse complement strand
GGGCAGTTACCAGAGTGGCCAAATGGGGCTGACTGTAACTCAGCTGGCTTTCGCCTTCGGTGGTTCGAATCCATCACTGCCCACAAAATAAAAAAGACCTGGAAGAATTTCTTCCGGGTCTTTTTTATTTTACGTATATCTTCAGTTTTTATTTAAACACGAGGATTCGTTTGTCCAGCGGGTCGAATTCTTTGGGGCCGGGTTGTTGTGTAGGAGTGCCGAAAGGCATTTGGGCTATCAGATCCCATTCGGGGTCGATGTTCCATTCTGTACGGATTGCTTCGTCTATTAACGGATTATAATGTTGTAAGGAAGCACCTAATCCGGCATCTTCCAGCATCGTCCAGATTGCCAATTGGTGCATGGCGGATGTCTGTTGCGACCAAAGCGGGAATTTTACGCTGTAAGTTGGAAAAGATTCCTGTAGATGTTTCACCACCTTTTTGTCTTCAAAATACAGAATCGTTCCATAGCCGGAAGCAAAACAATTGTCGATTTTTGCTTCGGTAGCTTTGAAAGCGTCTTCAGGGACTATTTTTTTCAATGTCTCTTTTGTAATCTCCCAAAGGCGTTTGTGCTGGTCTCCCAACAGGAGGACGATACGGGTGGATTGTGAATTGAAGGCAGAAGGTACATGCTTGACGGCATGGTCTATGATGTCTTTGATTTCATTGTCCGAAACCGGAGAACTGTTTGTTATATTGTAATAAGTTCTACGATGCGCTAATGCTTCTTTAAAGTTTCGTGTCATAATTGTTTATTCTTTAATTGTAGTCATTGTTAAAACAGGATATCGGAGGCTTTTGTTTATAAGTTGCATATGTTTTCATTAGGTAGAATTCCGGGCGAGAGTAAAATAGCATATATTATATAGGTGGATAATAAATGTATATATGGAAAATTTATTTCGTGAATAATTGGTTTGTTTGAAAATAATTTTTACCTTTGCGCCCTGTAAAAAGAGAGAAACTCTATTAGAATCTTCGTTTTTGTACATGATGCTAGTTCAGAAAAGGGAAGACAGATAGCAGGAGTTGACTTAAATTTCTAATTAACAAAAAAAGAAAGATAGCGATGTCTAAGATTTGTCAAATTACCGGAAAGAAAGCAATGGTTGGCAACAACGTTTCTCACTCTAAAAGAAGAACGAAGCGTAAGTTTGATGTAAACCTGTTTACAAAGAAGTTCTACTGGGTAGAACAAGATTGTTGGATTAGCCTGAATATTTCTGCTGCAGGCTTGCGCACTATTAATAAACTTGGTTTGGATGCAGCAATTAAAATGGCTGCTGAAAAAGGTTATTTAAACGCTTAATTTAAGGAGGAAAACGAAGATGGCTAAAAAAGCGAAAGGTAACAGAGTTCAGGTTATTTTAGAATGTACCGAACATAAGGAAAGTGGTATGCCGGGTACTTCAAGATATATCACTACAAAGAACAGAAAGAATACGACTCAGAGATTGGAGCTGATGAAGTACAATCCTATCCTGAAGAAAATGACATTACACAAAGAAATTAAGTAATAGGAGATTAAACAATGGCAAAAAAAGCAGTTGCAACATTTAAGAAAGGTGACGGTCGTACCTATTCAAAAGTGATTAAAATGGTTAAGTCCCCGAAAACTGGTGCTTACATTTTCCAGGAAGAAATGATTCCTAACGAAGCAGTAAAAGATTATTTCGCTAAATAATTGGCGTATATGATATTTAGAAAGAGGTCTTTCCCGATTGGGAGAGACCTCTTTTTTTATGCATATATCCGGTGACGTATTAAATATTTTCTTAATTTTGTTCGGGCGAACAGAAATGTCTGCCAGATGTTATATGAATAAGTAATATAATTATATAAATAGTTAAGAACCATGAGATTTGATGTATCCAGCACCGCGCTGTTATCCCGTTTGCAGTCTATCAGTAAAGTGATCGCTTCTAAAAACTCGTTACCCATCCTGGACAGCTTCCTGTTTAACCTGGATGGTAATAAGCTGACCATAACAGCTTCAGATGCTGAAACTCGTCTGGTTACTTCTGTCGATGTAATGAACGCACAGGGTGCCGGACTTTTTGCTGTGTCGGCTAAAATCCTGCTCGACCCGTTAAAAGAGTTGCCGGAACAACCGCTTACTTTCGATATCAACGATGAAAATCTGGAAATCTTTATCCATTTCCAGAATGGTAAATACAACTTCATCGGACAGAAGGGGGATACCTATCCGCAACAAAAACCGTTGAACGAAAATGCTATCTCCATTGTAATGGATGCACAGATGCTTCTGAATGGTATCAGCCGTTCTTTATTTGCAACTGCCGATGACGAGCTTCGCCCGGTAATGAATGGTATTTATTTCGATATCCATACGGAAGACCTTACCTTTGTGGCTTCCGACGGACATAAATTGGTACGCTTGCGTAACCTGTCTATTCAATCTCCGGAAAGAGCGGCTTTTATCCTGCCTAAGAAACCTGCCAATCTGTTGAAAGGATTACTTGCAAAAGAAGCAGATAGCGTTCATGTAAAGTTTGATGATAATAATGCTTATGTGACTTGTGAGAATTTTGAAATGGTTTGCCGCCTTATCGAAGGGCGTTATCCGAATTACAATAGTGTAATTCCACAGGAAAATCCTTTCAAAGTAACAATCGACCGCGTTTCTTTCCTGAATGCGTTGAAGCGTGTGTCCGTATTCTCCAATCCGGCAAGCAGTCTTGTGAAGTTGCAGCTTAAGGATAATGTGATGGTTGTTTCTGCACAGGATATCGACTTTTCTACATCTGCAGAAGAAAAAATCATGTGTAATTTCGACGGAACCGAATTGAGTATCGGTTTTAAAGCTACTTATCTGATTGAAATTTTAAGTAACATCAATTCCGAAGAAGTTGTCTTGGAATTGGCTGATCCTTCACGTGCCGGTCTGATTATTCCTTCTGAAAATGAAGAGAATGAGGACTTGCTGATGTTGCTCATGCCGATGATGTTGAATGATTAATAAAATTAAAAATGCAGTTAAATCTTAGAAACCCGTTGATTTTCTTTGACTTGGAAACAACGGGTATAAATATAGTAAAAGACCGTATCATTGAAATTTCATTCCTGAAGGTTCATCCGAATGGGAAAGAGGAATGTAAGACAAGGCGGATTAATCCGGGTATGCCCATCCCTCCGGAGTCTACAGCGATTCATGGTATTACGGATGAGGATGTGAAGGATTGCCCTACATTCAAGGAGATAGCCAAGTCTTTGGCTGTGCAAATTGAAGGATGTGACCTCGCCGGATATAATTCCAACCGTTTCGATATACCTTTACTTGCAGAAGAATTTCTTCGTGCAGGAGTCGATATCGATTTAAACAAGCGTAAGTTTGTGGATGTACAGACTATTTTCCATAAGATGGAACAACGTACGTTATCTGCTGCTTATAAGTTTTATTGTGATAAGAGCCTGGAAAATGCCCATACGGCAGAAGCCGATACGATTGCAACTTATGAAGTGCTGAAAGCCCAGTTGGACCGTTATCCCGATTTGCAAAACGACATAAATTACCTTTCACAATACTCCAGCTTTAATAATAATGTGGATTTCGCCGGACGTATGGTGTATAATGATAAGGGAGAGGAAGTGATAAACTTCGGCAAGTACAAAGGGCAGCTTGTTGCGGATGTGCTGAAGAATGACCCGGGATATTATTCATGGATTATTAATGGGGATTTCCCGTTGAATACAAAGAAAATGCTGACAGAAATAAAATTGAGAGGTTTTAATTCTAAATAAAAGCATTCGTAACTTATGTTGAAAAACAAACATATCATTTTAGGAATAACCGGTAGCATTGCGGCTTATAAGGCTGCTTATATCATTCGTGGCCTTGTGAAGAAAGGGGCTGAAGTACAGGTTGTAATAACTCCTGCCGGAAAAGAATTTATTACACCGATTACCCTTTCTGCTTTAAGTAGTAATCCGGTAATCAGTGAATTTTTCTCTAATCGAGACGGTTCATGGCACAGCCATGTGGACCTTGGTCTTTGGGCGGATGCTATGTTGATAGCACCTGCTACGGCTGCCACTATTGGCAAGATGGCTAATGGGATTGCCGATAATATGCTGGTGACAA
>UQLN01000109.1 GCA_900541965.1 uncultured Parabacteroides sp. | reverse complement strand
AGCTCCTGAAAAGGGGTATGTATGATTATGCAGGGACGGATTTCCATAACCTGAAAAAGCATAGCCGGGGAATGGAACATCTGCAACTTACCGCTTCAGAGCAGAAGCAGGTGAGGGGGCTTTTAGAGAATAATAATGTCTTGTGGTAGTAAGAAACTGTTTGTGAAAAATCAAAACAGTTTCTAAAAGATATCCAAAACCTTACCCTTTAGTATTACATACAATTTAAAATTGGTCAGGAACGTTTGGGATGTGATATCTCGAACGTTCCTTTTTGTACGCCCAGCATGGTTACGCTGTAGGGTGCAAGTTCTGAATGAGCCCTGATAGTGGGAATCATTCTTATTAAAAGAAAAAAAGGATATGTCCGCGGGACATATCCTTTTCAATAGGTAATATATATTTTACCAAATTAGTTTCTTGGAAGTGCTTCTTTAACTACCATCGGGCGACCGGCATATTCTGCACCGTTCAAATCATCGATAGCTTTTTTTGCTTCAGAAGCTTCTGGCATTTCAACGAAAGCGAAACCTTTAGATCTTCTTGTGTCGCGGTCAATGATCAATTTAACTGATTCAACTGTTCCGTACTCTTCCATTACTTCTCTCAAATCTGATTCCCTAACCTGGTAGTTAAGGTTTCCAACATACATGTTCATAGATATAAAAATAAAAAAATTAATAATTTAACAATACAGTTTAGATAGTCCTTAATCAGAAATGGAGATACTCAGTGTTAACAACCGAGGAAATACATGTGAGAGTTCAGAGCGAAATAAATCTTTTATTGTTTCGGCTACAAAGGAAAGCATAATATTTGGAATGTGCACTATTTATTTCCTTTAAAACAGGGGAATTATAAGCTTTTTTATGAAATAAGGGGGATAATAGGTGCATAGACGGCAGATTTTAGTTCTTCTGTTTTATTTGTACTTTTGTATTCGATTATTAAAAATGAAGGATAAAATGAATAAACAGCGTGTTACCTATACACCGGTCGGAGGTGTTTGCTCGAAGATGATGATTATTGATTCGGAGGATGACGTGATTAAGGGAGTACAAATCGTGGGCGGTTGCCAGGGAAATACCCAAGGGCTTTCTAAGTTGTTGGTAGGGATGAATGTACAGGATGCCATCCGGCGCTTGGAGGGTATCGATTGCCGTGAACGTGGTACATCGTGTCCGGATCAGTTGGCACAGGCTTTGAAGAAGATCAGCAAGTAATCTTCTTTTGTGATTTTCATTTAACCGGAATCAATTCTTCGTATTGTTTGATAATACTAGATAACACTCCGTAAGCGAGTGATAACATAGTTTCTCGGGTGAATCCGTTTCTTTTGTGATATAAATTAAAATAGAACGAATATGAAATGGAAACACTATTATTACCTGTTATTTTTGATGACTATGCATGTTGCCGGATATGCACAAAACGATATTCGGGGAAGAGTTGTTGATATGCAGGACAGGCCGGTAGAAAGTGTAGCCGTTGTTTTACAAACAACGGATTCGGTTTATATAGATGCTGTGGTAACGGATAGTTTAGGGATATTCCGCTTTAATCGGCAAGTTGCCTATCCTGCCTGCCTTTTATTCCAACATGTGTTATATGAGCCGGCTCAAAAAGAAATTACTTCGGATGAAATAGGCATTATCCGGTTGAAGGAAAAAAGTTATGCCTTGGATGGCATAGAGGTGAAAGCCGGGCGTCCACAGGTAAAAGTTGAAAATGGGGCATTTAAATATGATGTGCCTCAATTAATGGCAGGAAAGTCTGTCAGCAATGCCTTTGAAGTAGTGAAACAGATTCCGGGAATAATCAGTACGGATGAAACAATTCAGTTGCTTGGGGCGGGGAGTCCGGCTATTATATTGAACGGGCAATTGACCACGATGTCGGTGGAGCAATTGATTAATTTATTGAAGACCATGCCGGCTTCGAGGGTGCAGCATGTGGAGGTGATGTATAATGCCCCGGCTAAATATAATGTAAAAGGTGCCTTGATCAATGTTATTTTAGATAAAGGTGCCACAGAAGATAATGCATTGCAGGGGGAAGCCGAACTCGATTATATGCAAAAGCATTATGCCGGAGGAAAAGCCAGGGCTAATTTATTGTATAGCGTATCCGGGCTAAATGTCGATTTTCTTATTGACGGATATAAAGGGCGTGAGTTTATGGGAGAAGAAATTCTTGCCCGCCATACGTTGAAGGAGCAGGTTACGGAAATCAATCAGTCAGGAATCGGAGCGTCCAAGCAAACAATAGGAACTGTACGTTTGGGGATGGATTATACGTTTAAAAATAAAGACAAACTTTCTGCTGCTTATTTTCTAAACCCGGGGAAGTCCGATAACAACCGTACGGCTATAACTGAATTCCAACGTTTAAAAACGAATGGTAGCTCGATAGATAAACGCTTCAGCAGTACTGTTTCTGATGATAAAAACACATTGCATAATGTTCGTTTCCAGTATGATAGCCATACGGGAATTATGGCAGGAGGTGATTTTACGTGTTATCATTCGCCTTCATCCCAGGTTTTTAAGGAATATGCTGAAAATAACTTGTTGACAGATATGCAGAACAATACCAAACAGGATATTTCTCGATTGGCATTGTTCCTGAATCATAGCCGCACATTTAAAACCGGCTGGTCTTTAAATTATGGTATTCATGGCAGTTTGGCATCTTCCAAAACATATATTGAATATTTATATGACAAGGGGAATGGGTATGAACCGGATATTGAAGCGCAGAGAAATAATCGCCAAACAGAATATAGCGGGAATGTTTTTGCCGAGGTTTCCAAAGGATTCGGAGAACATTTTTCTGCAACTGTTTCATTGAAGACCGAATATTTCAAATCAGATTATGAAACGAATGGCAAAAGTTCTACGCTTTGGAACGACTGGGCTCTGTTTCCGAATGCTTCTTTAAGCTATGTTTTTAGTCCGAAGCATATACTGCAGCTGACTGTGAATAGTGAAAAGAATTATCCTTCTTACTGGGCAGTGACTCCTCAGGTAACTCCTTTAAATTCTTATTCGGAAGTCATGGGTAATCCGGAACTGAAACCTTTCCGTTCATATGATGGGCAGTTGCTTTACATCTTCAATCAGAAGTATACATTCCTGACTTTCTTTAATTATAGTCCTGATTATTTTGCCCAGCTTCCTTACCAAAGTACTTCGGAGTTGAAAAATATATTCCGTTTTGAAAATATAGACTATCAATTACAGTTTGGTTTGGGATTTGTCGTACCGTTTCGTATCGGTTCTTTTATGAATTCCCAGTTTACGGCAGTGGGTATCCGTGCACAGGAAAAAGCTTCTCATTTTCATGACTTGTCATTTGACAATAAGAAGTATACGGGGCAATTTACATTGAATAATACGTTTACCATTTCTAAATCCCGTCCGAACCTGAAGCTGGATTTGAATGGTTATTATGTAACAGGAGGTGTCCAGGGGTTATATGATCTTGGCTCGCTTTATAATGTTTCGACAGCTTTGAAGTGGCAGTTTGCCGATGACAAGGTGATTCTGATGCTGAAATGTAATAATATCTTCCGAAGCAACTATCCTCATTCTATAGTGATCGACCAGGCAGGGCAGTATAGTAATCTGTATAAAATAGACGATACACGTTGCTTTATGGTTTCTTTCATATATAAATTCGGCGGTTATAAGAAAAAACAGCATGAGTCCGTGGATGCTTCCCGATTCGGGAAGTCTTGATAGAAAGGCAGGAGGAAGGAAATTGTGAATAGAGTAAGGCCGGATTACAATTTGTATCTAAATGTAATCCGGCCTATAAGTTATTTTGTCCAGTAATCGACAACCGTAATGGCTGATGCTTTATTCCCTAAAACTTTTCCAAAAGCTTTGTGGGCAGGATGTATCAGGTAGGTATCCCGGTCTTCCTCAGAGTAGAACGTCAGAAAGAAACAATGGGTTAACCCCTGTTGCAGTCCTTCCGGGCTACAATCCGTACCCCATTCGTAGCCTTTTATCAAATCGATTTGGGAGGGAAGGGCTCTGAAGGCATCTTCTACTTTTTTGATTTGTTCGGCAGAAACTTCCGGTTTAAATCCTAACATTACTACATGGCGGAGGACTTTTTCCGGTTTTTTAGGGCCTGTGCAATCAACCATCAATACGGATACCAGTATTAATGAGATAGTAAAAAGTCCGAATACAATCTTTTTCATACAATTTTTTATATTACAACTCATAAAATGTTTAACAGATAATTATAAAGCCGGTAAGATATGTTCCCAAATCAGGTTGAGTTCCGCTTGCATATCCCCAATATCGGCTGTTACGGCTATTACGGCATCTTTTTCCGGTAATATGATAATGTATTGCCCGCTGGCTCCGTCTGCACGGACTCCATTATGGCGGCAACGCCACATTTGATAACAATAGCCTTGTAACCAGTCGGAATCTTCCGGTTTCATTTTTACATTTTCCGGGCGTACGCCTGCGGGTAAAGAAGCTATTTTGGAAGTGGTGGCTTTTTCTATCCATGC
>UQLN01000108.1 GCA_900541965.1 uncultured Parabacteroides sp. | reverse complement strand
GGGATATTTTGTAAGCTATTGATTTTTAAGAAAAAAGAAAATACACTATGGCTTCATTTATGAAACATTCATTTTTAATTTAATCTTAAACGTATAAAATGAAGAAACAATTTTACTTCATGCTTCTGGCTGTGTTAACGTTTCTGCCTGTAACACAGGTGAGTGCCCAAAACAACAAAAAACCTTTTGTCATTCCGGAGCTACAGGAATGGATTGGTGGAAAAGGGATGTTTACCCCTACATCGACATCCCGGGTGGTCTATACCGGAAAAGATCCCGAAGTGGCACGAATAGCCCGGCAATTTGCCGACGATTACGAAACGATGTTCGGGCGTAAGCTGATGGTTGTGCAAGGACGTGCGGCTGCTGGTGATTTCGTATTTTCTTTTTCTCCGGACAGCCGGCTGGGGGCAGAAGGGTACACCGTGCGGATAACCGACCGTGTTTCTGTTTCCGCTCCGAAGAGCAGGGGATTGTTCTGGGCTACCCGTACTTTATTGCAAATGGCGGAACAACAGAGTGAATATGCCCTGCCGAAAGGAACGGTACGCGATTATCCCGACTATGCAATCCGTGGCTTTATGCTGGATTGCGGCCGGAAGTTTATTCCGATGTCTTTCCTCAGGGATTATGTGAAACTGATGGCTTATTATAAGATGAATACCTTCCAGGTTCATTTGAACGATAATGCTTTTGTACAGTATTATGAACACGACTGGAATAAAACCTATTCCGGTTTCCGTTTGGAATCTGAATATTTTCCCGGTCTGACTTCCCGCGACGGTTATTATACAAAGAAAGAGTTTATTGCCTTGCAACAGCTTGCCGATAGCCTGGGTGTCGAGATTATTCCGGAAATAGATGTTCCGGCGCATTCGCTGGCGCTTACCCAGTACCGTCCGGAGATTGGCAGCAAAGAATATGGTATGGACCATCTGGATTTGAAGAAGCCCGAAACCATCCAGTTTGTAGATAGTCTGTTCCGTGAATATCTGGAAGGCTCCAATCCTGTATTTGCTGGTAAACGTGTACATATCGGAACCGACGAGTATTCCAATAAAGACCAGGAGGTTGTAGAAAAGTTCCGTGCTTTTACCGACCATTATATCCGTTTTGTGGAAGGCTTCGGCAAACAGGCCTGTGTCTGGGGGGCTTTGACGCATGCGAAAGGCACAACGCCGGTGAAGTCTAAAAACGTACTGATGAATGCTTGGTACAACGGCTATGCCGATCCGAAAGAAATGATAAAGCAGGGATACGATTTAATCAGTGTGCCTGACGGTGAACTATATATTGTTCCGGCTGCCGGTTATTATCATGATTATCTGAATACGGAACGTTTGTATAAGGAGTGGACACCTGCCCATATCGGAAAAGAAGTATTCCCGGAAAAACATAAACAAATCCTTGGCGGGATGTTTGCTGTTTGGAACGACCATGCCGGCAACGGCATCAGTACGAAGGATATTCATTACCGTACGTTCCCTGCCATGCAGACATTGGCCGTTAAGATGTGGACGGGTAAGGATTGCAAGGTGTCGTATGATGAATTTAATGCAAACCGTTTGGCTTTGAGCGAAGCTCCGGGAGTGAATGTTGCCGGACGTATCGGCAATAAGCCGCGTGCCGTTTATAATCTTGCCGCTTTACAACCCGGAATGTCTACCGGTTTACGTGAGATTGGCTATCACTATACGGTTTCTTTTGATGTACAGGCTGTTGGCGAGGAAAGAGGAACCGAGCTGTTCCGCTCGCCTGATGCGGTATTTTACCTGTCTGACCCTGTAAGTGGTAAACTGGGCTTTACCCGGGATGGCTATCTGAATACGTTTAATTACCAGTTCTATCCGGGAGAAAGAACCTCCGTCTCTATTTCCGGTGATGAAAAATCTACCCGCCTGTATGTGGATGGCCAATTGAAAGAAGAACTGAATATCCAGAAACGTTTCTTTAACGGTGGCAAAGACTCCATGAATTATGTCCGTACATTGGTATTCCCGCTTGAAAAGGCCGGTAATTTTAAAAGTACGATTACGAATGTGGAAGTGTTGAACTACTGCAAGCAGTAGTTTAATTGACAGTTGACAAGTGACAGTTGACAGTTAGGCTTCGCGTCCGGAATACCAATCGGCTGAAAGCCGGAAATAACTGTCAACTGTCACTTGTCAATTGTCAACTCAATAATCGAATTCTGCTTGATTACGCTCATCCGCCGAATCCAGTCCTACCCATAAATGGTAGTTGCCGGGTTCGGCTTTTTTCTTCATATCCTTGCCGTAGAAGGCGATTAATGCTTCGTCGATGGTAAATGAAACGGTCTGTTTTTCTCCCGGTTCCAATGCCAGTTTGTGGAAACCTTTCAGTTCTTTTACAGGACGTGTTACGCTGCCTACCAGGTCGCGGATATAAAGCTGTACCACTGTTTCGCCTTTGACATAACCGGTATTGGTAACATCGGCTGTAACCGTGATTTTGCCGCCTTTATCCAGCTTGTTCGTATCCAGTTTCACGTTGGAAACGCCGAAAGCCGTATAGCTCAAACCATATCCGAAAGGATAGAGCGGTGTGTTCGGTGAGTCCAGGTAGCTGGATTTGTAGTCCGTATTCGGTGCATCGGCAGGCAAAGGTCTGCCTGTACTTTTATGATTGTAATAGATAGGTAGCTGACCCACATTGCGAGGGAACGACATCGTCAGGCGGGCGGATGGGTTATAATCGCCACTGATTACATCAGCCATACCATGGCCTGCCATTGTTCCCAAATACCATGCTTCGAGGATAGCATCTACATTTTCATCTTCCCAGGAAAGGTCGAGCGGTCGTCCGTTTACCAAGACAAGGCCGACCGGTTTGCCTGTTTTCTTCAGTTCTTTCAACAAGTCCTGTTGTACACCGGGAAGCTGGATATTTGTACGGCATGCAGCTTCTCCGCTCCAGTTGAAATCTTCACCCATTGCAGCGATAACGAGGTCTGCACGGCGGGCGGTTGCCACTGCTTCGGCAAAGCCGGATGTATTGTTGCTTGTCAGGTCGCAGCCTTGTGCATAGATGAATTTTACGTTTGTGCCTGCATATTTTTCGGTCAGTCCTTCAAACAGGGAAACGCTCTGGTTACGGTCTCCTTTTCCTGCCCATTCTCCATTCTGGTTGATTTTGTCTTTCACCATCGGGCCGATTAAGGCAATGGTTACGTTTTTATTTTTGGAGACAGGGAAGAGCTGGTTGTCGTTTTTCAGCAGTACGATGGCGCGGGCTGCCGATTCGCGTGCTTCCTGAAGAAATTCCGGTTTCATGATGGTATTCTTTTCACGCTCCTTATCCAGATAACGGTAGGGGTCGTCGAAAAGTCCGAGCAGGAATTTCATTTCCAGGATGCTGCTGACCGCTTTATTGATGGTCTCTTCGGAAACCTTGCCTTCTTTTACGGATTCCAGCAGGTATTTGCTGAATACGGCTCCGGTCATGTCCATATCGATACCGGCATTTACCGCCAGTTCGCCGGCTTGTTTCTCATCTTTGGCAACGCCATGTGCCACCATTTCGTTGATACCGGTATAGTCGGTTACAACGAATCCGCGGAAGCCCCACTGGTTACGAAGCAGGTCGGTCATCAGCCATTTGTTGCCTGTGCAGGGAACGCCGTCTATTTCATTGAATGCAGCCATAAATGTTGCGACATTGGCATTCTTTGAAGCTTCGTAAGGCGGCATATAGTAATTCATCAATGTATTCTGCGAAAGTTCGGCAGGATTATAATCACGTCCCGATTCCGCCGCTCCGTAAGCAGCAAAGTGCTTGCAGCATGCCAACACCGTGTTCAGTTCATTCAACGATTTCCAGTCCGTACCTCCCTGAAACCCTTCAATGCGCACTTTGGCTATCAGGCTTCCCAGATAAGGGTCTTCGCCGGCTCCTTCCATCACACGTCCCCAGCGGGCATCACGGGTAATATCCACCATCGGGGCAAATGTCCATTGGATTCCTTCGGAGCTGGCTTCTGCGGCAGCTATGGCTGCACTTTTCTGCATACGTTCCAGGTCCCAGGAGCAGGATTCAGCCAATGGCATCGGGAAAATCGTCCGGAAACCATGGACCACATCGTAACCGAAGAGCACAGGTATTTTCAGCCGGCTTTCCGCCAGTGCCATTTCTTGTAATTTGCGCACGCCATCTACGGTATAGGCATTGAATATACTGCCGACCAACCCTTTTTTCAGGTAAGGCTCAAAATCGTCTGTCATAACAGGACCCGTAATATCCCAGTTACAGGAATATTGTGCCATCTGTCCTACTTTTTCTTCCAGTGTCATTAACCTGAGTACGGAGTCTACCCGTCTTTCAATGTTTTTGTCTCCACTGAAACTTTTCCATCCCGGCACAACCCGCTGTTCGCATCCTGCAAGGGATACCAATAGCGCCGTACCTGCAATTAAAGATTTAATTCTATCCATTATTAATAGGTTTAATTGTATTCCTGTTTTCAATCTCCTCTTTCCCATTGGCAGAGAGGTTGTTAATGGCTTTCCAGTTTCAAACTGTTCATCTCTGCTTTGGAACTTTCAGTTTCATCGGGTGAAACTTTTAGTTTCAAGCTTTGAAACTTTTTGTTTCAAAAATTGAAACTGACTTGAAACTAACTGTAATTCTTTTTTCCCTTCGTATGAATCAGTTTATACTGAAGCCTAACTTCTTTAATCCTGCCTGTATTTCCGGACAACTCATAAACAAGTCCCATAAAAGACCGGTGCGGTAGTTCTCGATCATCGGCGCAATCGTACACTGGTCTATAGCCAGATAGCGTTGTGGAAACCAGTTGTCCTGTATGCTGAATGCATCGTAGAAACCATATTTGCCAGATCGGAAGAGC
>UQLN01000107.1 GCA_900541965.1 uncultured Parabacteroides sp. | reverse complement strand
GCTCTTCTACTGAAAGGGTCAGATCCGGATCTTCTTTCTCCAACGGGTTAAAAGGAATACCAGAATCAATAACTGTTATTTCCATACACCCGCCATTCCAGCCTATTTCCACAAAAATATCTTTATCAGTTTCTCCGGGATATGCATACGAAATCACATTGACCACAACTTCCTCAAGGACCAGTTGCAATTGCATCTGCAACGTTTCATCCAGTATCTTTCCCTGCATATTTTGTTCAAGGAATTCAGACAGAAGGGTAAGATTTCCCAACTCATTCTTTATATGTAGCGTGGTTGTCATGTACCGGAGTTCCTGTTAACTTAATTTTCTATCACTAGAAAAGAGGAGAAACCTGTAGTTTTGAGTAAATCCACAATTTCTTTCCGTACATGCTGAAGTACGAATGTCCCTCCTTTTGCTTTTTGTCCTTTATATAAAGTCAACAACAGGCGTAATCCGGCACTGCTTATATAACTAAGTTCGGAACAATCAAGTACAACATTTAAGAAAGGGCTACTGATAGCATTTGCCACCTCTTTCTCAAAATCGACAGAGGTAAGCGTATTTAATTGTCCGGAAAGTTTGATACAAATCCTATCCGTACCTGTTTCAACTGCTATTTTCATAAGTTATCGTTCATTATTGATTATCAAGTCGGACAAAAATAAAGAGAAACATCCAAGCGAACAAGCTATTTGGAAGATTTATTTATGTCCAACTTCTTCTGATTGAAGCAATACCACCAATCTATGATTGCTCTTTGGTACGAAAAGCAAGAGCATACATACGCATCTGCTTCACCATGGCAACCAATCCATTGGAGCGAGTAGGCGAAAGATGCTCCTTCAATCCTATTTTTTCAATAAAATAAAGGTCGGTATCCAATATTTCCTGCGGAGTATGATCACTTAAAACCCCAATAAGCAAAGACACAATGCCTTTCACTATTACAGCATCACTCTCACCTTTAAAAATAATTTTTCCATCTTCATAATCAGCCTGCAACCAAACGCGGCTTTGGCAACCTTCAATCAGATTGCTTTCTGTCTTATACTTATCTTCCAACGGAGGAAGAGAATTTCCCAAATCAATAAGTAATGCATACTTATCCATCCAATCATCGAAAGCAGAGAACTCTTCGATTACATTGTCCTGAAGTTCGTTAATCGTCATCGTCTTTATTATTATCTGTTATATACTACTTCCAATACTGTTTGGCCTACAGCTTTCAGTACGTTTTTATCAATATTACTCATACTGTCATTCTGTGTATGCCAATGGTCGCGGAACCCTTTTTCCGAATTCGGATCATAGTTGATGATATCCAGACAGGGGATGCCAGTTTCTTCAATTACCGCTTCATGGTCATCGGTCACTCCACCTCCATCTGCATTAATGAAATATTTGCCATATCCCAAATTTCGAGCTGTTTCCCATACTTCATCTACATAACGGGCAGCATATTTCATGGATATATATTCTTTATAAAACAAGGCATCCTTAGCACCTACCATATCCAACAGGATACCAAACTCGGCCCTGTAATTAGGAGTATGCGGATTTTTCCCCCAAAAGCGGCTTCCAAGACACCAGGTATCACTGGTATTACTATATTTTTCTCTGGCAAATTCAGGGATTCCATAATCTTCCGCATCAAAGAAAATAATGTCAACTCCCACATTAGGAGCTTTCATTCCGATTTGACGGGCAATCTCCAATAAAGCACCTACTCCACTGGCACCATCATCAGCTCCATCCAACGGTTTATGGTAATTAGCCGGATTCGGATCGTGATCTGAATAAGGACGGGAATCCCAATGGGCAAACAACAATATCCGTTTTGAGTGATCCGGATTAAACGACCCTATAATATTCCGGGATTCCAGTTTTGTTCCATCATAAGCAGTAAGTATCGCTTCCTGCTGATATACCTTGGCTCCAAAACGCCCAAGTTCCGACGCCAGATAATCTCCACAAGCTTTATGTGCTTCAGAATTCGGTACACGAGGGCCAAATTCCACCTGTCGCGCCACATAAGCATATGCACTATCAGCATCAAACGCCGGAGTTGGCGACTCTACCTCTTTCTTAACTTCCGTATCGGCAGTCGTTCCTGCCGAAGAACTTTTCTGTCCACATGAACACATGGCAACACTAAGTGCTAATAGAATAAGTCTCGTCATTTTTTATAGTTTATAACTGGTTTATTGTAGCTGCAGCCTGTACTTCACTCAATACACGTAACAGATTGCCGCCCCATATTTTAGCAATATCTTCTTCTGTATATCCCTTCTCTATTAATTTAACAGTAATCTGAATGAAATCGTTGTCACCCTGGCAGCCAATTATGCCTCCACCTCCATCAAAATCCGAACCAATGCCCACATGGTCAATCCCGGCAACTTTCACCATATGGTCTATATGGCGGATTGCATCCGACAAGCAAGCCTTTTTCTTATTCGGATTTAGATAAGCATCCAACAAACAAACTTGTGCAACACCTCCATTCTTTGCCAATGCACGTAATTGGTCATCCGTCAAATTACGGTCATGATTACGCAATGCTTTCGAAGAGGAATGAGAACAAATAATAGGAGTTTTTGTCAATTTCAGGACATCATAAAAAGACTTTTCCGACGCATGGGACATATCTATCATTACTCCCTGCCTGTTCATTTCTTTTACAACTTCCGCTCCAAAGGGGCTTAATCCGTCCCATTCGTTATTCGTATGAGTAGACGAATCACAGATATCATTATCATAAGAATGGCAAAGTGTAATATAATTCACTCCCATCTTTTTAAAACGGGCAATATTGGATAAGTCTTTTCCTATGCCATACCCATTCTCTATACCAATAAAAAATGTCTTTTTCCCTTCTTTTTTCAAACGGGCAAAATCTTCCGGAGTATAAGCGATACCACAAAGATCTTTATGCAATTCCGCCTGTTTATGTATGCCTTTAACCAAAGAAGTAACATTAGCCACAGCTTTATTTAAAGATGCTTCATCCCTTTTCCCCTGCCAAATAAATGCAGCCAGAAAGACACCATCCAGATAACCTTCTTCCATCTTCGGAAGATTCACCCGGTTTTGTTCGCGGTCAGCAATGCTGAACCCATCACGCTTAAACCAGAAAGGCGTATCAGTATGTGTATCGACAGAAAGAAAACGTTTATGTATTTCCTTCGCTTGATAAAAAACTTCTGCTTTTTCAACTAAAAAGCGAAATAGTTTCAACATGGTCGTATCACCAGCCGAAGTCAGGCTTTCAGGATGCCATTGTACGGCAAGAACAGGACGATCCGGCCAGGCTTCTATTCCTTCGATTATTCCGTCCGTGGAATATGCAACCGGAGTAAATCCAGGAGCCAGGTCTTTTATTCCCTGGTGGTGAAAAGAGTTTACGGACAATGTATCCTCTTCTAATATGTTTGCCAGCAATGAGCCGGATTTGACTACAACTTTATGAGTCGGATTACTCCCCGGCAATTCCTGATAATGTTTAAGATGCTGTTCACGTTGGGAAGGTATATCCTGATAAAGCGTACCGCCGAAAGCAACATTAATTAATTGTTCTCCCCTACAAATCCCTAAAAGGGGTATATTCCGGTCCATTGCCAGTTTCAGTAATTTCAAATCATAAATATCACGGATAGAATCAACTTCCCCTAACTCTTTCCGATGCGATTCCTTATACCATGCAGGGTCTATATCTTCTCCTCCTGTCATTATTATTCCATCCAAGTTGGAAACAATTGCACGCAAAACCTCCCCATCCGTCGTAACAGGGATAATTACAGGGATTCCCCCTGCCATCTGTACAGCCTTTACATACGTTCCGGAAATTCGTGAGCCGTCATTACTCAGCCGGTTAGCAGATAAGCCGATCAATGGAGAATGAGAAGAACGAAGATTTACTTCACAAGAGTCTGTCAGCTCATATAATTTCTTCACGTCCATTTGCTGTTGAGCAAAGACAAACGGTACAATTCCCCAACAGATTAGAGAATAGATACAAAAAATATAGACTTGTTTTTTCATATAAGAGTATTTTTTATCATTCACATCCAGACTGTGCAATATTCATTACACGCAACAGGTTACCACCCCAGATCTTCTGTATATCATTTTCACTATATCCTTCCTTTAAAAGCCGCATCGTAATATTAATCAATTCATTACTTGCACGGCAACCTATTAATTCACCATCCCCGTCAAAATCCGAACCGATTCCAACATGATGAATGCCTATCAAGTTTACAATATGATTGATATGGCGGATAGCATCACTCACCGAAGCTTTTTCTGCATCCTCATTAATAAAGCCTTTATACAAACAAACCTGAACGACACCCCCCTGAGCCGCTAACGCTTTCAATTGTTTATCCGATAAATTCCGGGGATGATTACACAAAGCACGTGCCGACGAATGAGAAGCTATAATCGGATAGCGGCTGGCCTCCAATGCATCATAGAATGTACTTTCAGCTGCATGCGAAATATCCACCAACACACCGACTTCATTCATTCGTTGAATTACCTCTTTTCCAAAAGGACTAAGCCCGCCCCATTCAGCTTCGCCTCTTGCCGAATCACAAATATCATTATTTCCATTATGGCAGAGAGTTATATAAGAAACTCCCATTTTCCTGAAACGGTTAATATTCTCGAGGTCCTTCCCAATGGCATATCCATTCTCCACACCAACCATAATCGCTTTTTTACCTGCAGCTTTCAAAACATGAACCTCTTGAGGAGTATAAGCTATGCACATACGAAGCCGGTTCAACTCCATCTGGCGGTGTATCTCTTGCAACCGGTTCATTGCAAATCCCGTAGCTTCCTGCAAAGAACTATCATCACGAGGACCCTGCGGAATATATGCAACCATAACAGCAGCGTCGACTAACCCTTCTTCCATCAATGGCAGGGTT
>UQLN01000106.1 GCA_900541965.1 uncultured Parabacteroides sp. | reverse complement strand
GCTTAGACTGGCTAACCTCATCCCCTGCTCTTGATTTATCTCACCTCTCCTCCATTATGTCTTATACTGCCGTTCTCTCTCGAATGCGGGTGCAAAAGTAGTGCTACAGAACATATCTTCCAAATTTTTCTACAACTTTTTTTCAGATTTTTTCTTCCTGCTCAAAACATAATATAAGGTACGCACAACAGCATGTATAAAAGCCAGCACGTCCTGTACTTTTTGTGGTATAATTGATTTCATATGCGAATGATTTGACGACGGTTTCTCCCTTTTAATTTTAATGATACATGTAAAAACTTTTTATAAGAATAATCTACCCCGAATAAAGCCCCGGCAAAAGTGCCGATCTCGCCAAACGCCACTAAAACACTGTTGTGTATTTCCCCCTCCGGCGCTACCCAGAATCCGGAGAACATCAGGACAATCCCGCTCAATACGAGCAGGACTGCCATGAATAACTGGATGGTTAGAAACCGCTTCATTTCTTAGCGTGTTTCCCGAACATCAGAGTTCGGAGGGTTTATCGCCATCACTCTCGCCATTTCCCGTTTTTGTTCCTTCCGGCGTTATCTTCATGAAATCGAGTGTTTTCTTTGTATCACGAAGTTCGCTGCCCGGAGTGAATACGATTTTCGGCGCACGCAACATGCTGTTATCAAACTTTTTTTCTTCGGTAACCCCGTCGCTGCTCACCGATATCCGGAAATTCCCAAATTCACCCAATTGTACGATACGCCCGGCCTGCAATTCCATATCCAATACAAAATTCAGGTTGTCGAGAACCGCCTTCACATCCGCACTCGATACGGTACTTCGGGCCGAAATCATTTTACACAAATGTTTCAGGTCGGTAAAACCCGTGTTTTTAGAAACCGCATAATACATTTTCTCCGAATCCTTTACGCCCGGCTTCGACGGACGCAGCACTAATTTAAATCCTTGTGCCATACTACTTAAAATTTAATTGTTTAGATGTCCACTATTGAACACAGGGCAAAGGTAGAGCCGCCCCAAAGCGGCAAATAGTTGAAACAGCACACAGCCAAACAGCTGGCTCACAAATTCTTAAGCCGTATCTAAAAACAAAAAAACCGATTTATCCGGCTTTTACAAGAAACGAAATCCCTGCTTTTTTACCATTTCTTGCCTTTTTCTTCTCCCTGAATCCTTATTTCCGCCACCAACTCCAGAAAATCCTGCAAAAGTTCGGCTTCGGGGATATAGGATAAATACTGCTTTAAGGTACCCAAAGCATACGGATAATCAAACACAAGCAGAAGCAGGCTTGCCAAATGCGCATACGAGATACGTCCACTCCTGCCTGCATTCTCGAGGACATGCAACACAGGCAACAATAACTCCGGGTTATTCAGGGAATAACGGAACTTGCCTAATACAGAATGGGATACCAGATAATCGACATAACAGGCACGGTTGTGCCTCAGGTAAAGATAAACGAACTTACGGTATTTGCGGGGAAGTTCTTCATAATCCCCGAAAGCGAGGCTGCACAGTTCGTTCAAACGCCTTTCGCGTGTTTTGGCACTCATCAACGAAAGTTTCTTTTCAAAAAGAGGGACACTGGGGTCTTTGCCCCCGAACAGGTTCTCCAACCGTTTCAATTTTTTTTTCCATATTTATTGTAGCGCAGGCAATTTGACACCTGCGCCACAAAAGGCCGGTTCTTCCCTAAAACCGACCATTTCCTTATCCACCCGACAAATTCTTCGGATGTTTATACAGAATATACTTGTTCCAACCGTTATTAAAATACCCGTAACGGAAAACGGACGAACAGCCCTCCAATATTTCTTTTTTTATATTCCGGGTTTTGAAATGCTGCATGATACCCAGATAAGAATTAACGGACGCACGCATCTTGCACAGATGGGAAACGGCGAGCGGCACACCATCGAACCCCAGCCTGTTATCCCAATAAAACATTTCGGACGCAAACTTCCGTTTTGCCCGGTTCTGGATGTAGATACGCCCCGGCTTCACCACCGCCCCAAGGAAATCGACGCCACGCCGATAATGCTGCAACACAATTTTACGCGGATGCAGCTTCACATGCAAAGTGTCCCAAAGGAAATCCCGGATTTCGGGAACCATTCTTTTCAAGGCTTCCTTATCTTCATGAACAAGAAAAAAGTCATCCACATACCGGCCATAATGTTTGATGCCCAACTCCCGTTTCACATAATTATCGAATGGAGTCAGATAGATATTGCTGAACAACTGCGATGTAAGGTTCCCGATAGGCAAACCGCAACCGGGAGGCGAATGGAACAGGCTTTTCGAAGGCGGCAGGCCCTCCCAGTCCGACAGGTTTCCGCGCCTCACACAGTTCAAGGTCGGGTCATTGAACACGATAAGCGGCAAAAGGTATCTCACAAGTTCGTATTCCTCCGAATCTTCCCAATGGATACTGTCAGGCATAACCAGATAGCCGTACTTTTCAAGCACTTTGAGTATGGCATCATACAATATCCGGCGGTTTATATTCATAAAATAGCCCTGCAAATCGAGTTTGAGCACATAGCAGTCGCAGGTGTAATTTTGCGAACAGCTACGGATATGCTTATCCAGCCGCCTGATACCATACATGGTTCCTTTGCCTTTCCGGCAGGAATAACAGTCGTTGATAAATACCCGTTCAAAAATGGGAGAAATATAATTGAACAGCAGGTGATGGATGATACGGTCGCGGAAATCGGCGGCAAACACTTCCCGTTTCACCGGATAATTTACCATAAAACAGATACTCCTTCCCACTTTATAGCGGCGTTCCTTTATTTCATGGTAAAGCTCCACCAGATTCTTTTCGAGCTCCAATTCGAACCGGAGCTGGTTCGCCGAATTCCGTTTTCCGGCACGGGCTTCAAAATATGCCTTGAATATATCTTCTATCAAATCCATCACCTGATTCTATCCATACTAGTAAAAAAGCGGTTTGTAAATGCTTGGAGACACCTAACCGAGAACCCGTTCGCCCTGTTGTTTGTGTTCTGGTTGAACGTAGCACTGTTGAAGTTCACGTTACGGGCGTTCGTATTACCGGACGGCACTGACGACGACCAGTAGTTGCCGTTGGAACCCTGATTGTTGGACGAACCGTCATTGTTGTTCCGATAGCCCGCAGCAGGCAAAAAAGTAACCACTTTAATAATTGACAGAACGGATGCACTTAAGCAAACATTCCGGCAACCGGTTCGATTAACTAACAGAAACACGGGTACTCATCCTGCCCCTCGCGTCCTTTTACTCTGCCAGTAGGTTACTGAATTTACACGTCACCCTGCCGGAAACCTTGGCAACCGGCACTCTCGACTAACCGCTTTTTTATTTCTTTTCATTCGATTTATACCATGCCGTAAGCTGTTTCGAGACAGACTCCATCTGCTCGGCAGCCGTAGCATATTGTTTCAGACTAATTTGTTTCAAATCCATCAACAGACGTACCTGCAACTTCACTCTCACCATATGTTCCTTTGCCTTTTGCAAATACGCGGCCTTTTGTACTGTGGAATTGGCATAATAGATGCAAACCAGCAATGCTATCAATTCATTTTTCACATTCTCGCCCAACGTATAGCGATAGTCACGCTGGAAATTCCGGTTCATCCGGAATATTTGCAACAGCAAATCGTATGTGGCCTTGTAAACAGGCAAATTATCATAAATCATTGTTTCAGCAACGCTTGTAAATCTGAAACCAGCATCATACACTGCAATGGAGAAGCCGTTTCAACCCTGAAAGCCAGTAGTTGGGACAACACCTGGCGTTCGGTTTCAGAGAAACAGTTCCCTGTTTTTCCGGTGGAGACAGTTCCCAATACCTCAGAAACAGCTTCGCTTTCCAAAGGAAGCGCAGATTTCCATTCTTCAAATTCAGCAGCAGTAAACGCTGTCTTCGTATGGAAAGAAAGCAGCTTGTCATTCATCCGGACAAACTCCCAGCCTTTCAACACTTCTTGCAAACTGCTGTTTGGAAAGCCCATCGACACCACCTCCCCATTAACGGTTTTAATAAAACGTTTTTGCAACTTGTATGCTTTGACTTCTTTGGCAAACCGCATTGCAGATTGCTCATAGGCTTTCCAGAAGATTCCTTCCATATATAAAAGGATCAACGGCTCATCTTGCCGCTCTGCTTCTAACTTATTTTTCAGATTCATAATATCCGTATTACAACTCACTAAAAATCAACCCGCCTTTCGGCGGGTCTTTCCCCAAAAAATCAAATCAATCAAATGAATCGAATCAATCGAATGCGGTCGGCAATTCGCCGACCTTTTTTATTCTTGGAGACACCTAACCGAGAACCCGAACGCCCTGTAGTAAGTGTACTGGATGAACGTAGCACTGAAGAAGTACACGTAACGGGCGTACGTATAACCGGACGGCACTGACGACGACCAGTAGTAGCCGTAGGAACCCTGATAGTAGGACGAACCGTCACTGTAGTCCCGATAGCCCGCAGCAGGCAAAATGAGCTGGAGGCCATTGGTGGTATTGATGGTCAGTAAGTTATTTTTAAATTCCTTACCGGTACTTGTATTATCGGCACCGATAGCAACCCATTCGGCCATAGTAGGAACACGCCAACCAGCAGGGCAAGGATCATAAGGTGTCTTACGAGCAGTCTTGGTCGCATCGACAGTTGTACTGGCTACCTCATCCAGATTCCATAATTTCTGATACCAAGCGTCGGCCTGCATACTACTGCCTGACGGGTTATCTGCGCCCTCGGTGAAAAGCAACCAGTTATACTGGGTATTTGGATTAGATGAGCTATACACGATAAATTTCTTATTCCACGGACTCATATCGGCAAGGGCGCCCTCACCCGTAGGGAAACCTAACGGATCCGTTTTACCGTCAAACTTTTCGGTAGTAGTGGTAGTACTGTTATTCGTATTCGTAAATCCCTCTTTACGCCCCCACTGATATAATTTACCGCAAGTAGTGGTAATATTACCGCCGGAAACAGAAGTAGGTATCTCGATAGCACCCAAATTAACAGGAGACCAATAATACGTTTTACCGTCTTTTCCCATCATTTGGATGGCGGTATAACGTTTCGTATCGCTTACAGGATAAGTGACCGTATTGGCACTGCGGTAAAAGTCATATTCTTTTACTGTGGTACTTCCGCTTTGAAT
>UQLN01000105.1 GCA_900541965.1 uncultured Parabacteroides sp. | reverse complement strand
GCGATTGTCGATGAGGTCGACTCCGTATTGATTGACGATGCCCGTACCCCGTTGATTATCTCCGGCCCTATTCCACGCGGCGAAGAACAATTGTTCGAGCAGTTCCGTCCGAATGTAGAAGTTGTGGTAAATGCACAGAAAGACCTTTGTTCCAAAATGTTGATTGAAGCCAAAAAGAAAATGGCCAGCAGCGACCAGAAGGAAGTGGAAGAAGGCTCTATCCAATTATACCGCTCATTCAAGGGATATCCCCGTAATAAGGCACTAATCAAATTCCTGAGCGAACAGGGTATCAAGGCCCAGATGTTGAAGACTGAAGAATATTTCATGTCTGAAAACATGCGTCATATGCACGAAGCGACAGACGAACTGTACTTCGTGATCGATGAAAAAAATAATAGCATCGAATTAACAGATAAAGGTATCGACTTGCTGACCGGTAAGACCGACGACCCTACATTCTTCGTTCTTCCGGACATTACTTCACAACTTTCCGAGTTGGAACACATCCAGAATGATGAAGAAAAACAAGCAAAGAAAGACGAACTGCTTGCCAACTACTCTGTTAAGAGCGAACGTGTCCATACAATCAACCAGTTATTGAAGGCATATACCTTATTCGAAAAGGATGATGAATATGTTGTGATGGACAACAAAGTAATGATTGTAGACGAACAGACCGGACGTATTATGGACGGTCGCCGTTATTCCGATGGCTTGCATCAGGCTATTGAAGCAAAGGAACGTGTAAAAGTGGAAGCCGCTACACAAACATTTGCAACCATTACATTACAGAACTACTTCCGTATGTACCACAAGCTGTCCGGTATGACCGGTACTGCCGAAACGGAAGCCGGTGAGTTGTGGGACATCTATAAACTGGATGTTGTCGTTATCCCGACCAATCGCCCGATTGCCCGTAACGATATGAACGACCGTATCTACAAGACCAAACGCGAAAAGTATAACGCCGTAATCGAAGAAATCGTTCAGTTAACAGAAGCCGGACGCCCGGTACTGGTAGGTACGACATCTGTCGAAATCTCCGAGTTGCTGAGCCGTATGCTTACCATGCGTAAGATTAAACATAACGTATTGAATGCGAAGTTGCACCAGAAAGAAGCCGAGATTGTAGCTACAGCCGGACAAACCGCAGCCGTAACCATTGCAACCAACATGGCAGGTCGTGGTACCGACATCAAGTTGTCGCCGGAAGTAAAAGCAGCCGGTGGTTTGGCTATTATCGGTACGGAGCGTCATGAAAGCCGCCGTGTAGACCGTCAGTTACGTGGTCGTGCCGGACGTCAGGGAGACCCGGGATCTTCTGTATTCTTCGTTTCACTGGAAGATGATTTGATGCGTTTGTTCGCTTCCGAAAAGATCGCCGGACTGATGGACAAATTGGGCTTCAAAGAAGGTGAAGTACTGGAACACAACATGCTGAGCAAGTCTGTTGAACGTGCACAGAAGAAAGTGGAAGAAAACAACTTCGGTATCCGTAAACGTTTGCTGGAATACGACGATGTGATGAACTCACAACGTAATGTAATCTATACCCGCCGTCGCCATGCTTTGATGGGAGAACGTATCGGACTGGATGTATTGAATACAATTTACGACACTTCTGTTGCTATTGTAGAACAACATGCGGAAAGCGATTATGAAGGGTTCAAACTGGAATTATTCAAAACATTCGCAATGGAATCCCCATTCACGGAAGAAGAATACAGGAGCACTAAATCCGAACAACTGGTAGACAAACTGTTCGACAGCGCCCTGCAACTCTTCAAACGTCGTATGGAACGCCTGACTCAAGTTGCAAATCCGGTTATCAAACAGGTATATGAAAACCAGGGAGCGATGTATGAAAACATCCTGATTCCTGTGACTGACGGAAAACGCATGTACAACGTTTCTTGTAACCTGAAAGAAGCATACGAAACCGAAAGCAAAGCGATTACCAAAGCATTCCAGAAATCAATCGTACTACATACCATCGACGAAGCATGGAAAGAACATTTACGTGAAATGGACGAACTGCGCCACTCCGTACAAAATGCCAGCTACGAAAACAAGGACCCATTGTTGATTTACAAACTCGAATCATACAACCTGTTTAAGACGATGGTTGATTCCATGAACCGTAAAACGGCAGCTATCCTGATGCGTGGCCAGATTCCGGTACGCGAAGAACCGACTGAAGAAGAAAAACAGGCAATGGCAGCACGTCAAGCAGCAATGGCTGAAGCTGCACGCCAGCGTATTGCCGTACAGCAAGCAGCTCCCGAACGTCACGAGGATATGAGCAAATACCGTACAGAGAAGTCAGACCTTTCCGGAAACAATACGATGGAAGGTCAGGCTGCCCCGCAACCGCGTCAGGCTCCTGTTCGTGCCGAGAAACGAGTTGGTCGCAATGACCTTTGCCCCTGTGGTAGTGGAAAGAAATATAAAAACTGTCACGGACAAGGTTTATAACCAGGTTCGCCAATAAATAGAAAAAGGTGTTGCAAGCAATTGTAACACCTTTTTTACATTAAGTGCCTCCCCTTATCCATCTATCTTCCCTGCGATGAATGAAAACATTCTTCCCACAGGAAGTTCATCTACCGGGTTTTATAAAAAATACACTAATATTTTCAAGAATAAAATAACATAATGTCAAAAAAATCGTATATTACGACCATAAACCTATAAAATACTAACATTATGATTATCGGAGTCCCAAAAGAAATCAAAAACAATGAGAACCGCGTGGCACTTACACCCGCCGGAGCAAAAGAGTTAGTAACAAGAGGACACACTGTCTACATCCAGCATACGGCAGGAGAAAACAGTGGATTTTCCGATACCGCCTATGAGGCGGCAGGTGCCCAAATTCTTCCCAGTATCGGAGATGTATACAATGTTGCCGAAATGATTGTCAAAGTAAAAGAGCCTATTGCCGCAGAATATTCGCTGGTACGCAAAGGGCAATTAGTTTTTACCTATTTTCATTTTGCATCCGAAGAGAAGCTTACCCGCGCCATGATGGAAAGCGGTTCTATCTGCCTTGCTTACGAAACCGTAGAAAACCCGGACAGGACATTACCACTGCTTATTCCGATGAGTGAAGTAGCCGGCCGTATGTCTGTTCAGGAAGGAGCCCGCTTTCTGGAAAAGCCACAGGGAGGAAAGGGTATTCTTTTAGGAGGTGTTCCAGGAGTTAAGCCGGCAAAGGTTTTAGTCCTCGGAGGAGGCGTTGTCGGACATAATGGAGCATTAATGGCAGCCGGCATGGGGGCCGATGTGACAATTGCCGATATATCATTGCCACGCCTGCGTTATTTGAGCGAAATTATGCCGGCGAATGTAAAGACATTATATTCGTCCACCCACAACATAGAACAGGAATTACCGACAACAGACCTTGTTATAGGCTCCGTTTTAATCCCCGGGGCAAAAGCCCCCCACCTGATTACGCGCGACATGCTGAAACTAATGAAAAAGGGTTGCGTGCTGGTCGACGTAGCAATAGACCAGGGAGGCTGCTTCGAAACATCCCATCCGACCACTCATGCAGAGCCTATCTTTGAAGTAGACGGCATTACCCACTATTGTGTAGCCAATATACCGGGAGCAGTCCCGCAAACCTCCACATTGGCTTTAACCAATGCTACTTTGCCATACATTATTAAACTGGCAGATAAAGGATGGCAAAAAGCCTGTAAAGAAGATAAAGGCCTTGCCCTCGGATTAAACATCATAGAAGGCAAAATCGTATATCCGGCTGTAGCGGAAGCTTTCGGATTGCCATGTTACCCCATTGAATGATTTCATAACGAAGGAATACAGACAGGTTACTGAAAAACTCAAATATCCCTGTTCAATTTAATAATCAGTAGGTTTAACCAGTCTTGCCTGTATTCCTTATAACAGAGCCTTTTCTCCTCTCTCCTATCCTTAAGATTCATTCTGTAGCTATCAATCATGCAATCCCCATAAAACAGAAGACCAATGTTTCCTTTTTCTTTATAAATCTAAAAAAATAAAAAAATACTTCTCTCCTTCCTCTACACTTACTAACTTAGTCCGAATTTAAATTTAAACAAATAATAAATCACCATGAAGAAAATTGTCTTATTATTGGCTTTTTGCCTTAGTATTGGAAACTTATTTGCACAAGATGTTGATGCAAACAAACTTTGCACAGAAGGGGACGCTGCTATGAAAGCGAAAAACTATGCAGAAGCTTTAACTAAGTACAGCGAGTATTTGAAACTTACGAATTATGAAGATGCAGACCGTGTATTCAATTGCGGTTATGCGGCATTCAATGCAAAAAAGTATGATGACGCCGTTAAGTTCTACGACATGGCTATTCAAAAAGGAAAAAATGTAGACAATGCCTATGTTGGAAAGGCCATGTCATTACGCGACCAGGATAAAGCTGCAGAATTTACATCTACGGTTGAAGCCGGATTAAAAGTAAATCCAAACAATCAGAATCTGGAGAAGCTATTGTATGGATATTGCATGAAAAAAGGCCAGGCAGCCCAGAAAGCCGGTAAAATAAACGACGCGGAAGAACTATTCAAAGACGTTTTAGTTGTAGCAAACAAAACCTATAAAGGAAATGCCTTATATAGCCTCGGAGCTATGTATTATAATGAAGGAGCTAAAATCCTGACTGCTGCAACTCCTTTGGCAACAACAGATGCCGACAAGTATAATGCTGAAAAAGATAAGGCAGATGTACAAATGAAGAAAGCTAAAGATTATCTGAACCAGGCAATCGCTTTGAATCCGGCAGACGAAAAATGCAAAAAGATTCTGGCTTCCATCGACGAAACATTGAAACAGTAAATAATTCATTTTTAACGCAAAAAAAGGTTGCCCATTTCAAACTGGACAACCTTTTTTCATTTTACAGAAAGTCAACATTTCATCCCATCAAGCAACACTTTGACAGGATAACCTCATTTTTACTAACCCAACCTATTTACAGAACAGCCATTTCAGAGTAAAACCATCCCTTTTTTAGCGCTAAAAGGAGGCTTTTTGTATAGAATCCGGGACTTTTTCCTATTTATCCGGAGGGTAATTTCAATTAGTCGCGGTACTAATTCCAACTATCTGCGCATAAAAAAACAATAATCTGCGCGGCAAAACACCTATATTTTGACTTTAAAACATATATGTTTCGATTTCAAACCATATATGCTTTGTTTTTAGACCTTATTGGGCA
>UQLN01000104.1 GCA_900541965.1 uncultured Parabacteroides sp. | reverse complement strand
AGCATTAGCCTTCCAAGCTGAGGGTCGCGGGTTTGAGCCCCGTCTTCCGCTCTCAAAAAAGGAAAACC
Organism: uncultured Parabacteroides sp.; assembly: GCA_900541965.1. Lineage (GTDB taxonomy): Bacteria > Bacteroidota > Bacteroidia > Bacteroidales > Tannerellaceae > Parabacteroides. Next base: position 5,445 of record UQLN01000104.1, on the reverse strand, counting down.
GAATGGTTTTCCTTTTTTTATTCCTATTCCTCTCCATTTACGTCTACGTTTATTTGTTCTACAGCCATGTTTAAACTATTTTTGTATCAATCATACTTATTACAAAAACACAAATATTATCCACACCATCTATGACAAAGAAAGAAGCTATCAAAATATTTGAAGAAAAGAAAGTCCGTACTGTATGGGACGACGAAACGGAAGAATGGTATTTTTCCGTAGTAGATGTAATAGCAGTCTTAACAGATAGCTCTAATCCTACTGATTATCTCAAGAAGATGCGTAAACGCGACGAACAACTAGCTTCGTTCATAGGGACAAATTGTCCCCAGGTAACAATGCAAACAGAAACAGGAAAAAGACGTAAAACATTGGCAGCCGATATTCGTGCAATCTTTCGTATAATCCAATCCATCCCTTCTCCTAAAGCCGAACCGTTCAAACTATGGATGGCACAGGTTACAAAAGAGCGTTTAGAGCAGATGCAGGACCCGGAACTTTCTATCAACCAGGCATTGATGGACTATAAACGGCTGGGCTATTCAGATAATTGGATTAACCAGCGGCTTAAAAGTATTGAAATCCGTAAAGACCTCACCGATGAATGGAAACGACATGGACTTCAGGAAGGAACACAATTCGCCACACTAACAGATATTATTTATCAAACCTGGGCCGGCAAGACGGCAAAGGAATATAAAAAGTTCAAAGGGCTAAAAAAGGAAAACCTACGGGATAATATGACAAATACCGAGCTTGTACTTAATATGCTCGCAGAACTATCCACTAAACAGATTTCAGAGGTTTCCGAACCGGACACAATCAATGAACATATAGATATTGCAAAACAAGGTGGTGAAGTAGCTCGCAATGCCCGATTGGAATTGGAAGCAAAGACCGGCAAAAAGGTTGTTTCCCCACTTAATGCAAAAACGGGACTGATATTGAACAAAGAGAATAATGAAAGAAACGATAAAGAGTAAAAGCCAAGCACATACTAATAAAAGATTAACCAGATTCACAAAATAAAAATGCAGGAACGGGTATCACTACCGGTTCCTGCGAAAATTAGTGTGTCTAAAAACTGGAGTACTCCCAAATAATAAAAATATCGTTATCAGTATCCCGGATTCTGTTGATCTCTTATCTGAGGATTGGCATCTATTTCAGCTTGCGGTATCGGCCATACAAAACGATAATCACCAGCTTCCTTTACCATCTTTTCCCCATTCGGAGCATCCGGCAGGACGATGTAATTCTTATCCTGCGCCGGTGTACGTTTCATAGCTACATTCCAACGTTTCAAGTCCATGATGCGGTATCCTTCGCAGAATAATTCCTTCCAGCGTTCCTGCTGTATCTCGCTCATTAAAGCACTGCCCGTATAATCCGTATCGACCCAGTTAGCAATACGTTTCTTACGCAAGTCGTTCAACATCTTTGATGCGGACTCGTTATCACCGGCGTTTGCATATGCTTCGGCTGCAATCAGGTACATTTCGGAAATACGGAAAACCTTCTGCATATTATAATAGGTAGTCTTTCCGGTATACGTATCCGGATTGCCCGGATATTTATGGCAGAGATACAATTCGACTTCCCCTACGCCGGTATTCAATCTTTCCTTAGAAAAATAAGCATCGAAACGAATATCGTTTTCTTTATCGTATGCATCCAGGATGCCACTTTCCGGAATATAATCAGGCTTAAACAATTCCCATTTCCCATCCGTATCGGCTATCAGATAATTACCGATACCGGAAGCACTTGCCTTTTCCGTTATATCCATATAGGTCTGCCAGATTGTTTCCGTACCATTATCATTCACCCACATATCCCGGTATTCGGCCTTATCCGAAATCAAGGAATATTTTCCTTCACCAATCAGAGACTTAGCCATTGAAGAGGCTGTAGCCCAATCGTGCATCTGTAATGCCACACGTGCTTTAAGTGCTTTTACAACATCCACCGTAACATAGTTAGAGCAAACTTCGCCCGGAGTGGTTATCATATCGGTAGCTTTTCCAAGGTCTGAAACGATTTGCTTGTAAGTTTCTTCCATAGTTGAACGCGCCGGATAGGTAGACGCATCGGCAGAAGGGACATACTTTGTCAGCACAGGAACCCCTAAATCCGATGCAGCGGAAGACGGTTCGTAATCCTTGCAATATTTCAGAGTCAAATCAAAATGAGCCAAAGCACGGGCAAAATAGGCTTCTCCCATATACTCGTTCATCTGTGCCCTTTCCTCTTCCGTAGCTGTCTCCATCAAAGAAGGAATCGTTTCAATCATCAGGTTCGCATTGGCAATAATATAATAGTTATCCTGCCAATTGCCACTGGCATCCGATGCTTCGAGTTCCCAACGGTAATTGCCGCCATAACTATTACTATAGCCTACCACCGGATTGAAACCATCGGCAGATATTTCCACATTCAGCAGATAGTTATATAAGGAATTACGGAAATCTGCATACAAATCATTACGGAAAGCTTTACAGTCGGCAAGTGTTTGCAAAGACTCGTTGGTCTCTATCTTATCGAACGGAAGCTTATCCATATCACAGGCAGTGAATCCTGCCAACACCGACATTGCGGATATGATTAATATTTTTTTCATATAATCTTTCTTTTTCAAATTAGAATGTTATTTCTGCACCGAAAGAGAACTGGCGGGTGTTAGGATAGTTTCCTAACTGCAAGTTTGAATCTACTTCCGGGTCAAAACCTGTATATTTTGTAACGGTAAAGAGGTTTCTTGCGATTGCAAAAATGCGGGCATTACTTAAAATCTTTGTCTTTGTAATCCAGTTCTTCGGGATATTATAACCGAGAGAAAGGTTCTTCAAACGAAGAAAAGAGGCATTCTCTATTAAATGAGAGTCGAAGTGGATACTGGATTCGGGACGTGCTATATCGGTTACCTGGCCCGGTGTTGTCCACATATCCAACAAAGTAACCGACTGGTTCATGCTGGCACCGAAATTCGGGTTTTCAAAGAAATAACGGTCGTTATTGATGGTATACTTACCCAACACCCAGGAAAAGTCTGCGGAAATACTGAAATTCTTCCAACTGAAGGCAGTATTGAAACCTCCGGACCAGGGTGCATAACGCTGGCATCCTGTAAACTGAGCATAACTATCCGAATAGGTTTTGGTTTTATTTCCATCCAAGTCATACCACATCTGGTAACCGTCTTCCGGGTCAACTCCTGCCCATTTCACATAATAAATTTCACCATATGTCCCGCCCTTCTGGTATTTGATACCTGTATTGGGTACTACATATTCGTCGCGTCCACCAAACAGTTCGGTAATCGTATTCTTGTTATAGTTTACATTAGCACCAACTGTCCAAAGTATATTTTTATTGGCAATCAAGTCATAGCTTGCACTGATATCGATACCCCTGTTACGCATACTGCCGACATTTCCCCAACCACTGGTAAAACCCGTTGTATAAGAATAAGGTATTTCCATCAACATATTTGTGGTCAACTTATTATAGAACTCGACATCGAACGACAACCGGTTGAACATGCGAGTACTTAACCCTACGTTAGTCGATTTCACCACTTCCCATGTCAAATCGCCGTTGGCTGCACGGCTCAGGCCGAAAGAAGTTTCTCCTGCATACTGTCCTTTTCCCACCAATCCGAGAGCCGCATAACTTTCAATACCAGAGTTACCTACAGTACCGTAATTCACTTTTAATTTCAACTCATTCAGGAAGTCCACATCTTTCAGAAATTCTTCATGCTTCATATTCCACATACCGCCCAATGCAAAGAATACAGCATACCGGTTGTTTGCACCAAACAAAGAGGAACCGTCTGTACGGACAGATGCATCAAAGAAATAACGGTCGTCATAATCATAGTTTACATTGGCAAAGAATGAGTTATAAGTATCTTCCCAATTTGACATTGCAGAAGGATTTTCCCAAGTTGTTCCGGCAGTAATAAGCATCAGACGTTTATCCGTATGTCCTTTTTTTCTTGCCGAGAAACCATTCTGCTGAGAAATAATCGCTTCCTGCCCTATCAATGCCGTAAAATGGTTCTTTTCGGCGATGTTAAACTTGTATTCGGCAGTATTCGTGAATGTAATCTGCGAATAACGGCTGAACTGTTCTTCTACATAGCCATTATTTTTATTACGGTCTTCCATCGGAAGTTCTTTACCGGTATAACGATAGTCGTATGCATCGATAGCCTGTGCTGCACGAATAGTAAGTCCTTTTATCGGGGTCAACTGGATAAACGTATTTCCGTTTATGGAAATCTTCGTACGGTCGTCTACCTGATTTTCCAGCAAATAAAGCGGATTATAAAGACCGCCTTTCTTGATGTAATTCAAACGGTCGCCATAAGAAATAGTTCCATCCGGATTATCTATAATTTCATAAGGAGACATATCCGGACGTGCCCACTTGGCAAAGTTTACCGGGTTATACCAGCTATTGGTTGTTGATGCCGTATTTTCATATGCTTGATATGCCAGACCGACATTCGCTCCAACTTTCAACCATTCATTCAGCTTTGTTTCAATATTTGTACGGAAAGATTCACGTTTTGTTCCGGAGCGAGGCATAATACCGTCCTGGTCCAAATGACTTGCAGAGATATAATAGTTTGTCGTATTGGTAACACCGGATATAGACATATCAATCTGATAAGTCGGGGCATTATTCTTTGCCACGTAATCCAGCCAGTCCGTATAGATGCCATGCTTCAGGGTGTAAGCCTTATCTGCCTGGAAGGCTGCGTTATTCTTCAAACTCGGGTCCAGCATTTCCTGGAAATTCAGGTATTGTTCCGAATTCATCGGAGACAGCTTGTTCTGTGCAAGCTGTGAGAAACCGTACTGGCCTTTAATGGTTACGGTCGGGCGGTTGCCTCGTCCTTTTTTCGTTGTAATATATACAACACCGTTGGCTGCACGCGAACCGTAAATAGCCGTAGAAGAAGCATCTTTCAAGACCGATATATTTTCAATATCACTGGGATTCAATGTATTGAATACATCCGAACTTACAGGTGCACCATCCAAAATAAACAACGGAGTAGTAGATGCATTAATAGAACTAACTCCTCTTAAACGCATGGAAACACTGGCACTGGGTTCACCGGACGATGTAAACACCTGCAAACCGGCAACCTGTCCCTGTAAAGCATCGGCAACATTCGCACTTGGTCGATTGCTCAGTTTTTCAGAGGCGATGGTAGCAACAGATCCGACAATAGAACCAGCTTTCTTTCCTGTGCCATAACCGGCAACAATCACAACTCCTTCCAAGTCCTGTGATACTACTTTCATGGATATTTTCATTGTTGGCTTAGCCATAACTTCCACAGTTTCCATACCAACGAATGAAATTACCAAAGTCTTGTTAGAACTTAGTAATGGGTATTTAAGAACAATACCTCAGTTTTGTTAGGAC
>UQLN01000103.1 GCA_900541965.1 uncultured Parabacteroides sp. | reverse complement strand
TATGGAATAAGTTGTCCTTTTTATTAATGGTTGGTATATGGTAAACTTTAAAAATACTATTAGAATGAATCATCCTTATTTATTATGGAGTCTGCTCCCCGGATTTTCTTTATTTACCGGATGTACGGTTTCCCCGAAAAAAGAAGTTATAAAGTCAGATGATCGGTTACCGAATGTAATTTATATTTTTTCGGATGATTTGGGTTTTGGTGATTTGAGTTGTTATGGTGCGACAAAAATCCAGACTCCACATATCGATTCGTTGGCGGCTCAGGGAGCTCAGTTTATGAACGCTTATGCATCGTCGGCAACAAGTACCCCTTCTCGGTTTTGTTTGTTGACAGGAGCATATCCGTGGCGTTATGAGAATACCGAGATCGCTACGGGGAATGCCGGTATGATTATCGATACGGCATGTGTTACTATGGCTGATCTGTTTAAGAACGCTGGTTATGTTACCGGTGCGATCGGTAAATGGCATTTGGGATTAGGAGGGCCGAATGGACCTGATTGGAATGGAGAGATAACTCCGAGCCCTCGAAATATAGGTTTTGATTATGATTTTGTTATTCCTGCTACGGTAGATCGTGTTCCGTGTGTATATGTCGAAAATGACAGGGTGGTAAATCTTGATCCGAAAGACCCTATTTTTGTAGATTATAATAAAAAAGTAGGTAATTGGCCTACGGGAAAAGAGAATCCTGAATTATTGAAAATGAAATCGAGTCATGGACACGATAATACGATTATCAATGGCATAGGACGTATCGGATATATGACGGGAGGCAAATCCGCTTTATGGGTAGATGAAGATATTGCCGACACGATAGTTTCTAAAGCTAAAGCCTTTATAGCCAAAAATAAAGAAAATCCGTTTTTTCTATATTTAGGGACTCAAGATGTGCATGTTCCTCGTATTCCACATCCTCGTTTTGCCGGGAAAAGCGATTTGGGTGTGAGAGGTGATGTCATATTGCAACTGGATTGGACTATCGGGCAATTGATGCATACGCTTGACAGTTTGGGCATAGCGAATAATACCCTATTTATTTTTACAAGTGATAACGGACCTGTGATTGATGACGGATATATAGATGGGGCTTTGGAAAATCTGAACGGGCATACGCCTATGGGAATTTATAGAGGAGGTAAATATAGTGCTTATGAAGCCGGAACACGTGTGCCGTTTATTGTCCGATGGCCGGATAGAATCAAACCTGTAAAGCAACATGCGTTGTTTTCGCAAGTCGATGTATTTGCTTCTATGGCAGAACTGTTAGGCAAGAAATTACCGGAAGGGGTTGCTCCGGATAGTCGAGGCAATCTTTCTGTCTTTTTAGGTGACGAATCGAAAGACCGGGAATATGTCGTTCAGCAAAATCTGAATAATACACTTTCGATTATTCAGGGAAAATGGAAGTATATAGAGCCGAGTGAATTGCCTAATACCGTGTCATGGGTGGAAATGGATTTGGGAAACAGCCCTGAAGCTCAGTTGTACGATCTGTCTACCGATCCGGCAGAGAAGCAGAATGTTGCAACGCAATATCCGGAAGTAGTGAAACGTCTTTCGGTTCTGTTGAATGAGGTAAAGTCTCGAAAAAAATAATGGAATAATTATTGTAAACCTTAAAAATCTGTTTCAGTCAAGTTTTTAAATTCTATTCGGAAGTCATCTTCATAGTTGAAACGGATAGTATAAGATTTAAACAGATTCTAAAATTTAACTGATACAATGAAATATTCTGGTCAAGTTTTATATTCGTTATCGGGAGTCGCAGTTCTGTTTTCTGCATTATCTTGTTCTGGGAAAAAAGAGAAATCGGCGAAACCCTATAATATTGTATACATTATGACGGATGATCATACGGCTCAGATGATGAGTTGTTATGATACCCGTTATATAAATACTCCGAACCTGGACCGTATTGCAGCAGATGGTGTTCGTTTTACGAACAGCTTTGTCGCCAATTCGTTAAGCGGGCCGAGCAGGGCTTGTATGATTACGGGAAAACACAGTCATGCAAATGGATTCACCAATAATACCACTTGTGTTTTTGACTCTTCTCAGCAAACAATGCCTAAACTTCTCCGAAAAGCCGGATACCAAACAGCATTGGTGGGTAAGTGGCATCTTGAAAGTCTGCCTTCGGGATTTGATTATTGGGAAATTCTTCCCGGTCAGGGCGATTATTATAATCCTGATTTTATTCGTATGAATAATGATACAGTACAACGACAAGGATATGTTACTAATCTGATTACCGACATAGGAATAAATTGGCTGGAGAATGAGAGAGATGAGACCAAACCTTTTGCTATATTCTTGCATCATAAGGCTGTACATCGAGACTGGTTGCCTGAGATAAAGAATCTTTCTTTGTATGAAGATAAAACTTTCCCGTTACCGGATAATTTTTTTGATGATTATAACGGACGTCTTGCTGCTGCAGCACAGGAAATGAGTATTGCCGAAGATATGGATATTATTTATGATCTGAAAATGCTGGCAGTTGGGAAAGAGAGTCGTTTAAAATCAGTATATGAACAATTTATAGGTCGGATGACTCCGGAAGAACGTAAGGTTTGGGACCATTTTTATGATCCGATAATACAAGATTTTTATTCTCGGAAACTAAGCGGGAAAGAGTTGGCTGAATGGAAATTTCAGCGTTACATGAGGGATTATATGAAAGTAGTAAAATCCTTGGATGACAATGTCGGGAGGATTCTCGATTATCTTGATAAAAAAGGCTTATTGGAGAATACATTGATTGTTTATACCTCTGATCAGGGATTTTATATGGGAGAACACGGGTGGTTCGATAAACGTTTCATGTACGAAGAGTCTATGCGTACCCCCTTGATTATGCGTTTGCCGAAAGATTTTGATAAAAAAGGAGATATTTCTCAATTAGTTCAAAATATAGATTATGCACCTACATTTTTAGATTTGGCAGGAGTACCTGTCCCTGAAGATATGCAAGGTATTTCTTTACTTCCTTTATTGAAAGGGGAGAATCCGAAAAATTGGAGAAAGTCTCTTTATTATCATTTTTATGAATATCCGGCAGAACATGCCGTAAAACGCCATTATGGAGTTCGTACGGATAAATATAAGTTGATACATTTTTATAACGATATAGATGCTTGGGAACTGTATGATCTCGAAAAAGATCCGACAGAGATGCATAATGTGTTTGATGATCCGGAATACGGGAAAGTCGTTGATTTTATGAATCGAGAACTGGTGCGTTTACAAAAACAATATAGTGATACATTTGCATTATCCTTGAACAGGTTTATGATAGAATAATTTTTGGATACCTTCTCAGAACTTAATAAGAAAGGGGCTGTCTAAGTTTGTACTGCACCCCAAAAGTTAGACACAAAACTTTTGGGGTGTTTTTTATGAAGTACAGTTACGAACAAAGGCTTATTATCGTAAGCCAGGTAAAACAAGGAGAGTTAATAGCTCATTTGTCAAAGGAGTATCATATCAATAAGACTCAGATATTGGCATGGGTGAGAATGTGGGACAAATATGGTCGTTCAGGACTAGAGCAACAACCACATTGTCGTCCTACGGTTAAATTAAAGGAAGAAGTAGTACGTTTAATATTGGAAAAAGGTGTACCTTTATCCCATGTAAGAATAGAATACAGAATTGGTAAGACGGCTCTACAACGCTGGGTCAGTACAGTACGCAAGTATGGTTACGAAGCTCTTGCGCCGTCCAAACGCCAAGGAAGAGCATTAAAAGAACCTATGGGACGTCCAAAGAAGAAAGAACCGCAAACGGAACTTGAGAGGCTTCAGGCTGAAAATCTCCGCCTGAGGGCAGAGAACGCGCTGCTAAAAAAAGCGAAGGCCTTAGTCGAGGCAAAGAAGGCCCAAGCACTTCTGAATGGGCGCGAACCATCGACGAACTAAGGTCGGATTATCCTCTTGACTTGTTATTGAAGTTAAGAAAGATGGCTCGTTCTGTGTTCTATTATCATCTGAAACGCCTTAAAACGATTGATAAGTATTCCAATGAAAAGGAATCAATCAAACTAATTATTCATGAGCATAAGGGACGATATGGCTATCGGCGTGTAACAGCGGAGATGCATAACCGTGGCTTTATGCTAAACCATAAGACCATCCAGAGGCTTATGGGTGACTTAGGGCTTAAAAGCAAAATACGCATGGTACGATACCGCTCATACAAAGGTGAGGTTGGCAAGATAGCCCCGAACATAATAGACAGGGATTTTACGGCAGAAGCCCCCAACCGCAAATGGGCGACAGATGTAACACAGATAAAAATCGGTTCTGTCAAACTTTATCTTTCCCCGATATTGGATATGTTCAACGGTGAGATCATATCATACAACATCTCCCGAAAACCGGATATGGAACAGATATACGATATGTTGGATAAAGCGTTCACAAGGTTTGACAGTCTTGACGGACTTATACTCCATTCTGATCAAGGATGGCAATACCAACACTACGGCTACCGTAAACGTCTTGAAGAACATCATATAGTACAAAGCATGTCTCGTAAAGGTAACTGCCTTGACAACGCTATGGCGGAAAATTTCTTTGGAATTATGAAGTCTGAATTGCTGTATGCCGAGAATTTTGAATCTCCTGAAGCCTTTATAAAGGCTTTGGATAAATATATTGAATATTATAACAATAAAAGAATCAAAGCCCGGTTAAATGGAAAGAGTCCGGTACAATACCGAACTCTTTCTATTACGGGATAATGTTTAACTTGTCCAACTTTTGGGGGTCACTTCAGTTTTCCGATAAGAAGATAATATCAGGTTATTTGGGCATTTTGTTTTTTTTAGTGAGAAACAGAGCGGTTTTGCGATATTCAAGAAATAATAAATGATATAAATCGAGTATCTTTGCATCGGTTTAAGGAAAATTCAGATAGGCTCTGGGAGCATGATCATTTTTCCCGGTTTGAAAATACAGAGTTTGAATTTTTTTCATGAAGTTTGATAAAAAATTGTGTGATTTCGGTGGAAAATAGAGATGGATGAGGTGGAAAAAGAAATTACCGTTTAAGTTTAACAGATCTGTCACTGTATCTTTGATAGTCGCTATTGCATTTTTTATGCAATTCTTGGATACGACAGCCGTAAATACGGCAATACCCGCAATGGCTCGTTCTTTTAGAGTTGATGTTATTCATTTTTGTCTATGAAATCATTGACAGTATGGATTATGCACCGCTTCCGATTTCGTACGATATTGATTGTAAATGGTTGTTTTTCGGCTTTGTTTACCTTCTTTACCGCATTGTTGATGCCTACGACTCCGGTTTATGTCATTATCTTGGTTTTATTTACAGCAGGTCTTTTTCGCTCATTACAGTTCAGTTCTTTAACGACTCTGGCTTTTACCGATACACCAGCTTCCCAGACGACAGCGGCAAATACTTTGTATAGTACCATACAACAAATGTCAACAGGTATGGGAATCGCTATGGGAGCGGTAGTTTTGCGTTTTTTGAATATTATAAACCATGGAATTGCAGGACATTATACCATTCCTGATTTTAGATTGGCGTTTATTTTTGTAACGGTTCTCGGTTTTGTGCATCTTTATGGATATACTAAGTTGTCAAAAGATGCCGGCAGTGTGGTAATGCTGAAGAAAAAAATATTTTGAAACTGTCTTTTATCGTTCAATAAGTTTGAATAATTTTACAAATAATGAATATTAAAATTAGACAAGAACAAATTTTTGATTATAAGCTTGTTGACGATTTGGTAGAATATGCCTTCAGAAATGTAAAAGAAAGCGATCATACCGAACATCTATTAGTCGGTCGTTTGCGCAAATCGGATGCTTTTATTCCGGAACTTTCTTTAGTAGCAGAGGTTGATGAGAGAAAAATAGTGGGACATATTTTACTCACGAAAGTGGCGATAGTATCGGGAAATGAGTCGGTTATTTCATTAGCTGTAGCTCCGCTTTCCGTCTTACCTGA
>UQLN01000102.1 GCA_900541965.1 uncultured Parabacteroides sp. | reverse complement strand
GCATCTGACTGTTAATCAGAGGGTCCTTGGTTCAAGTCCAAGAGGAAGAGCAAACAATAGAAGTAGAGAGGTATCATAAAAATGGTATCTCTTTTTTTTTGAAATAACACTCTCTAATATAAATTCTTAGTATGAAAACAAACATGATTTATTTACGATGGATGCTGGTTTTACTGGCAACATTCCACTGTGCCAGTGTTTCCGCACAATGGAAAGTCGGCGTTCAAGCCGGATACACACACAATAGCCTGTCGACAACATCCGGCTATGCCTACGATCGTAACTATGATTCCAAAGGAGGTTTTACCGTAGGTATACCGGTTCAATATGAATTCGTCGATTGGTTTGCATTACAGGCAGATTTATCTTACACACAAAAGAACTACTTTTCCTACCGGAGCCAGCAGTACCAGGATATCAACAGTGAGACAAAAAACGGATTCATGCAATTACCGGTTTACGCTCATTTCTCATTCGGAGGCGAAAAACTTAGAGGTTTTGTAAATGCCGGAGCCTACGCCGGATATTGGGTCTCAAGCAAAACAAAGGGAAACCAAAATCAATATTTCTACAGTCTCATAGATCCGGATGCAACGGCTCCCTATCATTTTGATGAAAAAGTGCCCTTTGATTCTCGTCGGGATAATCGTTTCGATGGCGGGCTAATGATAGGACTCGGTTTGAAATACCAGCTAACCCCACAAATCCAGCTATTGGCTGAAGGACGTTATTATCGCGGGCTGGCTGATTTACAAAAAAACTATATGTTGAACCAGATACATCGCTATAATGATACCTTTACACTGCAGCTTGGTTGCATGTTCACACTGGGAGGCTGGTGCAAAAAGAAATAAACTCACTACAAAAGCTCACATTAACATACAAGACAAATGAGACATTATAAAATATTACTGGTACTATCAGTAAGTGCCCTATTGTTTTCTTGCAGGGAAGAAAATCCTGCTGTATTAAACCCTCAGGATCAAAAATCCCTGAAGACCTGGAATGATATCTTCGAATCTTTCTGGAATGGTATGAATTATAGTTACGCATTTTGGGATGTCGACCCTACTGACTGGGATAAGGTCTACAAAGAATACAAACCCCGCTTCGAAGCGTTGGAAATGGAGAATCGCAAGGACTCGATCACAGCTACCGAGTTATTTACTGAAATTACAGAGAATCTCATCGACCATCATTATGCTCTTTTATTATATAAAACTGATCCCTCGTCCGAATCCGGTAAATCTGTCTGGTGGGGAATCAATCCAGGAGATAAAGAAATCAGAAAAAGAAAATATTACCATGAACCTTTTTTAATGAAGGAATTAGAAAAAACAATTACAGCAAATATAGAAAAAGGTCGCATCAGGAATTTAAAATACGGAAAATCAGGGGGGAGCAATGGTATGAGCACCTACTCCTATAATATAGACAACGGTATTATATATTTATATCTGAGTGCTTTTAGCCTCCAAGCAAATTTAAATAACCAGAATATAACAAGTACTATCGAAAACTATTTGGAGTTAGTAGCCGAAACTCCAAATTTAAGAGGTATCATTATTGATACAAGGGGCAATGCAGGAGGATATCTGGCAGATATGAACCTGATTATTTCGCCATTGATCAGCAAAGAAGTTGTTGCCGGATATACTAAATCTAAAAGCGGCATGGGAAGACTTGATTATACGCCCTGGTCCCCTGTCATCATTTATCCGAATCCGGACCTTAATATTGACAGGAACATTGACAATATACCTATCGTTGCATTAGCCGATATTAATTCTCTCAGCATGGGAGAAATGACACCTATGGCCATCTGTGCCTTACCTAACGGATGCCTTATCGGAGAACGGACTGGAGGCGGACATGGGCCGTTGAATAATAACTTCAATGACAGCTATACCGGAACTTTTGAAAATAATGCGCTATATGTATATACTTCAACCTCTGTATTTAAAAATATAGACGGCAATATTTATGAAGGTGTCGGACTTACTCCGGATATAGAGGCTTTATATAATGAAGCTGAATTCCTCAGAGGTAACGATACCCAATTGGAACGTGCCATACAATATATTAATACAGGAAAATAAGAACAGATGTAGAGTAAACACTATTTCCACTCACATTTCAACCCAGATAAAAAGCTTAACGGCTCTGGCTGGTTATTTTAACCTCCAAAGTCGTTAAGCTTTTTTACTTTGGCTGGAACTGCACCTGCTTATTCATAAATTATAGACCGTCCATTTCCTTTTAGCCGATAACCTACTCTTAGCATACAATGAATCTCTTACACATTCAGGCCATTTAACAGACATTTTAATCCCCGTAAAACAGGATAAGCCTTTTTCGGTTTTCATTTCGCGACAAACGATTTGTTTTATTCTTTCCTGTATGGTACATTAAAAGCCATTTCCCCTATCCTGCTCATTATTCTGATGGCTATCTTCAGCTACAATGTCTTACTTAAGACGGAAAAGATGGAGATTATCAAACAGCAATTTTCTTCCATTTCCACAGATAAAAGTATTCAGGTTCTACTATTAACATGGGGCTTCGGAGGATTACTGGAAGCAATGGCGGGTTTTGGTACTGCGGTAGCTATTCCCGCAGCTATCCTTATCAGTTTAGGGTTCAAGCCTGTCTTTATATCAGCCTTCCGATTAAAGATTCGACGGTAAATTACACAATCTCATGGTTGACTCACGCAGGAGTATTACTTTTTGTCGGAACGTTTATCGGCGGATTAATACAGGGAGCGAAAGCAAAAGAATTGTTTACCGTGCTTTGGAATACCGCACAACAATTAAAAAAGACATTCGTTACAGTAATTTGTCTGGTCGGATTATCCACCATCATGGATATGGCAGGGATGATTTCCGTTATTGCCACTGCGTTAGCAACAGCCACAGGTAGTTTTTATCCGCTGTTTGCCCCGGTTATCGGTTGCCTCGGCACTTTTATTACCGGTAGCGACACCTCATCCAATATCCTTTTCGGGAAACTACAAGCCAGTGTTGCCGGACAAATACATATCGACCCGAACTGGCTATCGGCTGCAAATACCGTCGGTGCTACGGGAGGAAAAATCATTTCCCCACAAAGTATTGCAATCGCTACCTCTGCAGGAAACCAACAGGGAAAAGAAGGCGAGATACTGAAAGCTGCTATCCCGTATGCCTTGGCGTATGTAATAATAGCCGGACTGATTGTCTATATTTTCAGCTAATCTTCGTGCCTGCATAGAATACAGCTTAGCGCCTGCACTGAATTAAAAATATGCTATCTTTGCAGCATGGGAAAGAATAAATTAGCAAAATTCGACGACATGGCGGGCTATCCGCATGTCTTTCAATATCCGTTTGCCGCATTACAGGAAAAAGGCTTTGAAATGAAAGGTCACTGGCATGAACAGTTCTTTAAAAATAATCACCCGATTGTTCTTGAGCTTGGGTGCGGGAAAGGAGAATATACGGTAGGACTGGGAAAATTGTTTCCCGGCAAAAACTTTATCGGTGTCGACATCAAAGGGGCACGCATGTGGACCGGTGCAAAAGAGTCACTGGAAGCAGGAATGACCAACGTTGCATTCCTCCGTACCAGTATCGAATTAATTTCCCATTTCTTTGCTCCCGGAGAAGTGGCTGAAATATGGATTACCTTCCCCGACCCGCAAATGAAAAAGGCAAGTAAACGTCTTACTTCCATCCGCTTTATGAAAATGTACCGCGAGATATTGAGTGGAGACGGCATCATCCATCTCAAAACAGACAGTAACTTTATGTACACCTATACTTGCGAGATGGCAAAAGCAAATAATTATCCGGTACTGTTCAGTACGGACAATTTATATCATTCGGGACTTACAGACGATATCCTTTCTATCCGTACCTACTACGAACAGCAATGGTTGGACCGGGGACTGAACATCAAATACATCAAGTTTGTTTGTGAAGAACGGGAGAACTTGGTTGAACCGGATGTGGAGATAGAACTGGACCCTTACCGCAGTTTCAACCGGAGCAAGCGCAGTGCACTGGCTTCCGGCAAATAAAAAAGATTCATTCAAAATAATTTTATTATGGCAATATATCCTCAACTTATCATGGATGCACTTGCTAAGGTGCGTTACCCCGGAACCGGCAAAGACCTTGTCGAGATGGGCATGGTAGAAGACAATATCCGGATCGACGGCAACAAAGTGAGCTTTTCCCTTCTGTTTGAAAAGCCGAATGATCCGTTTATCAAATCCGTAGTGAAAGCTGCCGAAACAGCAATCCTTACTTACGTAGGACCGGAAGTGGAAATCAAAGGTAATATCGAAGTAATTTCACGCCAGGTAGCGCGTCCGGAACCGGATAAACTACTGCCGGATGTAAAAAACATTATCGCCGTATCTTCCGGTAAAGGAGGTGTAGGTAAAAGTACGGTGGCAGCAAACCTTGCTGTAGCTTTAGCTTTGCAGGGATACAAAGTGGGCTTGCTGGATGCGGATATCTTCGGGCCGTCGCAACCTAAAATGTTTCATGTGGAAGATGCCCGTCCTTATCTGGAAGAAATAGGCGGACGCGAGTTAATCCAGCCGGCAGAGAATTACGGTGTAAAACTATTATCCATCGGTTTCTTTGTGAACAAGGAAGATGCGGTTTTATGGCGTGGCGCTATGGCGAGTAATGCTTTGAAACAGCTCATAGCTGATGCAAATTGGGGCGATTTGGATTACTTCCTGATTGACTTGCCGCCGGGAACCAGCGATATTCATTTAACGATGGTCCAGACACTTGCCATCACAGGCGCTATTGTTGTCAGCACACCACAGGAAGTCGCCCTTGCCGATGCACGCAAAGGTATCAGCATGTTCACGGGTGAAAAAATAAATGTTCCGGTACTCGGACTTGTAGAGAATATGGCATGGTTCACTCCTGCCGAACTGCCGGAAAATAAATATTATCTGTTTGGGAAAGAAGGCGGCAAACGCCTGGCTGAAGAACTGGATATTCCTTTACTGGGACAAATCCCTATTGTACAAAGTATTTGCGAGGGAGGCGACACAGGTAAACCCGTAGCTCTTAATCCGGATTCAATTACCGGAGCAGCCTTCCAGGACCTTGCAGAAAATGTAGTGAAACAGATTGATTACCGCAACGAGCATCTGGACCCGACCAAACGGGTTGTTGTTACGAAGAAATAAAGATACCTATTAATAATATGGATAGCCTAAAGTGATAAGAAAGCTTTAGGCTATTTTTTTGTTCTTACTAAAAATAAAGGAATCCCACTGTCCAAAGGAGAAATAATAAATAACCAATGAAAAAAGCTTCCTCCTTCTTCTAATCAGCTAAAAATAGAATGGTGAGTTCATCAAAGACTATGTTAACCGGAACAAATATATAAAGATATTACAATATATTAAGGCTATAATCCTTTGATTATTAATACTTATTGTTTATGAAATTCTCTTGAAATCGTGAGGATATATGAATCTCAACAACTTTCACGGCATGAAATTTCTTAAGATATTCTAATTTTTAACATAGTCTTTGATGGACTCGGAATTATATCTTTTTGAATGAAAAATATTCAATTAAACAGCTATCAGGAATGAATCAGACACCACGAAGAACCAGGTTTACGGATAACGCAGATTGAGCGGATTGGAACGGATAAGAATAATTTTTTCATCCGTTTATATCTGCCTAATCCATGCTATCCATAAACGAGGTTCTTCAATGCGTTATTTAGAAATAAGGTAATAACAAATACAAACAATTAAATATATATGGATATGAAAACAAAGTTACAAGGTCTATGTCCCCCTTTCAGACCGGTACAGGCACTCGCGGCAAGTGTATATCTGCTTGTCGTGGTACTGTTTGCCTCTTGCACAACAGAATCAGACAAGGCAGACCGCACCTCTACAGACGGGATGGGCAGTACAAACAAACGCGAAGTGCTTCTTTCGTTTAAGAACAAGCTCACTGTTAAGACAACGAAAGCGGAAACAAAAGCTACAACTAAAGCAGATGCTCCCATTGCCACAGAAGCTGAGAACGAAATCGCAACACTCGATGTCTATGTATTCGGAGCGAAAGCAGAAGGCG
>UQLN01000101.1 GCA_900541965.1 uncultured Parabacteroides sp. | reverse complement strand
AGCATCTGACTGTTAATCAGAGGGTCCTTGGTTCAAGTCCAAGAGGAAGAGCAAAAAGAGAATTACCGAATGGTGATTCTCTTTTTATTTACCCACTAATTAAATCATGAACAAGTGTTCATGACGTTTCTTTGTTAAAGACAGATATTTTTTGAAATTCACAATATATTGCTTATATTTGCCACACTCATTTACAAGGCTTTAAAGCACACATACCTTGATGCATTTGCTTCGAAAATGCACGAAAAATGATTCTTTCGAAAATTATCAAAAGAAAAACACATAATTATCAAAAGAAAGAAACACATCTATCAAAAAGAATAAGCACAGTCATCAAAAGATTTATTCAAAAGTATCTTTTCCGGGAAAGATCGGGTCTTTTTTTAAAATCAACGGGAGGATTTTGGAAAAGAAAGCGCACTTTAAATAAGACATATCAAACACAAAGATATTAAGGCATGATTAATACATAGCCGGCACCTCTAACCGTTCTAATTTCCAGGTCTGGGTCTTGCTTCAAATAGTTGCGCAGGCAAGCTATATAATTATTCAAACTATCATTAGCCTCTGTATGCTGCCAGATACGTTCTAACAGTTCCGTTCGTAATGTTATGCCTCCTGCATTTTCAAGCAACATACACAACAGTTGGAACTCTTTCGGTTTCAAAGTTATTACCTTTTTGTCCGGTCCGAGAAGCGTGTGATTTTGTTTATCCAAAGCATATTTTCCAATAGGTATGCAAAAGATACCCGGAGCAGGTGTGTCCGGACAGAACATACGAATCAGAGTTACAACCTCCCTAATTTGATATGGCTTTTTGATATAATAATTTGCGCCTTTGCGGAGACAATATGCAATTTCATTATCATTATTATGGGAGGACGCTATCAATATAGGCAATGACGGGTACATGTCACGGATAGAAGGCAACACCTCGGCACTATTCCGGTTACCGATTTCCAAATCCAGCAGAAGCAAATCCGGCAAAAAAGCATATAATGTATCCCTGAGCCCTACCAACGAATTCATATAACAGACCTCATACCCTTCATTTTGCAACCCTTTCGTGATAAGAGGACCTACCACATCCAGATCATCTTCCACAAACAGTATCTTCTTTGTCATTATTTGTATGTATTGTTTAGAGCGACAAGTTAACAAAAAAAGTAGAACCATCCCCTTCCTGGCTTACAAAACTAAATTTGCCACCCAATTTCATCGCATAGATTGAATTAAAGATGTTATGAATAAGCATTTATTGTGTCTTTATAGTAGAGAGCATAAAAAGCATTTTAATTTTTTATCTAAACAAATCATGAAAAAAACATTTATACTACTCATATACTTTATGGTTACAGAGTTCTGTGTATCCCAAACTATTTCACTGAAAGGATTAGTAAAAGAAATGGGAACTAAAGAAGCCATTCCCAGTGCAAATATAGTTTGGATGAAACCTGATTCATCCTTTGTATCAGGTACCACTACAACTATAAATGGAACTTTTCGTCTAACTCCCATACAGGAGAAAGATGGTATATTATGTATTTCCTGCATCGGATACGATAAATTATACATGGATGTAAAAGGGATTTATAAATCTGTGGATTTAGGTGAATTATTTTTAGTTCCTTCCTGCATATCACTCACCGGAGTTGAAATAAAAGCATCTAGTGTGATTCATGCTGTCGACAGGCAAGTTTTTTTTCTATCGGACGATCAAATCAAAAAATCAATTAACGGACTTGAAGCTACCCGGCGTTTAGGATTACCCCGTATCCTTGTCAATCCCCAGGAAAATACAATATCCATGTTAGGTTAGGAGGTGAGCAATTAAAAATATTAATCAATGGAGTAGAAGCCTCTTCACAAGAGGTTGCATCATTGTTACCTAAAGAAATAAAAAGAGTAGAATATTTTGACAATCCGGGACTTCGCTATGGCGAAGAAATCGGAGGCATTATCAATTATATCACTCAAAAACAAGAAACCGGAGGTTCCTTATCGGCTATAGTAAATGAGACTCTGACAAGAAGTTTGGGCTTCGGTTTTTTTCCGGAGGTGTAAACATGAAGCATTCTCAATTAAAATTTAGTTACCAATATAGCCATAATAATATGTATTCGGGACATTATAGAGAGCAATCCTTCAATTTTCCGGACAATAATAACATAAACAGGATAGAAAACGGAGAAAATCACTGGAATCAAATTGTCCACTCTGCAAATGTGACTTACAGCTATATCAAAAACAAAGATTTTTTTAATGCCAAATTCAATGGTCTTTTTGTGAATACTCCCCATTCGGACCTGTTTAGCTCTTTATCCTATACTAATAAGCTGTATCCGGGTTCAGCAAGCGACTCTTATCAGGAATATACCACCAACCGTCCTTCTCTCGATTTGTACTATTCCCGCTCACTCCCTAAACAACAAACCTTATCAATAAATTTAGTTGGTACTTATTCGAAAAATAATAATGGAAATCAATACACTGAATACTCTGATAATAATGGTTCTATTCTTTCCTCTTATCTATCCAATGTGGATGGCCGGCGATATTCATTGATTGCAGAAGCCTGTTACGAAAAAAATATACAAAAGGCGTCCTGACCGGAGGATTGAGATATACCGGAGGGCACACTAAAAACTTATACACAGGCACTTACCAATTCGAAACAAAAATGCTTGATACCGAATTATATGGTTTTGTCCAGTATAACGGTACTTTTCATAAATTAAACTATATGGGAGCACTTGGCATCTCCTATGTAAATATCAACCAGAAAGATGAAGAACCGTATACGACCTGGAAATTTTGTCCGAGGCTCAGTCTGAATTATAATTTTTCATCTGCTATTTCCTTACGCTATACTTATTCTTTACAAAACAAAAACCCATCCCTCTCCTATTTAAGTGATGTAGAACAACAAATGGATAATTTCAGAATAACAAAAGGGAATCCATATCTCCATTCCTATTTTTATCACCGGAATGTAGTGGATTTCAACATAAACACTTCTTTCATCCGTACCGGGTTGACCTTTGGTTCTTACTTGTATACAGACCCGATAATGGAAGAGACGATATTTGAAAATCCACGTTCATTTTTTATCAAGACTTACAACAACCAGAATAAATTTCATCGCATGAAAGCAGAATGGACGATTGGCTGTTCTTTATTTAAAAAACATTTGGATATAGATTCTTACATCGGATACGGGCATTCCATTTCAGAAGCATACAATTACAAACATACTTTCAATGATTTCTACTATATGATTCAAATCATAGCAAATTATAAAAACTGGGAGCTAACATTCATTTTTCTCGATGATACAACGCCATTCTGGGGAGAAACTGTATCCCCTCACAATTTTTTTGATTCATACGGAATCAGTTATCGGTTTTCCTGGGGTAAGATAGGTATTTCCTCCTACAACTTATTCGGCGAGAAAGGCATCAGTAAGTCGTACGATTACAACCGATTCACCCCTTACTCTACAGTTACAGATATGAATAATAATTATCCGAGCGTTAATATCTCATTATCGCTCAACTTAGATTGGGGAAGAAAGGCCCGCAACAAAAGACAGACGCTTCAAAATTCAGATACTATTAATGGTATTTTACAATAAATCAAAGTATAAATAGGATGTAATAAATATCATTCGAGATGAAGCAGGCAGATTTCTACCGGGACAAAACCGTTATTATTGTGGCACACCGCCTTAGTACCGTACGCAATGCCGACCAAATCGTAGTATTGGAGAAAGGACGTATTCAGGAAGTGGGTACACATGGAGCACTGATAGAACAGAAAGGTGCTTATTTCAATCTGGTCCGGAACCAATTGGAATTAGGCAGTTGAGCGATACTAAACCGTTTATTCATTAAATAATCAGGCACGACTTATGAAATATGACGAAATGAAACAACAGGCATCCGACGAACAGAACCGGATAGAACTCCGCAGTGAAAAAGTACGTAATATAATCGGACAGATGCCCTCTTTCCTTATCCGTTGGGGAA
The DNA here is from genome assembly GCA_900541965.1 of uncultured Parabacteroides sp. Lineage (GTDB taxonomy): Bacteria > Bacteroidota > Bacteroidia > Bacteroidales > Tannerellaceae > Parabacteroides. The sequence continues at coordinate 2,328 of UQLN01000101.1, read as the reverse complement.
ATACCATCCTGCTTATAATTTTCATACTCTTGCTTGCCACAGGCTATTTCTTTTATTGCCAAACGCACATACTCGCCTATAAAACAATTACTTAAGAAACATTAAATCTATCTCAAAATAAACGATTAAGACTTTCATATATAAAAATAAGATTATATTTGCAGCCAAGTTAACCGGTCAAGTAAACCATTTAACAACTATAAAATTAACAATGGGCATATCTCTGAAAGACATAGCAACAGCACTGAATGTTTCCAAGACGACAGTATCATGGGTATTGGCTGGCCGTGGGGATGAAAAGAAAATCAGTATGGCTATGCAGGAAAAAATAAAAGAGTATGCCAAATCGCGCAATTATCATCCGAATCTGTTAGCCCAGAGTTTAAACTCGGGTAAAACAAAAACAATAGGATTAGTTGTTCCGTCTATTGCGGATTCCTTTTATGCACAAATAGCCCGGGAAATCGAACTTGAAGCAGAGAAACTGGGATATACCGTTACTTTTTGCAGCTCGGAAGCAGATGCAGACCGGGAAAGCAAGATGATACGAATGCTAAAAGCCAAGCAGGTAGACGGATTGATAATAGCCGCAACCAAACATTCTAAAGATGAAGTTGAAAACCTGATGAAAGAATCGTATCCGTTTGTATTAATTGACCGGTATTTTCCCGAGTTGGGCACAAACTATGTGATTGTAGACAATGAAAACGGGGTACGGTGTGTAATAAACAAACTTATAAAAACCGGACGAAAAAAGATAGCATTTGTTACTACAGATACGCATCTGGTTGTTATGCAAATGCGTTACGAAGGTTACAAAAATGCACTGAAAGAAGCATCTTTGCCTTTTGAACCGTCAATAGTCATAGACGTCGTCCGGGACAACTACGAAGAAGATATTATCAAAAAGATGGATGGTCTGTTAAATAAGGAACCGGACATCGATGCATTCTTTTTCGCCACGCATTATCTGGCACTGGAAGCATTGCGATATTTCTATAAATGGGGTATCGATATAACGAAAAAAGGGCTCGGATGTTTTCACAGTAGCCCGGCTTTAAGTATCCTGGCTCCCCATATGATTATTGTAAGACAACCGGTACCTTTAATAGGAAAACAGTCTGTCGATATATTAGTCCAACATATTAAAAACAAGCAAAACCCAATTATTCAGACCGTATTACCGATGTCTTTAGTTGCTGATTAATTTTTTAATCCACCAACTTAACCGGTTAATTAAAAAAATAAAAATGTAGAAATAAATGACCCTTGTTCGATAGAACCATGAAACACCTTGAAAAAAACGTTTTTCTATTTGCCTTCATCTGTGCCATATATTCCATACAGGCACAAAACTGTAGTTTCGATTTTAAAGATGGACGGCTGTTTATCATTGACTCGAGCCACCAGGATATTGCCTGGATGGATTCGCCGAAAGCCTGCATCCAATCCAGGAGTGATCATATGTTTACTCCTGAATTGGAACGCATGGCTGAATCCAAAGATTTTTATTTCTCAGTAGAGGATGCCCTATCTTTACGGAAATACCTGAAACAGCATCCGGAAAAGTATGACAAAATATTACAATCCATCAATAAGCAATGGCAAATAATATGCAAGCGAAATTAATAGAAACATATAGTCACAAAAAGGAGGGATACAATCCCTTCCTTATCCGTAAAGGCTGGCAGGTCGCCCAACTGAATTACATTCCCGAACAAGGTCTTAATTCGATCCTAAAAATAGAAGTACATCCTAATACCGACGAAGCCTTTATTCTGCTAACCGGAACTGCCGTATTAATTGCAGCCGCAAGATTAGCACATAATATCTCTTACGAAATGACAAACATGGAACAAGGTATTGTTTACAATATCCCCAAAGGAACCTGGCATAATATCGCGATGAAGGAAGATACGCAAGTAATAATCATCGAAAATGACAATACTCATCAGAATGATTTCGGATATTATTACTTGGATGAAGAACAGAAAACAGCTCTGTATCAGCAAATAGCGAATGAATTAAAATAAACAGTCTAAAAGGAAGATATCTTTTTTACTTTATTTTTCAGCAAAGATATTGCATATTTCAAAAAGTTCCTCTACTTTTGCAGTGCAATTTCAGAGAGGTTCTAAAATAAAGCTTCAAACTGAAAGATATATTCTTCCTTAGCTCAGTTGGTTAGAGCATCTGACTGTTAATCAGAGGGTCCTTGGTTCAAGTCCAAGAGGAAGAGCGAAAAGACATCGGGAAAGACTGAAAGACATATTTTCTTCCTTAGCTCAGTTGGTTAGAGCATCTGACTGTTAATCAGAGGGTCCTTGG
>UQLN01000100.1 GCA_900541965.1 uncultured Parabacteroides sp. | reverse complement strand
TTCATGGCAGCTGTGGGCTTTTATTTTAACCGTATTAATATCACAAAGATATCAAAAAAAGACAATTTTGGAACATTATTAGATAATATTGAACATGATTATTAAGTCTTAGAGATACTTTTGTTCAAAAACATACGCCATATAATTAACCGGACAGATCTAAAACATCAAATATAATGTTTATTATAAAAAAAATTATACCAATCGTTTTTATCCTATTGTTTGTGCAATGTACCACCACAAACAATCAGTTGGATATTACCCCTAAGCCTATAGAAATTGCAACCAAATCCACCTATTTCCATTTTGATGACAATACCGTAATAAATATAGAAAATGACACGCAGGTTACTGTTGCCTGGCAATTGGCTGATTTATTTAGTAAACCAACAGGGTTCACACCTGAAATCAGGATAACTCCTGCTAATTATCACTTATCGTCTATCAATTTTTATACGGATACGACTATCGCACCGGAACATTATATTTTGGATATAAACCCAATACATATCCGGATAACAGCAGCAGATAACGGCGGCTTTTTCTATGCAGTACAAACAATACGGATGATGCTTCCCCCGGAAATAGAAAGCAAGACACTGGTCCCTGACATGAAATGGAAAATACGCTCTTCAACCATAAAAGACGGCCCTCGTTTTCCATACCGGGGAATGATGCTGGATGTGGCACGAACTTTCATCCCTAAAGAAAATATATTGAAATTAATTGATGGTATGGCTATGCTTAAGCTTAACCGTCTACACCTTCACCTAACCGATGATAACGGATGGAGGCTTGAAATCAAAAAGTATCCGGAACTAACGAAAATCGGAGCATGGCGCGTTGAACGAAGTGGAGATTTCCCCCAACGAAGAAATCCGGTAAAAGGTGAACCTACTCCCATTGGTGGTTTCTACACTCAAAAAGAGATGAAAGAAATTATAGATTATGCGGCCGATAAAAACGTAGAAATTATTCCGGAAATAGAGATGCCTGCCCACAGCAATGCTGCACTTGCGGCTTACCCGTCACTGGCTTGTCCGGTGGTAAAAGATTTTATCGGAGTTTTACCCGGTTTGGGGGGTGATGCCGCCAAGCATGTTTATTGCGCCGGTAATGAAAATGTATTTCATTTTTTAGAAGATGTGATTGATGAGGTTTCAGACATATTCCCATCTTCCTATATCCATATCGGCGGAGACGAAGCTTCCAAATATTATTGGGAAAAATGCCCGCTTTGCAAGAAACGGATGAAAAAAGAAGGTATTACTAATATTGAAGATTTGCAAGGCTATTTCATAAACAGAATGGCCGAGTATATAAAAAGCAAAGGCAAACAAGTTATCGGATGGGATGAACTGACAAATAGTACTATACCCGACGGCACCATTATCTGTGGTTGGCGTGAAATGGGTGAAGCCGGATATAAGGCGGGGCTCCAGGGGCATCCTTTCATTATGTCTCCAGCAAACGTTCTATACCTGATTCGTTACCAAGGTCCTCAATGGTTCGAACCCCGTACCTACTTTGGCAATAACACACTAAAAGACGTTTATGATTATGAGCCTGTGCAAAAAGATTGGAAGCCGGAAGCCATACAGAATCTGATTGGCATGGAAGCCTGCTTATGGACAGAATTTCTCCGTTCTCCGGAAGATACGGAATATTTACTGTTCCCCCGTTTGGCAGCATTTGCAGAAACAGCTTGGTCGCCTGAAGGTACAAAAGACTGGACGGATTTCCTTAAACGTTTGGACTACCTTACACAACATTACGATATAATGGGTATTAATTATGCCCATTCCATGTACAATCTCGACCACTCCGTCAAAGGAACCCACAATGTACTGAATGTCTCTCTCTCCTGTATCCGGCCGGACGTTGAAATCCGTTATACTACAGATGAGTCTGAGCCTGTTGCCACATCTCCTATTTATAGTGATACATTGTCTATAACCGGCAATACGACCATTAAGGCTGCAACTTTTGTCGGAGAACAGCAAAAAGGAGAAACACTGGTATTGCCTCTTCTATGGAATAAAGCAACAACATGTCCCGTAATTTGCAAGGACAACAATGATGTCTACCGACTTACTAACGGTATACGGGGTAGTGACAAATACACGGATCCTGAATGGTGCGGATGGTATAACCAGGACACATCCTTTATCATAGACCTGCAAAAAGAAGAAACGATCCATAAGGTGACAATCGGTTGTATCACCAATTATGGGATGGCTGTCCATATACCTAAATATATCCGGTTGGCCCTTTCCAATGACGGAACCATATTCACAACAGTCAGGGAAAAGACTTTTACTACGGACGAAATATTTCGTGAAGGCATACGGACAGAAGACAAAATATTTGATAACATAAACGCGACAGGTAAATATTTAAAGGTTGAATTAGGTAATCCGGGCATATGTCCAAAAGACCATGTACGCCCCGGTCAAAATACGTGGGTATATATTGATGAGGTTATAGTTGATTAACCCACACTTCTCCCTATTAAACGAAAATGCTAGAGTTAGACAAATAAACACGACTGAAAACCTTAACGCGGAAAATTGATAATCGAGTATTAGATTAGGTAAATTGATTATTAGGTTTTCTACAAAAAAGAGGATGTCCCAGTGATTGAGACATCCTCTTACTATTTCAGGAATAACCGACAGTTCACCGGTTATTGATAATTAACCACCAAGCACCTTATCTTAAGCGGTTTAAAGAGCGCACCAATGCTTCATCCGCTCCGATATTACGAATAGCCAGATAATCCAATATCAGAGAAACAAGAGGAAATGCAAGAGCAAACTTTAATGACACTACCACATTATCCATCTGCCCTTTCAGGTTCCAGATAAAAAAGCCAAACATACCATAAAAGCCCAGCATCAAAATAGCATTAAACACGCAAAGACGGATCTGCAACATCCGCTTCTTAAATAAGAAGATTGTAACAAATGCAACCAGAGCCACAATGGCACTCAAAGCAAATAATCCCCATGTCGGATAAATCAGCTCTGGCTGCTGTGCTGTCATTGTACTGATACCTGTTGCATCAAAAGACATAAACTGGTCACCCGACTGTAGAACAGCAAGTGGCATAAATAACATTGCAACAGATAAAATTGCTATTATAAATAAATATACGGTTTGTATTCTTTGTATCATAAGAGTAATCAAAAATTGAACACCGGAATATCTGAATTGAAGGTTGAACAAAAAGGGCAACTGGTAAAACCAAGCTTACATAAACCAGCTTGCCATACAATTGCCCCTTATCTCGTATATTGAGAAATTGATCCATCAACCATCAATTCCCAAATCCAAAATTCTTAGAAGTTATTTTTCTCTTTGGCAGGATTTTTATAATAAACCTTACCTTCTTCGTACTCCTGAGCAGCGATTAATGTCGGCTTCGGAAGTTTTTCATAGTAACGTGAAATTTCAATCTGCTCTCTGTTCTCAAATACTTCTTCCAAATTATCATTGTAAGAAGCAAATTCCTGGAGTTTCTTTTCCAAATCCTGTTTCATTTCAACAGAAATTTGATTCGCACGTTTACCAATAATAGCTACTGTTTCATACACATTACCCGTGTCGGCAGACAACTTCATCATGTCGCGGGTAACCGTATTCGCTGGAGCGTTCGTTTTTCTGTAATCCATACTTACACTTTATTGATTTATATCGTTAATACGTATCTGTTATTCTCTTGTTGGCATAGTCGTAGAACTTCTGCACCTGTTTCAAATATTGTCCATTCGGATATTCGTTCGTATAGTTATAATATTCATCCACTACATCACGGTAACGTCCCTGTAGCTTTTCTTCCACACTGACAAGTGCCATTTCGTATTTGGAACGGATAATATAAAACATAAATTCTTCGCGATACTTGGAATAAGGATAATTCTTCAATGCATTCTGTGCTGTAATCACACTTGAAAGATAGTTGTTACCCATATAGGTACCCAAATTGAAATACAACCGGACTGCAAGTAATTCCTTATAAGCAAGCTTTTCCTGCAGTTCAAACAAAATATCCTGAGCTTCCTTTGCCCGTTCGCTCTGCGGATAATATTCCAGATAAAGCTGCAACTGGTTAATTGCATCATACGTTTGTTTCTGGTCCAGACGGGGGTCCGGGGAATCCAGATACAAACCATAACCGGAATAATAACGCGCTAATTCGGCATATTCACCTTTTGGGTAAGTCGAATAATAGGTGTTAAAATATTGCGATGCGGTCTGGTAATCCTTCTGCCCATAGTAACTCTGCGCCAATAAATACAATGATTCTTCGGCATATTCGGTTCCCTTAAAAATAGGGACCAACTCATCTAAAATTGTAGCAGATTTTGAATATTGCTTGGCATTGAAATATTTCTTTGCATACGAATATTTCAATGCATAATCTGTACTTTTAAGTATCTTGTTATACTCCCCGCAAGAAGACAGCAAGACAGTCATCATCATCAATAAAAATACAACCTTTTTCATTCACATACTTTTAATAGCGCGCAAAGTTACGGTTTTCCAACAAATAAACGAAGCGCTTAACGTTAATATTTACAACTTATATAAGTCGCTGGCCGCAATCAGCTCCAGTTTATTAGCTTTCAAGACCTCCGCACACTTCTCTACATTGTCCGGACGGATGATAACATTGGCTGCTTCTCCCTGTGAAAAAGCATACATATATTCAACAAAAATACCGGCTGATGTAATAATATCCATCGCCTTAGCCAATGCACCCGGCTGGTTCGGGCAATGCAGGCAAACCACATCGGCTACGCTCACCGCATACAATTTTTCCCGTAATACCTGGATAGCCTTTTCTGTGTCCGATACAATCAGACGGAGAATACCGAAATCGGAATTTTCAGCTACTGTAAATGCAGACATATTGACGCCTGCTTCACCTAATATCTTTGCAACTTCCGTAAAACGTCCTTTCTTATTTTCAAGAAAGATAGATAACTGTTTAATTAACATAGCATTCAATCTTTAGGGGTTATACTAATTTGCGGTTATCGATTACGTGTTTGGCTTTTCCCATACTACGCTCGATACTGCGCGGTTCCACGATCTTTACATCCGGTTGGATACCAATCACACTCTGCAGGCGGTTGGCTATTTTCTTTTTCAACGCAAGCATTTTATTCATTTCATCGGAATAATATTCCTGACGTACTTCCACCTGAACCTGGAAGGTATCGGTATTGTTCACACGGTCTACCACAATCAGGTAATGCGGTTCGAATTCCGGCATTTCCAGAATCACGGATTCTACTTGCGACGGGAATACATTTACACCACGGATAATCATCATATCATCACTACGTCCGAGAATACGTCCCATACGAACAGCCGTACGTCCACAAGCGCACTTTTCATAAATAAGATGCGTAAGGTCGCGGGTACGATAGCGAATCATCGGCATGCCTTCTTTTGTCAAAGTGGTGAATACCAGTTCGCCCTGCTGTCCGGGTTCCACAGGTTGCAAAGTTACAGGGTCTACTATTTCAGGGAAGAAATGGTCTTCCCACAAGTGAGTACCGTTCTGGCACTCGCACTCGCCCCCTACTCCCGGACCACAGATTTCAGTCAGCCCGTAAATATCATACGCTTTAATATTCAGTTTTTCTTCCAGTTCCTTACGCATGTTTTCTGTCCAGGGTTCTGCACCAAAAGCACCGACACGCAATTGGAATTCTTCCAGAGGAATACCCGATTCGTGGATAGTTTCAGCCAGATACAGCGCATAGGAAGGAGTACAAGCCAACCCTTTTGCCCCGAAGTCGTGCATCAACTGAATTTGCTTCTGTGTATTACCGCTACTCATAGGAATCACAGTTCCGCCGATATTTTCAACACCACCATGGGCGCCCAGACCACCTGTAAATAATCCATAACCATAGGAAACCTGTACGGAGTCGTTCTTCGTCAGCCCATATGCTGTTAAACAACGAGCCACCACTTCCGACCAGATAGATAAATCTTTGCGGGTATAACCTACTACAATCGGTTTTCCGGTCGTTCCCGATGATGCGTGCAAACGAACAATTTCGGACATAGGCACAGCCATCAGCCCAAAGGGATAATTATCGCGTAAATCCTGTTTAACAGTAAACGGGAGTTTAACAATATCATCAATCGATTGAATGTCGTCCGGGACAATTCCCATTTCCTGCATTTTCTTACGGTAGAAAGGAGAATTATGATATACGTGTTCAACAACTCGTCTCAAACGGATACTTTGCAGTTTCCGCATTTCCTCGCGGCTCATACATTCAATAGTCTCATTCCAAATCATGGCATTAGTTTGTTACTTTTCTAATTAATAGTCTAAAATTGTCGCAAAGTAAGAACTTTTTTAGGAATTAACAATCATAACGACAACTTTTCTCTCTCTGTATGAACACAGAACAAATCGTGCATTATTCTTTTTCATAATTGCATTTTTTCAAATCATAGTTATGGTTTTCCGAAATCATAACTATGATTTGAGAAAACCATACTTATGAGCTTGTTTTATATCAATGCGCTAACAAAGACAAGGGAGAATAAAGTTTTTTCCGTATTTTTGGAATACCTTTGTTAGTTCCTTATACAAAGGACCTTGGGAGAATTAC
>UQLN01000099.1 GCA_900541965.1 uncultured Parabacteroides sp. | reverse complement strand
ATTGCCTTAGACAAAATCCGAGTGGATATTAACCGCCACTATCAGGAAGTAATGCAGACTGACGGTTTTGTTACTGCCGATAAAGTAAAGAACGCTTATCTAGGATTAGGTGTAAAACAAGACACGTTCCTAACCTTGTTTGCTAAACACAACCAAGAGTTTTCCCGAAAGGTAGGATATAACAGAGCAAAAGGCACATATGCAAAATATTGTCTTTTATATCGTCATATAGAAAGTTATATCAAGCAGGAGTATAAGTGAGATGATATTTTTCTTAAAGAGCTGGATCTCGCTTTTATTAATGGCTTTGAACATTATTTGAGAACGGAAAGGGAGTTGTTCAACTAATACGATATGGTCATACATGATAGGTGTAAAGCATATTGTTTCTATTGCTCGCAATTCGGGACAGTTAGCTATTAATCCTTTTGCGGGTTATCTGATAAGTCCTGAAACCAAAGACAGGGGATTTCTGGACAAGGAAGAAATAAACTTGCTTGTCAATGCCAAGATGAAGAACGCCCAATATGAATTGGTAAGGGATTTGTTTGTTTTTTCAATTTTTACGGGGTTAAGTTATTCAGATGTAAAGAACTTGACGAAAAACCACCTTAAAACCTCGTTTTCATAAATTAGAATCTCTCGAAAAGCAGATTACCGAGAGGATATAATATAGGGCAGACCGAAAGGTCTGCTTTGTTTTTACGCTCTATATTGAAACCATAACATCAGATGCTATGATTCTTTCTATATTCCGTCAGCGACATACCTGTATGCCGCCGGAAGAAACGCCCCATGTACGACGTGTCCTCAAAATTCAACTGTTCAGCAATCATTTTCACAGGAAGGCTTGTAGTTTCCGCCAGTTTCTTTAGCTCCAGTATAACGTAAGCATCAATGATTTCCTTCGGAGATTCTTTCATATATTTTATCGTTATCGTCGAAAGATAATAAGGAGTGATGCATAATTCTCCGGCATAATAAGCCACATTACGATGTTTAGAAGCGTATTTGGCAACTAAATAAAAGAACTCTTGGAGTATTTTTTCACCACTCCCCACAAGTACCCTTTCGGGATTATCTTCTATCTTTTGTAGTTCGTAATGGATGGTCAGGTATAGACTTTCCAAATAATTCCTCATGATTGTACGGCTGTGTGGGTGAATATTCTCCTTTTCAAACCACTCCACCTGCTCTTGCCATGCCGACAACGTCCGGGCTTGTTCCGGATTGGTTTGCAATACCGGGTAAAGGTATAAGAGGTCGAAGAAAGTGATAGGCAGATTGTAGCTAACTTCACTCTCAAAAGGTTGGGACATCATACAGTAAAATACCGAAAAGTCTTCGGATACCCTTAAGAAAATAGCTATCATATCTAAGGAGAGGATCAGTATATCGTCTTTCCGGAAGAGATAGTTTTTGAAATAAATATTCACTACAGCCTGCCCGCTCCGGCATATAAACACTACGCTGCTATCGGCCAAATTCAGAGGACGATGAAGCATATTCTTCATGGTGGCCATGCCTGTTACATAGTATTTCTTTTCTTTCCGGAATGTAGGTTCTAATTGTATCATAGCCTGAAAATTGTAGCGTAAAAATAACATATTTCATTCATAAAACGATAGATACTTTCGAAAAGTACCCAAACTGTCGGCTTTATATACAGTATGCAAAAAGAGTATGTCCCTAATTTTGCAGACTAAAATAAATCTAATTTCTAATTCAATTACAAATAATAGTTTATGGTAAAAAGTATTTTCTCATTAGCGCTATGTTCTCTCATGTTTATGACAGCATGCAAACAGCAGGAGATTCCCGAAGAGCAGGTGGAATTTGCAACAACAGAAGTCAAAGTATCGGATGCAGAGATAAACGAATCTTATTCGGCCTCTATACGGGGACAGCAGGATGTGGAAATCTATCCGCAGGTATCCGGCACTATTTCCCAACTTAGAGTACAGGAAGGACAAAAAGTGCAGAAAGGAGAAGTACTCTTTGTCATAGATCAGGTTCCTTATCTAGCTGCCGTACAGACTGCAAACGCTAATGTCAATGCGGCTCAGGCCGAAGTTGAAACAGCTAAACTGCTTTACGACAGCAAGAAAATCCTTTTTGCCGAGAATGTAGTTTCCGAATTTGACCTGTCCACAGCAAAAAACAGTTTGGCAGTAGCAGAAGCTGCATTGGAGCAGGCAAAGGCACAGTTAACGGACGCAAAAAACAGCCTCTCCTACACAGAGATTAAAAGCCCGTCGGACGGCGTGGTCGGAACATTGCCCTACCGCTTGGGGGCGCTGGTCGATCCCTCGATGCCGCTACCACTGACGACCATATCCGACAATGCCCGGATGTTTGTCTATTTCTCCATGACGGAAAATCAAATCCGCTCTTTCATAAACCAACACGGTTCGCTTGAAGAAACCATCCGTTTGATGCCTCCGGTCAGGTTGCGACTGAACGACGGCTCTGTTTATGATACGGAGGGCAAAATAGAAAGTATAAGCGGAGTTATCAATCCGCAAACGGGAACGTTGTCCGTCAGAAGCGTTTTTCCGAACGAGAAGCGGGTGTTGTTCAGCGGAGGCGTGGGCAACGTGATCATTACACACGAGATCAACAATACGATAATCATTCCCCAGTCGGCCACTTATGAAGTGCAGGATAAGATTTTCGCTTATGCTGTGAAAGAGGGTAAGGTCACATCCAGATCGCTGGTTGTGGAAAAACTGAACGACGGGAACAACTATATCGTCAAAGCAGGGTTAGCTCCGGGCGATGTAATCGTTACGGAGGGTATTGGATTGTTGCGCGACGGCATGGAAATTACGGTAAAAGAGAATATTCAATAACAAAATCAAATTGACAATAGTATATGAATTTAAAATATTTCATTGACCGCCCCGTCCTTTCGGCAGTCATTTCAATAACCATTGTATTAATGGGGTTGGTGGCAATATTCTCCTTGCCTGTCGAACAATATCCCGATATTGCTCCCCCTACCATAAGCGTATCCGCCTACTATCCGGGGGCAAGTGCGGAGACGGCTCAGAAGGCCGTTGTAGTACCGCTCGAAGAAGCTATCAACGGCGTCGAGAATATGAACTACATTACATCTACGGCTGCTAATGGCGGAGACGTTTTTATTACCGTTTATTTCAAACAGGGAACCGATGCGGATATGGCCGCCGTGAATGTGCAAAACCGGGTTTCCACTGCATTAGGCGTGCTTCCGTCCGAAGTAGTACAGATCGGAGTTACTACCACGAAACAGCAAAACTCCGAGTTGAAAACAATTGCCCTGTACAGTCCCGACGATTCGTATGATATGCAATTCCTCAACAACTACATGAAAATCAATGTGGAGCCTCGCATCAAACGAATTGCAGGCGTTGGAAAGACCGAAGTGTTGGGGTCGAATTACAGTATGCGTATCTGGTTGAAGCCGGATGTAATGGCACAATACAAACTGATTCCGTCAGACATTACCTCTGTCTTGCAGCAACAAAATATAGAAGCTGCAACAGGTGCGTTTGGAGAAAACCACCCCAATGCGTTTCAATACACAATGAAATACAGGGGGCGTTATTCAACCCCTGAAGAGTTCGGCAATATCGTAGTCCGTGCATTACCGGGCGGTGAGGTATTGCACCTCCGGGAAGTGGCCGATATCCAATTGGGAGACGAGGCATATAGTTATAAATCAAGAATAAACAGTCATCCGGGTTCTGTAATGATTGTCTATCAGACCGCCGGCTCCAATGCTTCGAGCATTATCCAGGAGATTGACGACGTAATGGATGCAATAGCCGAAGACTTGCCCAAAGGAATAGGGTTTGTTACACTGATCGACACCAACGAATTCCTTTACGCATCTATTGAAGAAGTAATTAAATCCTTACTGTTGGCGATTGTCCTAGTTGTACTTGTGGTATATTTTTTCTTACAGGATATCCGGGCAACGCTGATTCCGACCGTGTCAATTATTGTTTCCATCATTGGTACATTCGCCTTTATGGCCGTAGCCGGATTCAGTATAAACCTGTTGACATTGTTCGCTTTGGTATTGGCAATCGGAACGGTAGTAGATGATGCCATTGTGGTGGTAGAAGCCGTACAAGCCCGTTTTGATGCCGGATATAGGTCTTCGCATAAGGCTGCAAGCGATGCCATGAAAGGAATTGCTTCGGCTATATTTACTTCCACCCTTATATTTATGGCCGTATTTATTCCCGTGTCGATGATGGGAGGAACTTCGGGGGCGTTCTACACCCAGTTCGGGATAACGATGGCCGTAGCGGTCGGCATTTCGGCTATCAATGCCTTTACACTTTCACCCGCCCTTTGCGCCTTGCTGATGAAACCATATAAAGACGAAAACGGCAATGAGAAAAACAACTTCGCGGCGCGTTTCCGCAAAGCATTTAATGCTTCGTTCACTGTCATATCAGGTAAATATACACGTGGAGTATTGTTATTCATTAAAAAGCGGTGGCTGATGTGGGGAACACTTGCCGTTTCGCTGGTGCTGTTGGTGTATTTTATGCGGACAACTCCTACCGGACTTATACCGGATGAAGACACCGGAACCATTATGGTGAGCCTGAACACCCCTTCAGGTACATCGTTGCACCGCACATCAGAAATCATGGACCAACTGGAAGAAAACTTTAAACAAATGCCCGAAATCGAATACTGCGCCGCCATACCCGGATTCTCCTTTACCGGCTCAGGACCTTCATACGGTATGTTTATGATTTCCCTCAAAGATTGGGGAGAACGCGAGAAATCCATCGTGGAAACGATCTACGAGATTTACTATGCCGCCGCGGATATTCCCGATGCGCAGATATTCGCCACCACACCGCCAATGATTGCCGGATACGGCATGAGCAACGGCTTTGACCTCTATGTTCAGGACAAAGCGGGAGGCGATGTAGAGAAGTTCAAGGAAGTAGCTGATGCGTTTATCGGCGAACTGAACAAGCGCCCTGAAATAGAAGGCATATATTCGCAGTTTGCCGTAGATTTTCCACAATATATGGTAGATGTAGATGCCGCCAAATGCGAACAGGCAGGCGTTACTCCGGCGGAAGTACTGGCGACTTTGGCCGACTATTACGGCGGAGGCTATATTTCTAATTTCAACCGTTTCTCCAAACTATACAGGGTAATGATACAGGCAAGCCCGGAATACCGTGTTACGCCCGAATCGCTCGACCGCATCTATGTGAGGGTCAGCGAAGATATGGCTCCCCTCAGCCAGTTTGTAACACTAACCAAGACCTACGGGCCGCAAGGCTTAGACCGTTTCAATCTCTATAACTCCATCACGCTTAATGGATCAGCCGCAATTGGTTACAGTTCGGGCGATGCCCTGCATGCGATTGAGGAGACAGCCCAGAAATTCCTTCCGAGAAATTATGGTTACGAATTTGGGGGCATATCGAGGGAAGAAAGCGGCACGAAGAACAATACAATCATCATTTTCGCTCTTTGCCTTGTATTGGTATATCTTATATTGAGCGCGTTGTATGAAAGCTTTTGGCTACCGCTGGCCATTGTTATATCCATTCCCTGCGGGCTTATGGGGAGTTTCTTTTTTGCTTGGCTCATTGGACTGGAAAACAATATCTATATGCAGACCGGATTGATAATGCTTATCGGTTTGCTCGCTAAAACAGCCATTCTTCTCACTGAATATGCTACCACGCGGCGACAGTCGGGGATGGGGTTGGTATCATCCGCCCTCAATGCGGCGAAAGTCCGCTTACGTCCCATTCTTATGACCGCTTTAACGATGATTTTTGGTCTGCTCCCGCTTTTATTCGCAACAGGTGTCGGTGCATACGGATCGTTCTCTCTGGCTACCGGAGCGGTCGGAGGTATGTTGGTCGGTACGGTCGTAATCCTGTTCCTTGTACCGGGGTTGTTCGTTGTATTCCAATATATACAGGAGAAATTCAAACCGATAGAAGTAACTACGAAAACCGATAAGTTATGAAACATATATTAATTATTATCCTTACAGCATTCCTGTTTACGGGCTGCGGAGTTTACAAACGATATTCGCGTCCCGAAATGAATACATCCGGCCTGTATGGAAGCGCCGAGACAGCCGACACGACCACGATTGCCTCACTAAGCTGGAAAGAACTCTTTGCCGATCCGTTACTGCAATCACTCATCGAAGAAGGACTGCAAAATAATACGGACTTAAAAATAGCCCGGCTCCGGGTAGAAGAAGCCGAAGCATCATTGTTTGCCGCAAAGCTGGCCTATCTCCCTTCGCTATCGTTGGAGCCACAGGGAAATATAAGCAGTTTCGACGGCAGTAAAGTATCAAAGACCTATAACCTTGCCGCCACGGCCAGTTGGGAGGTGGATATTTTTGGCAGAATAACCAATGCCAAACGGGGCGCAAAGGCTTATCATGAGCAAAGCAAAGCCTACGAACAGGCCGTGCAAACCACACTCGTTGCCACGATAGCCAACCTCTATTACTCGCTTCTCATGCTCGATGAGCAACGGGAGATCAGCCAAAAAACAACAGAGAGCCTGCGGCGCAACGTGGAGGTTCTGACTGTGCTGAAAAGAGCAGGACAGGCTAATGCCGCCCATGTAGCGCAAGCCGAAGCCAACCTGCTA
>UQLN01000098.1 GCA_900541965.1 uncultured Parabacteroides sp. | reverse complement strand
ACCAGCCAATGGCATACAAATGTATCGGATGCCGGTTTCCAGTATTTCCTCACTTTACGAAAAGCGGGAAAGCTGGAATAACCGGACAATAAAAAAAGGAGATAACCCATTTCAGGAAATGAATGGAGAGTTGTATGATATAAACCTGGAAATAGCCATGCAACAAGCATCGTCATTAGATATAGGGATACGGGGAGCCGTTATCCATTATGATGCGGCAAAAAAGAGTATCAAATGTGGCTCTCCATCCATTGACGAGCAAACGCTTTCACAAAATTGGTGGAGCCCGAAAAGAATAAATATCACATCTTCAAACAACATGGGAGAAGCTCCTTTATCTCCGGAAAACGGAAAAATTAAACTGCGTATTCTTGTAGACCGTACCACTATAGAGATATTCGGGAATGATGGACAGATCGTAATCACATCCTGTTTCTTACCGGAAAAGGATAATAAATCTTATTCGTTAACTTCCAATGGTGAAATTCTTTTAGTCAATGCAGAGGTCCATTCATTAAAGTCTGCATGGGCAAACTAATATCGTATGAGTATGAAAAAGATATATACAAACAGAATAGCTGGAATAATCGTCCTATTGTTATGTTTTTATTCCTGCCATAACAAAACTACAGGTGAAGACAAATACCAGCCTCAGATGCATTTCTCTTCCGGTAAAAACTGGACGGGCGAACCATCCGGGCTCGTTTATTCCGATGGAGAATACCATCTTTTTTATCTGCATAATCCTTCTGATGCCGTACTCGGAAATATCAGCTGGGGACATGCGGTCAGTCGCGACCTTGTCAAATGGGAAGAACTGCCGGTAGCTATCCCGGCCGACGCTCTCGGACAAATTTATTCCGGCAGTGTTATTGTGGATTCACAAAACACCTCCGGCTTGGGTTCGGACACCACATCCCCCTTCATAGCATTCTTTACCTACCAAAATGATAAAAGGAATCCGGACAGACCAGTCTACATGGCTTACAGCCTCGACAAAGGTCTTTCATGGACTAAGCCGGAAGCTCCAATAGTAAAAGACAACCAATATCAGCAATTATACAACCCGAATGTATCCTGGAACGAAAACTTAAATAAATGGTTGATGACTGTTTCCACCGGTTCCACAATCCGTTTCTACTCTTCTTCCGATTGTCGGCATTGGACTTACCTGAGTACATTCGGCGAAGGACTGTTTTCCGAAGGCAACTGGGAAAGTTCGTCATTCTTCCCTCTTCAGGTTACCAGTAGCGGACAGACAAAATGGGTATTAACCGTCACAATGAACGGAGGCCCGGCAGACGGGGCACCCGGAATACGATATTTTGTCGGAGATTTTAACGGTACAAGATTTAAAATCACCCAAACACAGGAATTGTGGGCAGACTATGGCAAAGATAATTGCGCAGGCATCACACTTTCCGGAAAAAATCCAGTTATGCTAAGCTGGATGAATAGCTGGGATTACGCAAACCTGCTACCGACCCAACAAGGACGCGGAAGTCTAACCTTCCCCCGTACACTAAGTCTGAAAGCGGAAGGTAATTATTATATCCTTGCCTCCCGCCCTGTACAAGCAATAGATAACTATATCCGAAACACCTATTCTTCGGAAGAAAAGATAAAATATACCGGAGAAAGAAAAATATTCAGTGATATACCTTTTCCTAAAGAGCCGTTTATCCTGAAACTTTCATTCGATAATACCAACCGGCGGGCCATATGGGGAGCAAGAGATTACGGAATCCGTTTCATAACAGAATCAGGTAAACGAATCGCCATCGGATACCAAGCCGAATTAAATTCCTTTTATATAGACCGTAGCCAACTCAGAGAACAGTCTTTTTCCGAGAGTTTCGACCGATTAGTAGGAGCAACCTATTCACACTATGGACCAACTACAGACTGGTATATATTGGCAGACCATAATTCGGTCGAACTGTTTGCCTGTGAAAACAGAGTTGCTTTAACCGCTCTTTCTTTTCCGGAAGAGCCTTTCGTAGCCTTCGAATTATATTCGGACAATGGAAACACTACATTACAGGAAGCATCCCTCAGCCTGTTAAAAGACAAATAAAACGGACAAGATAAACAATTACTAAAAAACAAATTATATGAAGAAAGAAAGTATTATTCCACGTATCATCCCTGTTATGCTGGCGTTTTTTACGATGGGATTTGTCGATTTGGTCGGTATTGCCACCAATTATGTAAAAAATGATTTCAGTCTGTCCGATACGGCTGCCAATTCATTTTCAGTGATGGTTTTCCTTTGGTTCCTGATATTTTCGGTACCAACCAGTATGTTAATGAATAAAATCGGAAGGAAAAAAACTGTTCTTTTAAGTATGTTCCTGACGCTTGTCGGACTTATCATTCCCTGTCTGATTTATGACAGTATCAGCATGTTCATCGCCTTTTCTTTTATAGGAATCGGGAACACAATCATACAGGTATCCCTCAATCCTCTATTAGCCAATATGGTAAATCCAGACAAACAATCCAGTTTTCTCACATTAGGGCAATTCGTTAAAGCCATTGCTTCCGCCATTGCACCGATTCTTGCAGCAAAAGCAGCCCTCTACTATGGAAACTGGAAATTGCTCTTTGTCGTATTTGCCGTAGTAGATGTAATTGCCATCTTCTATCTGATGAGTACCCCGATTAAAGAACCGACAGAAAAGAATCAATCTTCTTCGTTTCGCGAATGTATCAGTCTGCTTAGTAACGTCATCATTGTTCTTTTTTTCCTTGGAATTCTGGTTCACGTAGGCATAGATGTCGGAGTTAATATTACAGCCCCGAAACTTCTACAAGAAAGAGTTGGCATTTCACTTTCGGAAGCCGGATATGTAATTAGTCTGTATTTCTTCTTACGTACCATCGGATGCTTTTCCGGAACATTTATTTTGGCATGGTTCTCACCAGTCAAATTCTTCATGATCAGTGTATTCATGATTATGGCCGGTATTACAGGACTATACTTCAGCCAAAGTTTACTTGCTATTTATATATGCATAGGACTCATTGGCTTTGGTAACTCTAATATATTTCCTATTATTTTCTCAAGTGCGTTGAGTTATATGCCGACCCGGCATAATGAAATATCCGGATTAATGATTATGGGGATCATAGGAGGCGCTATCTTCCCTGTTCTGATGGGCGTTGCTTCCGACACAATGGGAGGACAAACCGGCGCGGTGATCGTATTAACGATTTGCGCATGCTACTTGTTATTCCTAATGACCAAAATGAAAAAAATCAATCACACTTAAAAGGAAAGAAGGAATCTCTCAAGAAGAATAAAACCATCTTAGCAGGTTCTGGCAAACAGAATTAAAAAGAATTCACTTCTGCGTGATTTATTAACTTCATAATTATACACGATGAAAACTACGACTTTATATTATTTGTATAGCTTTGCGATTCTTTTTTCCCTCTATTCCTGCAAAGGACCTGATTATTCTTCTTGCAAAGACAAGATTAATTTAGAATCATTGATGGACGAAATGATCGATGTAGAAGCAGAACCTTGTTTTCCCGCTCCAACTTTTACAACCAAACATATATCCAGTTATGATCGCAGGTCAGTAACACCAGGCACTCCATCATGGCATGCCAATCATGATAATACAGGATTCATTCGTTATGAAGCCAACAACGGGCGGGTAGAGAAAGTATTATTTGACGAAGAAGGTCCTGGTGTACTCACCCGAATACTGACTACCGGCGGTGCCGATGGCGCAAATCTTCGTATCTACTTTGACGGAGAAAAAGAAGCCAGCATTCTTATTCCCGCTTATGACATTTCTCTATTTCCGCTAAACATCCCCGAAGGATTATTGTACAAACACGAGCACTATTCTACTACACAAGGAAGTAGTTTCTACTATCCCCTTCCTTATGCACGAAGCTGTAAAATAACGGTAGACAATGTAGACCGCGATTACTTCTTCCATACGTCCTGCCGCACGTATCCTAAAGGGACTAAAGTCCAAACTTTTACCCTCCAAGACGGAGAGGCTCTACAAGATAAGGCACAAAAACTCAGTGAACAGCTCATGCACCCCAAAGCATATACTGAAAACCTGGAAATTAAAGAGAGCAGATTAACTGCCCACTCATCTCTAAGCATGCCACTTCCCGAAGGAGAAAAAGCAATCCGAAACCTCTCGATACATGTATCAGAGGTCGATTCCGCCAACTATTCTTCAATAATGCGTAATCTGATAGTCAAAATCTCTTTCGATGGCGTTCAAACAGTATGTGTACCATTAAGTGATTTGACAGGAGCTGGTATGGGAGCCCCCGCCGTTCGCAGCTATTATCTGGAAGCAGATGGAAAAGGATATTCAAGGCTACGTTTTGTCATGCCTTATCAGCAGAAAGCCGACATCGAAATCGAAAATATTTCCGAAAACACTGCCAAAATCAAGATAGAGGCTTGTGTTTCTGCATGGAAATGGTATGCCAACACACTATATTTCCATGCCGGATGGAAGCAAGAAAACGGATTGGAGACTAACCGCGGTTTGGACTATAATATGGGGACTTTACAGGGAAGAGGCGTTTTTAAAGGTGACATGCTCTCTTTGTATAATCATTGCCCACGCTGGTATGGCGAAGGTGATGAACATATCTGGATAGATAATGAAGAATTCCCTTCTCACTTCGGTTGTGGCACGGAGGATTACTATAATACAACTTTTGCTCCCATCCATCCTTATTTCAATCCCTTCGGTGGTGCTCCCCGGGAAGACGATGAGGCTTCGAGAGGATACAATACCTTTGTTCGTACACGAAATCTGGATATCATTCCTTTCAACGAACATTTACAATTCGATTTCGAATTGATCAGCTGGGACGGCGGGCAAGTAGATTATGCATCTACCTTGTTCTGGTATGGTGATTTAGAAACTAAAATGACAAATATTTCTGATAGCAAAGAAGCTTTATACACCCTGCCTCCCGCTATCTATACAGACAAACGAACGATACATCGTTAGGATTCACATTCCCCATCTGTTTAGTCAATTATTTAAAGTGGAATTTTTCCCATGTATATACCTTTGGTGTGTCTTTCAGGTAAGGTTCCACTTTCTTTCTGTCTTCTTTCGATAGATATTGGGGAGTCGTATATTCTACCGTCAAGGTCAGGTCGTCCGGATTAAGGGAATACTTACGTAAATCCATATCCAAACGGGAAGTACTTTCAATAAAAGCAATACTATTCTTATCTACATCCTCTTTGAGAAACCAGTCAGCAGAAACCGGAGTAAACATATCCGATGCTTCCAGAGGTTCCCAAGTAGTTGTAAAGAACTGGATACGGCTATCGGGAACCGGTCCGTAAACAGTTGTAATCATACATACGACATTCGTATTATTTACCAGCGGAAGCAACTTCATCTCTACAGTGCTGCGTTCTGTAACCTGCAACAGCAGGTAGTCATCCGTCAGCTTCTTTATGGAAGAAGTGCCGTTCATCGTATTCTTCAATTTGGCTTCCTGACCGGATTTATAAAGTTCGACCAAATCCTTCCGCCATTCATTTTCCAACTGAGGGATATAATTATTCGGCATGGCAACGAAAACAGCATCTATATCCTGAGCCTTTATCGTAAAAGCACACACACAAACTAATATCAACAAAAGTATTCGCTTCATTTTTTCACTTTTCTATTTAGAGCCCAAATATAGGAATATCATCCCAAATAATACCAAAACGAGGTCTATCGCTTTGCTCTTTAAGTTTTTTTCATGGAAGAACAGTGCTCCGGCAGCAAAGGTTATCAGTACATTGCTACGACGTACCATAGAGACTATCGATATCATGGAATCGGGGAATGTCAAGGCATAGAAGTAAATCCAGTCCGCCATACACAGAAATATGGAGATAAATATAATATTCCATCGCCAGGTAAACGGAGTGGTAGTCTTCCTGCGGGGATACCAGAACAGCATAAGTATAGGTATCATCATAATACACTGGTAGATATTGAACCATACTTGCACAGTCATCACATCCATATTTCTCATCAGATGCTTATCATACAAGCCGCTTAATGCTCCGGTTATCACAGATAAAACGGTAAAAAATATCCATTTATTATGAGTAAAACGTATTCCCTCTTTTCTTCCGGAAGAAGAGAGCAGATAAAATGAAGCAATGGCAAAAATAACACCTATCCACTGCAATAAATTCAACCGTTCGCCGAATATAAGCATGGCACCGACCAGATTCAAAACAGGCTGTGTGGCTTTGATGGGTCCGGTTATGGTCAGTGGTAAATATTTCAACCCGAAATAACCGAAAATCCAGGAAGAAAGGACAATTACAGCCTTTACAAATACGGCGACATGGGTTTCAAACGAAACGTGGGGAACATACAACATGGTTCCGTCCAAATAGTCCGTACAAAAAGAAAGAATAATAAAAGGGACAAAAATCAGGCTGCTTATCAGCGTATTTAAAAATAAAACGGGAAGAACAGCGTTTCCATTCAGGGACATCTTCTTGTTTACATCATAACAGCCCAAAAGGAAAGCGGATAAGAATGCTAATGCAATCCACATAAGTATTATCTATTTATTAAAAGAAAACCGGGCAAACCGTTTTTTCTATTGTTTTACAAATAATTTATCAGGATAAGTCACATCCACCAAATACAGAGCATGTCCGGGAGCCGACGTTCCGGCTTCTCCCCTATCCTTTGCTTCTATCACTTTCCTAAAGCCCTCAGCAGTTAGTTTTCCCCTACCCACTTCAAGCAACGTTCCTACAATTGCACGAACCATATTACGTAAAAAACGGTCGGCACGGATAGTAAATACCCAAACATCTCCCTCCTGTTCCCAATGGGCATAACTGATGCGGCAGTTGTTAGTCTTCACATCTGTATGCAATTTACTGAAGCTGGTAAAATCTATATACTCGAACAAAACAGGGCATGCCGCATTCATCGCTTCAAAATCCAGTTTACCCGGAATCTTATAAACCAATTCATAATTGAACGGGTCTTTCCGGGTCGTAACATAATATTTATAAGTGCGGGAAGTTGCATCAAACCGGGCATGTGCTTCCGGGCAAACCGGAACAATATGGTATATAGCAATATCTTTAGGCAACAAACGATTTAGTTTTTCTACAAGAAAAGCCAAATCCTGAATAGGTTCATGCCAGTCGAAGTGGGCGACCATTAAACGGGCATGCACACCGGCATCCGTACGTCCGGCTCCAACAATGGGTACCGGCTGAAG
>UQLN01000097.1 GCA_900541965.1 uncultured Parabacteroides sp. | reverse complement strand
TTTTATAGAGTTTTATTATCAATATATCAACATTAGTTCGTTCCGAACTAAGTCAAAAACAGCAACCAATCACAAGTTAAAAACCGTCAGTTTAACACGTTAAAGATAAAAAGGAGTCTTTGCCTGAATGTCCGCACTTGTCAATAGGTGGATAGACGAACAACCGTTCATTGTCGGAGCTTACATAGCGTTGGCACTCTGCGTTTTTGGTGTCGCTATCGGCAAAGATATTGATTTTTGGGTATATTATTTGAAGAAAAGAATCTCCTAAAATATCTACCTATTTTATTGAATATCCTAATAAAAATATCATCTAAACATTCGCTTCTCACCTCTATAGATATTTGTCTCCACAAGGAAATTTTTCCACCCTCCAAAGAAAGTGGGAAAATTTAGTTACACTATACATAAATATATACTAGGTGAATTGCCTCTTATTAACTCTCTTTGATTTACAGGCTCAATAGATATTGAAAAACTATTTAACACAAGAATGTTTGACTGAGATAATCCTTTACACTCAATAATCAATCATTGATTATCAACACATATAAACATATGAACAAAATTAAATATTTGATATTGTAGTATAAACAAACATCTTATATATATCATAATACTGGTTAACACAAAGCATTAAACACAAAATGTATAGTAAATAAAACTGTTAAATTGTTTGGATTTAAAAAATATCATATATCTTTGCAACGTAAATCAATAACTGGGAGATTAGTTCTGATAGAACTATGGATTTTTTCTATTACAAACCGTGTTTTTCAATATTAAATCGCTTGATTTTTAAAAACAATATATAAAAGATTGCTACTGCTTTTGAAAGTATTATTCACATTAAAATCTCACTCAGGCATTGTTTTTCATAAGATAGACGGGATTGTCATATACAAAACCGCTCCATCTTCACAGGTAGAGCGGCACAATAACAAACATTACAATTAATATATAGCTGCTATTTCTTTCTTTGTAGAACGCTTGGAAGTGCCACACAATCTCCTTCTCTACCATCCGAAATAACTTTTTCATTGTCTGAACATAATCAGGTGCGGTCGCATACCGGGAACCGACACAATCCTGTATCTTCTCGACAAACTTATCAGGATCTGCGCTCTGATAATTCTTTTTCTTCTGTAAATACAGCGCCACACAGCATGATTGTTTTAAAATCTGCCAGGAAAGTGAATATTTTAGCTATTTTACTATTGTAATAAATTTTCATATTGTTTGTTATTGTGCCGGGACTACCCAGCTGATTATTGTTTCAGAACTTTATGAAAATGAGTGTTTGATGAAAAAAGATAGGAGGTCCTTGATAAATATATACTATTTTTGCAGCCGAATGAATCTCCCATTATGATATTTCTATAGTAAGCGAATATGGACAGTATATTGATTGTAGATGATGAGCCCCAGATACGCAAATTGCTTTCGCGTATCATTGAACTGGAAGGTTATGAAGTTTTCCAGGCGGCAAACTGCCAGTCTGCCCTGAAACAATTAAAGGAACACCCCCTCCAGGTTGTGTTGTGTGATGTGTTTCTTTCCGACGGAAACGGGGTAAATTTAGTTACCACCATCAAACAATCATATCCGGAGGTAGAAGTCATTTTACTGACAGCACACGGAAATATACCGGATGGTGTCCAGGCGATCAAGAACGGGGCTTTCGACTACATAACCAAAGGAGACGACAATAATAAAATTATACCGCTCCTCAGCCGCGCCATGGAAAAAGCCCGGATGAATATCAAGGAGAAAACAAAAAAGGATGATTCCCCCCAAGCCTATTCCTTTGAGATGATAAAAGGGAAATCGGCAGGCATACAGCAAGTCATTTCGCTGGCGCAAAAAGTGGCAGTCACAGATGTGACCGTCTTACTGACCGGAGAAACCGGAACAGGCAAAGAAGTTTTCGCACAAGCCATCCATCAAGCCAGTAAGCGAAAAAGCCAGGCTTTTGTTGCCGTAAACTGCTCTGCTTTCAGCAAAGATTTGCTGGAAAGCGAACTGTTCGGACATAAAGCAGGCTCGTTCACCGGTGCAACCAAAGACAAGAAAGGATTGTTTGAGGTAGCCGACAACGGAACCATCTTCTTAGATGAAATCGGAGAAATGGCATTTGAACTGCAAGCCAAGTTACTGCGTGTACTCGAAGCCGGAGAATATATAAAAATCGGCGATACCAAGCCTACCAAAGTAAATGTGCGCGTCATATCCGCCACCAACCGGGATTTGAAAAAAGAAATCGAATCCGGAAACTTCCGCGAAGATTTATACTACCGCCTTTCGGTCTTCCAGATACATATCCCCCCTCTGCGGGAACGGAAAGAAGATATCGAATTGCTGGCAAACTCTTTTATCCGGCAATTTTCCATCAAGTTAGGGAAACAGGTAGAAGGCATGGCTCCCGACTTTTTAGAGGCCTTAAAAGCTGCCGACTGGAAAGGCAATATCCGCGAACTGCGTAATGTTATAGAGCGTAGCCTGATTATTTGCGACCGGCAACTGACCCGCCAAGACCTCCCTATCGATATGCAAAACCAAGCCATAGAGCAGGCCTCCTGTAAAAACTACTCCGAGTTCGAGCTTGCCGCTATGGAAAAACACCATATCACCAAAGTCCTCCAATATACAAAAGGTAATAAGACAGAGGCATCCCGTTTATTGAAAATCGGACTTACCACGCTCTACCGTAAAATAGAAGAATACGGTATTTAATCCACTGCCGCCTTTCCATTTTGAAACCCGTACCTTTCCATTTTGAAAAGGTACATACTTTGTTACGCCCCTATTCTTTCCCTATATCTCCTTATAATCCAAAATATTACATAAACGAATCCTCTTATGGCACGCATTTGGCATATAACAGTGCAACTAACAAGAGTATTAATCAAAAAAAAGTAATTATGGATTTATTTTCATTCGGTTTTCTGATTTGTATCCTAAGCGGCACAGCCTGCTTCTGGTTATTTTTTAAATGTATAGACTGGTTCGAAAAAATCTAAAAGTAAAAGGAGAGTCAA
The DNA here is from genome assembly GCA_900541965.1 of uncultured Parabacteroides sp. GTDB lineage: Bacteria > Bacteroidota > Bacteroidia > Bacteroidales > Tannerellaceae > Parabacteroides. The sequence goes on along the minus strand of UQLN01000097.1, from coordinate 5,374 downwards.
TTATGTACACAGCATTATTTGTAGTAGGTGTCATTATGTTCATTTATTTACTGTATGTGCTTATCAAACCCGATAAATTCTAAAAAACAGAAAAGTTATGAATACAGAAATTTTAGGTGTTATAGCACAAATTGTCCTGATGGTAACCCTCAGTTATCCGCTGGGGAGATATATCGCAAGAGTTTATAAAGGGGAAAAGACGTGGCTGGATTTTATGAAGCCCGTCGAAAAGGTTATGTTCAAATTAAGTGGTATCGACCCTACCGAAGAGATGAACTGGAAACAATACCTGAGAGCCTTGCTCGTTGTCAACCTCTTCTGGTTCTTCTGGGGTATGGTATTATTGGTAACGCAAGGTGTTTTACCGCTTAACCCGGATGGCAACGGGGGACAAACGGCCCATCAGGCATTCAATACCTGCATCAGCTTCATGGTTAACTGTAACTTACAGCATTATAGCGGGGAAAGCGGCCTGACCTATTTCACCCAGTTGTTCGTCATCATGCTGTTCCAGTTCATCACAGCGGCAACAGGTATGGCTGCCATGGCGGGTATCATGAAAGCCCTTGCCGCCAAAACGACCCAAACGATTGGTAACTTCTGGAACTTCCTGGTCCTGAGCTGTACGCGTATCTTATTACCGCTTTCTTTAATCGTTGGTTTTATCCTGATCCTTCAAGGCACGCCTATGGGATTCGACGGTAAAATGGAAGTGACTACGATGGAAGGCACCAAACAATATGTATCGCAAGGCCCAACGGCCGCCATCGTGCCGATTAAGCAGTTAGGAACAAACGGAGGCGGTTACTTCGGTGTTAACTCATCCCATCCGTTGGAAAACCCGACTTACCTTGCCAATATGGTAGAATGCTGGTCTATCCTGATTCTTCCTATGGCAATGGTCTTTGCTTTGGGATTCTATATCAAACGTAAAAAATTAGGTTACAGCATTTACGCCGTCATGCTGGCTGCTTACCTGATAGGGGTAATCATCAATGTCAATCAGGAAATGGGAGGAAATCCGCGCATCGATGCTTTAGGCATCGCCCAGGATGGCGGGGCGATGGAAGGAAAAGAAGTCCGGTTGGGCTCGGCCGCAACTGCGTTATGGAGTGTCACCACCACCGTTACATCCAATGGTTCGGTGAATGGTATGCACGACTCTACCATGCCGTTATCCGGAATGATCGAAATGCTGAACATGCAAATCAACACCTGGTTCGGAGGTGTAGGCGTAGGATGGATGAATTACTTTACCTTTATTATTATCGCTGTATTTATCAGCGGTTTGATGGTTGGACGTACACCGGAATTTTTAGGAAAAAAAGTGGAAGCGCAGGAAATGAAAATTGCTTCTATCGTTGCATTGCTCCATCCTTTTATCATTCTGGTAGGCACAGCCTTGGCTGCCTATCTGTTCGTCCATGCTCCCGGTTTCGTAGCCAACGAAGGCGGCTGGTTGAATAACCCCGGTTTCCACGGGCTGAGTGAAATGCTTTATGAATATACATCCTGCGCAGCCAACAACGGTTCCGGTTTTGAAGGATTGGGTGACAACACCTGGTTCTGGAACTACTCCTGCGGCCTTGTACTGATATTCGGACGTTTCATTCCGATTGTCGGACAGGTTGCCATCGCCGGATTGCTGGCCAATAAGAAATTCATCCCGGAAAGTGCCGGTACATTGAAGACCGATACTGCCACCTTCGGTATCATGACGTTCGTCGTTATCTTTATCGTTGCAGCATTATCTTTCTTCCCGGTACATGCGCTAAGCACAATTGCCGAACACTTATCATTATAAGTACATATAAATCAAGAATAAAAGAATATAAGCAAATTATTCAGCAGTATGAAAGATAATAAACCCGCTTCTTTATTTCAAAAGGAGCAAGTGATAGAAAGTATCAAGCAATCATTCGTAAAACTGGACCCGCGGGTAATGATAAAAAACCCGATCATGTTCACGGTTGAGGTTTGTACCGTTATTATGTTATTGGTAACGATTTATTCGCTCTTCAATACTACACAAGGTTCATTCGTTTACAATGTATGGGTATTTGTCATCCTGTTCATCACCCTGTTGTTTGCCAACTTTGCAGAGGCAATAGCAGAAGCACGGGGCAAGGCACAAGCAGACAGCTTGAGAAAAACCCGCGAAGAAACGCCAGCCAAACTGGTTGTGAACGGAACGATAAAAAACATCAGCAGTTCCCAATTGAAGAAAGGAGACCTCTTTGTTTGTGAAGCCGGAGACGTAATACCTGCCGACGGAGAAATCATAGAAGGCCTGGCATCCATCGACGAAAGTGCCATCACCGGCGAGTCCGCTCCCGTCATCCGCGAAGCTGGTGGAGACAAAAGTTCTGTAACCGGAGGTACCAAGATTCTGTCCGACAAGATTAAAGTGCTGGTCACCACCCAACAGGGAGAGAGTTTCCTCGATAAAATGATTGCATTGGTAGAAGGCGCTTCCCGGCAGAAAACCCCGAATGAAATCGCATTAACGATTCTGTTGGCAGCATTCACACTGGTTTTCGTAATTGTTTGTATCACCCTGAAACCTTTTGCCGATTATACCGGAACAGTTATCACAATCGCTTCGTTTCTTTCCTTGTTCGTATGCCTGATACCTACGACGATCGGCGGCCTGCTTTCTGCTATCGGTATTGCCGGAATGGACCGTGCATTGCGTGCCAATGTAATAACAAAATCGGGTAAGGCGGTCGAAACTGCCGGCGACATCGATACCCTTTTGCTGGACAAAACCGGTACGATTACTATCGGTAACCGGAAAGCGACCAAGTTTTACCCCGCCCAGGGAGTGGATGAACATGCTTTTATTGAAGCCTGCCTCCTCTCCTCCGTCTCCGATGATACTCCCGAAGGAAAATCGATTATCGAATTGGGACGGGAATCCGGCATACGTATGCGCCATTTGAACACGGAAGGAGCTCATATGATTAAGTTTTCAGCCGAGACCAAATGCTCCGGTATCAACTTAAAGGACGGGACGGAAATACGCAAAGGTGCATTCGACGCTATCCGGAAGATTTCGCAAACTGCCGGAAAACCATTCCCGAAAGAAACGGAAGACATCATCCGTGCAATCACCGGCAACGGAGGAACTCCCCTGGTCGTCAGTATCAATAAAGAAATCGCCGGAGTGATCGAACTGCAAGACATCATCAAACCGGGTATCCAGGAACGTTTCGAACGCCTGCGTAAAATGGGGGTAAAAACAGTGATGGTAACCGGAGATAACCCGTTGACCGCAAAATATATCGCTGAGAAAGCCGGTGTCGACGATTTTATAGCCGAAGCCAAACCGGAAGATAAAATGGAATATATCAGGAAAGAGCAAGCCTCCGGAAAACTGGTTGCCATGATGGGCGACGGAACCAATGACGCCCCTGCCCTCGCCCAGGCAAATGTCGGTGTAGCCATGAATAGCGGTACACAGGCAGCCAAAGAAGCCGGCAATATGGTTGACCTCGACAACGACCCGACCAAACTGATTGAAATCGTGGAAATCGGTAAGCAGTTGTTGATGACACGCGGTACGCTGACTACCTTTTCCATAGCAAATGACGTAGCTAAATATTTCGCGATCGTACCGGCCTTATTCATGCTTTCCATTCCGGAACTTGCCGCCCTGAATATTATGGGACTTCACAGTCCGGAAAGCGCCATACTGTCGGCCGTGATATTCAACGCCATCATTATCCCGTTCCTTATCCCATTGGCTCTGAAAGGAGTCCAGTACAAGCCCATCGGCGCATCAGCCCTGCTTCGCCGTAACTTATTGATTTACGGTTTAGGCGGTGTGATAGTCCCGTTCGCAGGGATTAAATTAATCGATTTAGTAGTAGGTTTATTCTTTTAATCAGTAGCAAAGATGAAAAATTTTATAAAATCATTCAGACTCACAATCGTATTCTGTGGTTTCTTTTCCCTCTTCTATATTCTGGTACTTTGGATATTCGCCCAGTTTGCCGGTCCTAATGCCGGCAATGCGGAAGTCGCCTTGTTGAACGGCAAAGTAGTCGGTGCAGCCAATGTTGGACAATCTTTTACCCAAGATATTTATTTCTGGGGACGCCCCTCTTGTGCCGGCGACGGTTATGATGCAACCAGTTCCGCCGGTAGCAACAAAGGACCGACGAACGAAGAATACCTTGCCGAAGTAGCCGCCCGTATCGATACATTCCTGCTCCATCACCCTTACTTAAGTAAAAATGAGGTTCCCGCAGAAATGGTGACAGCCAGCGGTTCAGGGTTGGACCCCGACATCACGCCTGCCAGCGCCTATGTACAGGTTAAGCGTATTGCAACAGCCAGGAACATGAGTGAAGAAGCAGTAAAGGCTATCGTAGACAAAACAATCGAGAAACCGTTTTTAGGAATATTAGGTACGGAAAAAGTAAATGTACTGAAACTGAATATCGCATTGGAAGAAACAAAGTAATTATCAAACAACTCAAATAAAAACAATACAATATGAAAAGTAAATGGACAAGAGTATTCTTACTCTTTATGCTACCGCTTATGTTGCCGGGAATGATTCATGCACAAAAATTCGGTGTAACAGGAAAAGTTGATTTCGTAAGCGACTATATCTGGCGTGGAGCCTACCAAAATTCCGGCTTCTCCGTACAACCCACGTTGGGACTGTCGTACGGAGGATTCTCCCTGGGCGCCTGGGGCAGCCAGAGCCTGACTAAAATAGACGGAGCGCAGGAATTCGATATCAACCTGAACTATACATACCGGAATTTCAGTATTACCGTTACCGATTATTGGTGGAACGGCATCTCCAATCCGTATGGAGATTATAAAAACGACCACCATTTCGAAGGCGCTTTGTCCTATTATTTCGGCGACAAATTTCCTTTGACACTCGGTTGGGCTACCATGTTTGCCGGAGGAGATGCGAACGATGAAGGGAACCGCGCTTTTTCCACCTATATAAGCGCTTCTTACAATTTTGCCTGTCCGGCAGACATCACATTGACACCTTCCATCGGTTTCACCCCGTGGAAAGGCATGTACTATGCAAATAAAGCCGCCTTTACCGATATCACCCTGAAGGCAAGTAAAGACATTCGTATTACCAACCGTTTCTCCATCCCCCTGTTTATACAAGCCATTGTCGCTCCGGTATTTGATAAAACCTATCTGGTGGCGGGCTTTAGCTTAGGCTTCCAAAAGTGAAGGTGGATTGATTACCGGATTAAACTCACTACATTTACCGACGCATTATACAAACACATGAAACAAAAAGATAACGTACAGCATTTTCTCGATTTGATAAAACGCTCCAGGCGGGGTAAATTCAAAATCTACATCGGCATGATAGCCGGTGTAGGGAAAA
>UQLN01000096.1 GCA_900541965.1 uncultured Parabacteroides sp. | reverse complement strand
ATTAGTTCGTTCCGAACTAAGTCAGAATAGAGTAATTTATAGTATCAACTAATTTTTATTGTGTTTTTATGAGAACAAAAGAACAAGACCAAGAGGCTAAAATAGCCTATGAAAAACCAGTGATTGAAGTAGTGGAAATGGAGATCGAAGGTGTTATTCTGGATGGCAGTACTCCGGATTTTGGTGATGGAGGAACCTGGTAACAATTAAAGAATTACGAAAAGAACCTAATTAGAAAATCAATGAAAAAATTATTAGTGCCGATGACAGCATTATTATTAATGCTGTTGGGAGGATGCCAAAAAGAAGAAAATGGTAATAGGAGCGGAGAGATGATAAACCTTACCGCCGACCTTTCTCAGGGAGAGGTAACCAAAGTGGATGTAGATTTTAATACGGATAAGGCAGAGGTCTTCTGGACAGACGGAGATGGGGTCAGTGTATTCGGTGCCGATATCAACACGTCTGCGAATAAGTATTTAGGATTGATAAAAACCAGTCTTACCGAAAGAACTAAAAAGGCAGTTTTTGAAGGTCAGGTAGAGCAAAGCGGGAATAAATCATATTACGTTTTCTATCCTTATAGCGCTTCACATGTAGAAAACGATGGTTCGGGTGTTCCTTTGGACTTGGAGTCTCAAATAGGTAAAGTTGACGACTTTACCTATTTGTCAAATTACATGTACATGCTTGGCAAGGAACCCTGTGAGATGGATAGTGAGAACCGTGTAGTATTTTATATGGAACATGCTTGTGCCATTTTACAGTTTAATGTTATGTTGCAGGATGCTAAGGAAGGTGTTACTTTAAAGACTATAGCCGTATCCGGTGAAAACATTAAAAATAAAAAGACACTAGATGTATATAACAAAAAGATTGAAGATGTAGCAAGTGCCGGTAATAAAATAACTCTTTCATATCCTGATGGAGGTCCTGCGTTGAGTACGGCAGAAGTAACAGTTGCAATGACGGCTTTTCCTGCTGAATCCGGAAATGTGGATGTAGCGGTAACTGTCGATAATAACGGTAAAGAGCAAACAATTACCATTCCTGGTGTAGTTGTTGCTTTCGAGGCAGGAAAAAGATATACGAAAACTTTAAAACTGGATGTTCCTGATCCGGATGCTGAAACGGTTTATGTGGCTGGATTTGACTATTCTACTTTAACTGCACTTCTTTGGGTAAACGGAGTAGCCCAACAATTATCGGTTGATGGCATAAGTTCTGCACAAGCCATGTCTGTGTATGTGTCCGGAAATGATATTTATGCGGCAGGATCAGGACGAGGTGAAAGTTCAAGTAGTGGTGCTGCACTTCTCTGGAAGAATGGAGTTGGAGCAATTTTGACAGATGGTACGAGTATTACACAAGCAGCATCTGTATATGTGTCCGGAAATGACGTCTATGTAGCAGGTAGTGCAAAAGAAAACAATCTCTATGTTGCAACTCTTTGGAAGAATGGTGTAGCTGAACACTTGGTTGAAGGGGCTACTAATAGCACATTAGCACAAACAGTGTATGTCTCCGGAAGTGATGTTTATGCTGCAGGATATGAAAGTTCGACTAATAGAACTGCAACTTTATGGAAGAATGGTACACTGATACCGCTGAGTGACGGGGTTAATAGGGCAGAGGCTAAATCTATATGTGTTTCTGGTGACGATGTGTATGTGGCAGGGTATGATGGAAAGTATGCAGTTCTTTGGACAAATAGTGTAGCTCAGAATTTAACGGATGGTACAAAATATGCACAAGCTAATTCTGTATATGTTTATGGAAGCAATGTCTATGTTGTAGGCAACGACGGAGATTCTGCAATTCTTTGGACGAATGGTGTTGCTGAGAAATTGCCCGATTTGAATAGTTCCGCTGAAGCTCTTTCTGTGCATGTGGTCAATGGCGATATCTATGTTGCTGGATATGATGTAAATGAGAGTGGTAATCCTATAGGAATTTATTGGAAAAATAAAGTGCTCCAACAATTATCAGATAATTGTATGGCGTATTCTATTTTTGTGAAATAGTAGACAGTCAATACTTTTGAATAAATGACGACAGTCGTCCCGGCTTATAGCTGTTTGGTATGCCAAACGTAAAGCCTGGCTGTCAGTCGTCATTTATTTTATTTTCCATAGATGAATGGATATTATTGGTTGTTTTAGGTTAAATTTAACTTAGTCCAAAATGAACTATTGTATACATGTTGATAATTAAGCCTTGTGGAAAGATTGATGTAAAATGATAAATATTTTGAAAATCAGCGTATTGGTGTTTGTTTTAATGGTTAAATATTGTTGTTGTGTTTTTTAATAAAAAGGATTAATAAACTTAAAACAATAGGCGGGGGATAAATGAAAATCAAATAATAGATGGAAATCATATTTCTATAGAATGGCTATCTTGCTGAGAAACAAAATCATAATAAAATTAAAAGAGATGTTTACACTTAAAATATAAAATTACTTTTGTCTCAAAATTTTGGAGAGTTTTATTTCAGTTCATTTTGTACTAAGTTAGAATGTAGTTAAATAGAGTGTAAATAAATTATTATTGTGTTTTTATGAGAACAAAAGAAAAAGACCAAGAGGCCAAAATAGCCTATGAAAAACCCATGATTGAAGTGATTGAAATGGAAATCGAAGGCGCTATCCTCGATGGCAGTACTCCGGACTTTGGTGATGGAGGAACATGGTAAAAACAAAGAATTAGGTAAGAAAATTATGAAAAAATCATTGTTTGTATTTCTGGCAGCAGGATTGCTGTTGGCGGGTTGCCATAAAGATGACGATCCGAATAATAACGGAGGAAATGGTACGAAAGTACAGGTAAAAGCGACCTTGTCCCAAGGGGCAGTCACCAAAGTTGACGTAGAACCGGCTGAAAAGGGAGCAGAAATTTTTTGGACGAATGGTGATAAGGTCGGTGCATTCGGAAACGATATAAATACCGGTTATTATTATGCCGGAGCATTAACAACGACACTCGAACAAAGATCTAAAATAGCATTGTTTGAAGGAAGTGTTATTCTGAACACTGTAAATGAATATTATGTGTGTTACCCTTACAATGATGTTCATCAAACAAATGACGGAACAGCTATTCCACTGGATTTAACGATTCAAGAAGGAGTGGCAAACAGTTTTGAATATTTGTCGTCCTACATGCATATGGTGAACAGGGAACCCAGCCATTTGAATAATAAGGAAATGGCATTTTCTATGGAGCATCTTTGTGCCCTGTTGCAGTTTAATCTGAAATTAAAGGATACACAGGAAGGGATTACTCTTAAAAGTATAGAAATTACGGGTGATAAGCTGGAAAATAAAAAGAATCTGAATGTTTTCGATAAAAAACTTTCAGACGCAGAAGGCTCGAACCATAAATTAACCTTGTTTTATCCGAATGAAGGAACAGATATTGTTTCGGAAAAAGAGTGTATAGTAGCTATGACTACATTTCCGGTGGAAACGGATGATGTGAAAGTACGTGTATTTGTTGATGATAACGGTACGGATAAATATCTGGATTTTGATGCCGTAACCGTTACTTTCGAGGCTGGCAAACGATATACAAAGTCGTTGGAACTGGATATGTCGAAGGCTAAAGATGCTTCTATCATGAAACCGGAAGTAATAGATTATGACGCGAAAACGGCACAAATTACGACTCGTGCAGAACTTGCCTGGGTAGCTGCTGCAACGAATGTAGGAAATGCCATTTATGATGATTATAATTATAATGGTTTTGAGGGTTGGGCACTGACGCAGATGAATGATATCGACCTTGAAGGGAGTGAGACAAAACAGTGGACGCCGATAGGAAAATACATTTCATTATCTAATAGTCAAGCATTCAAGGGTTCGTATGATGGAAATGGGCATAAGATAGAAAATCTCTATATAAATAACACGGTTGCTTATCAGGGTCTTTTTGGTGCAGTTATTGGTTCATCTTCCAATATATTGACAATTAAAGGGATAATTCTGTCAGGCGATGTTAAAGGTGGTTCAACTGTCGCTGGTATATCTGCTTATATATCTAATGTGACAATATCTGCTTGTGTAAATAGAGTGAATGTAAATGGAGCAGGCCAGATTGGAGGTCTTATAGGAACTCCTGTTGGTACATGTAATTTGATAGCTTGTGAAAATTATGGTACAGTAACCGGAACTGGAAATGGTGCCGGAGGAATAGCCGGAAATGCTGGCAACAATTTTAATGCAATAGCTTGTGTAAATCATGGTACTGTAAGTGGAACAGGTACGATGACCTCTGCTGGGGGAATAACAAGCGCTTGTAGTGGAACAACAGTAGTAATTGTTTCTTGTATAAATGAAGGGGTGATATCTAAAACTGGAAGTTTCGCTTCTGCAGGAGGTATTGTCGGTTCGATGAATGGCTATAACACTACAGATACTAAAGAACTGTATTTTGTAAATAATGCAACTTTGTTTGTTGCAGGTAGGGATAGTCGAAATCAAGGTTGGAATACCAAAGGCCCAAGCCTTGTTTCCGAATTGAACAGTGACGAAACGATTGCTTCCCTTAATGCAGCTATCGAAGAATGGAATACGAATAATCCTGATTATAAGAGTCCGTCTAAATTTGTGTCGGGAGGTGATGATAATACGATACCAAGGCTTATGCCAATCAAATAAGATTTTAACCAAAACCTTTTCATATTTCCTTTCCTGAGGTGCGCCCATAGTGGCGCACCTCTTTTTTGTCAAATACCGAAAAATTATCATTCTATCGTTTTTTATAAACTGACGCTGGCTCCAACAAAGAAGCTTCTTGGCAGTGAGGGGCCGTATATATAATCGGAATCACGGTTCCAGCCCTTGTCAAAGTCTTTTTGATAGGCGTTGGTTATGTTTTGAATGCCTCCGTTGAGTTGTAAGGTAACTCCTTTATATACGGTCATGTCATAAGACAGTTTCAGGTTGATTGCAAAAAACTTCGGGGTGGTGACTGCAACCGGCTTGTCCACACCCGAACCTGCCGCGTGTCCCACCAGCATATTTCCCGTATAGGTGCCCGAGAAAGCTGCCGACAGATGTTTGAGCGGATTGAGTGTTGCCGTGAAGTAACCGTAGGTATTGGGCGTACGCATCATTTTTTTCTCTTTGGGAGCATCTTCATCCCATTCTATCGCTTCATCGTAACGGCTTTGTTGCAGTGTAAGCCCGGCCTGTAATTGGAACCAGGAGGTGAAAGCCGCTTTGCCTTCCACATTGATTCCGAAAACCTTTGCCCCGTAAGCATTATAGCGCTCAAGGATTTCGTTGCCCTGTTCGTCCGGCTGGTTCAATTTGCGTTCGGCAAATACATTGCTCAGGTTGGTATAGAAACCTTCCAGCAGGAGGTTGGCCTGTATGCCCCCGAAGGTATGGTATAAGTCGGCCGAAACGCTGAAACTGTTGGAGCGCTCCTCCTTCAGGTTCTTTGCCAACCGCGTTACCACACGCTCGCCGCCAACCAGGCTGGTGTGCAAATCTTCATCAAAAGTCTGCGGCGCACGGAAACCGCCTGCATAGCTGGCGCGCAGGTTGATTTCCTGTGTAGGATTGAAACGCAGGTTGATCCTCGGGCTGAATATCACATGATGAATCAGGTTGTGCTTGTCCAGGCGACCTCCTAAGAGAAAGCCCCACCGGTCGTTTTTCCACTCGTTTTGCAGGAATGCACTTCCTATCTTGACTTTTTGCTTGAAGTCCCTGTTGTAGCCGATATATTCATCCGCCAGGTTATCGTAGTTGTATTCTGCGCCGGCAACCAATTCGGAGGGCATGAACAGAAACCGGCTGAACCGGTGCATATATTGCGCACCGCCTACCACCGTCAGCTCATGTGTGGTTCCATAAGCCTTTTGGGCATTCGCTATGCTTTCCGGCGAATCATCTCCCGTTCCGCCGTAATAACTGTTGCGGGCTACATCGCCGGCAGAAAAGTAAGTGCTCAGATGATTGTTCCCGTCCGGTGAAAAAAGGTCGTATGTCAATCCTCCGCTGTTAATCGTATGTTCCGCCTGTTCGGCTATATTCGCCTCTTGCGGCGGCAGGTTCAACTTGTTTCCTCCCCGGCTGAATCCGTTGATGGCATGATACTTCAGCGTCAGTTTGGAATAAGTGCTGGGTTTAAGAAACGAATGCAACCCGATTACTTTGTTTTTCAATACAGGCAACTCCGTATATCCGTCCCCGTCATGGTCGTAACCGTCGCGTTGGCGGCTTTGTCCGAATAGATATACTCCGGCCCGGTTGTCGCCGGTGACGAGCGAGGCATTCAACGTCGTGTTATTATCAAAAGCATTACTGCCTCCGACGGACATCAAGGAATGGGAGAACTCCGCCGAATTGCGGGCCGGCTCTTTAGTGATGATATTAATCGTGCCGCCGATGGCAGATCCTCCGAATAACGCGGAACCGCCTCCGCGTACCACTTCTACACGCTGAATCATGTTTGACGGTATCTGTTCGAGCCCGTACACGCCGGCAAGAGCGGAAATTACGGGACGGGAGTCGATCAGTATCTGTGAATAATGCCCGTCGAGCCCGTTGATGCGTACTTGCGTATAGCCACAGCTTTGGCAATTGTCTTCCACCCGGACACCCGGCTGGAAGCTCAGCCCCTGCGCCAGGCAGACGGCATGTGTGTTCTCAAACAGTTTGGAATCCATTACGTTCACCAGGTTGGGGGCTATGCGGCGCATCGTTTCGCTCCGGTTGGCGGAAACCACGACTTCATCCAGTGCGATGTTGTCTTCTTCCATCGTGAAATTAAGTTCCCGGGTGGAACCGGGCGTTACTTCGACTTCTTTCTGCAAGGTGCGGTAGCCGATGAATTGCGTTTCGATAGTCAGCTTTCCCGTTGGCAAATTTTTCAGGAAATAATGGCCGGAATTATCGGTGGTCGTACCGATGGTTGTCCCTTTCACATAGACGTTGATATACTGCAGGGGATTCCCGCTTTTCTTATCGGTGACGTGGCCATAGATATGGGCGTCGCCTCCTTCCGAAGGTATGTTTTCGGCATAAACGCCCATGACGGCCAGCATCAGCCAACCGTAAAGGCAAATAATAAATTTATAGTTCATTTTAAATAGGTTCTGAGTCTGTTGTTTTTTATTTTTATCTCAACTCTGCTGTCAGAACCGGGCGGGCGGGGCATGCAGGTAATACGGATAAAGTTGTGCCTTACAAACCTTATCCGGATATATTGCCTGCTCATAAATAGGAGCGGGGGGTATTCGGTTGATATGGAAAGTTTCTGCTTGCTGCAGGAAAGGAGAAAAAGTGAAATCACAGACCGGGCATGGGCTGCATGGGGATTTGGGGTACGACTGGCATTCATGGTGTGTTGCGGAATGTGTCTCCTCATGGTGATGAAAAGCTTTTATGCCAAAAAAGGACATGAATGTTATTAGTAACAGCCATGCGATGTATTTCCTGTTTTGTTCTTTCCTTTTCATTTGCCTGATGAATGAAACAAAGATATGTTGTTCGATATTCTTTTTGTTATCGCTTTATCTTAATTAAGTAATCCTATACTAATTTTACTTTGAGGTATCTGATATGTTTTCCGGTTCTATATCTCTGGCTATGTGTGAGGAAGCTGCATTCAAATCCCTGATATAAGCTGCCTCAAACAGGCCGGCAGCATAATGGACAATCTTCTTTAAATGTTAAATTGATGTTTAATATTTCCGGTATTAAATAATTATCATTACATTCGTGATTATTAGTATCTATTACGAATAGAGACACACTTCTTGATTAAGATTGTATAAAATCTGATTTCACGTTGCAAAAATACCTTGTTTTTTTAGATGTCTCTATATATAAAAGTCCAACAAGTTTTACAATAAGTCCATTTTATTAAAAAATATGTATTTATTGATTTTCAAAGTCGTTGTGCTCTATCAATTGTTTGGGCGTACAGCCGAAATGTTGTTTACAATACTGTGTAAAGTGAGACTGTGAGTCAAACATGAATTTTGCCATCAGTTCTTTCACCGTTGCACCCGGATGCATTGCCTCATCCAATATTTTGCGGTTCTGTTGTTTCACAATCCAGCGTTTGGCTGTCATTCCGAATACGTTTTTGAATTTGGTAAAAAAACTGCTTCTTCCCATATTGGAAATGGAAATAAGTTCTTCTATGCTGCCTGCTTTCTGGTAGTTTTCCATAATCATTTTTTTAAAACGGAAATCCTGTCCTATGATAGGGTAAAACAAACCGGCAATTTCTTCTTTGGTATAAAATCCGCGAATTAAAAAGAACAGTTCTTTTTCCATTAATTCATGCAGGTGCCCGCAACTCAGCCCCTTTTTTAAACAATGGGTAAGTACTTCCAGATAAGGTGCAAGCGGATAACGGATTTCTGTGGCTTGGAAGTCATATTGAATTGTTTCGCAAATATCTGACAATGATTGTAGTATAAACATATCACAACTGCCTTGAGGCGTCTCGAACGACAAAGCTACCAGTTTGGCACCATCGCTTCCCCAGCCGCTGAATGTGGACATTTTAGGAAGTAAAACCATTGTCCCTGCATTAAACTTTCGCTTTTTGAATTGATCCTGGCTGATAATAAATTCTCCGTCGAGAAACATGAGTAAATAGTTCCAGCATGCACATTCCTTCCGGATAAATATCTCTTGTTCTAACTCAATATATTTAAAACCGGATTCCACTTGATTTAAATAATTCCTGCACGAACGGTGTTCCTCGATGTAGAGCAACTCGTTAAGTAAAATTTCATGGTTCATAAGCCCGAAGATTCAATGTATTTGTATTTTTTGTTTCAGTATTGTTTCAGTGTTGTTTCAGCGCCTGATGTCATAATATGCTTATTTACAGAATATTATTGACATACATTTTGCAAATATAATTCGTACAAAATGTATGTCGTGTTATCTTATAATTAGAATATTTTGATAATCAACTACTTAAGCAAATTGTAATTTAAATATTTCTCTATTCGTAATAGAGCTATACTAAAAATTGTATTTGGATTCATTATAGGGGACTATTATTTTATTTATTAATTAAATATCTACGAATGAAAGTAAGAAGTTTATTATTGTCGATG
>UQLN01000095.1 GCA_900541965.1 uncultured Parabacteroides sp. | reverse complement strand
ATACGGCTATCAAGAAAGGAGGTAGATGGTGGGCTCCCGTCAATTGCGGGGCTACCCGTGTGGCGCGACCTAATGATGGAAAAAACGGCACCATAGCCGGAACTGGTAATATCTACCAGTGGGGACGTGCTGATTATACCAACCATGGTGGCTCCATAGCTTCCGGCCCTATAAGTAATTCCAGACCCAACGACCATATTTTTTATGAAGCACCAGACAATCCTTACAACTGGTTAAACACTCAAAATAACACGCTATGGAATGGTAGCAGTAAAGGCATAAACGATCCTTGCCCAAAGGGATATCGTGTGCCAACTATAGATGAATTAAAATCTATCGGAAATGCGAATAGCTGGGATAGTAACGGCGGTTTATTTAAAGTAAATGCGGAGAGAGATTATCCTCAACTTGTTTTACCTGCTGCGGGCTGTCGCAACCGTGTTGACGGTCTGTCTCTTAATCAGGGTACTAGTGGCGGCTGCTGGTCGTCATCGGTTTACAATACAGATGCCAACTTTATGGAGTTCAAGAATGAAAACGCAGGTTTCAGACCTGACTTCAGGGCACGCGGATATTCTGTTCGGTGTATCCGGGAATAAAAAAACTACTTCGCTCATATATGACAGCAGGACACGCCATCGAACAACAAATCCAAACAGATGGCGTCTTCTGTTTTCTACAATTACTCTACAGTTTGACATAAAGATAGAATTCTTGCGGCAAAAAGAATCTCCTATTTACTTCCCCATTCTTTAATAAAGAGATTTTCCAATAGCTTCACCTCTTGTTGGTAAATCGTCTTTTTCCTTGTTCCGAAATAGAGCGTGTTTTCCAATGGCGTACTACCTTCCCACACCAGTTTTATCTTATTGGCATGAATCGCCTCTTTGCACAGAAAATCAGGCACGACAGAAAAACCATCGCCCTCGCTCAAGCAACGGATAATAGAACTGATGTTAGGCACGATGTAATTGGGACTGAAGTCCGGATGTTCCCCAAAATGCCTTCTCCAGAAATTCAGCAAGTGGTCCATGTCGGCGGAAGTACTATACCACAACGCTTGTTTGAGAAAGCCTACAGCATCCTTCAGCCGGTTATTCTCCAGATAAAGCTGCAGTTGAGCAATATCCGTATTTACTCCCGTGACCAGTACGATTCGTTCTTTGGCAAAATCCTTGTATTCAATATTCTGCTGCGTACCTTTGTGCGGAGTTATAATAAGATCCAACAGACCATTGTCCAAGTCCTGTAACATCTGGGGATATTCCCCAAACTTGATAATCAGGTTGAAGGGTAAGGTGGGTATGTACTTCTCCAAGGTATATTGGAACGTCTCGAAGCACATGCCTACGCTAATAGTACTCCGTTCTTGCTGCGACCGCTTGTGAAAATGCTTTTCACCCTTTTCCAGTTTTTCCAACGGGGTGACTACAAAGTTATAAAGTATCTTCCCTTTTTCAGTGGGTGTCATCTTTTTGGCCGCCCTGTCAAACAACTTATAGCCGGTATAAGCCTCCAGAGAGTTCAGGTGCAGGCTGACTCCCGGCTGGGAAATGAACAATTCCTGGGCTGCGGCTGTTAAAGTTCCGGTCTCATATATGGCTTTAAAGGTACGCAGCCATTCCAGATTCCATCTCATATCTATTATTTTTATAATACACTTCTATCATTTAAACTATTTTTATGTTACAAATATAGCAATTATCTTTGTCGTAATAATTTAAAAGAAAAAGTATATGAATGTATTTATAATAAACGGAGGACAGACTTTCGCCCATTCGGGAGGAATGTTCAACAATACCCTGACCGGCTGGACAATCGAAGTGATGAAAGAAAAAAACTTCAAGTACAGGGTAACCAATATCAACGATCGTTTCGACCCGATGGCAGAAGTGGAAAATTTCAAATGGGCTGATATTATCATCTACCACACTCCGATATGGTGGATGCAACTCCCCAACGGAGTGAAGCGATACATCGACGAGGTATTTACAGCCGGACACAAGAACGGCATTTACCTGAATGATGGAAGAAGCCACAAAAATCCGGACGTAAACTATGGTACCGGAGGCCTGATGCAAGGCAAGCGTTACATGGTGACCACCTCTTGGAACGCCCCACAAACAGCCTTTACGTTGGAAGGTGAATTTTTCGACCGCCATACGGTGGATGAAGGTGTATTGTTCGGATTCCACAAAATGAACCAATTCGTGGGAATGAAGCGGATAGAGGGTTTTCATTTTCATGACCTGGAAAAGAATGCTACCAAAGAACGCATAGACAATTACCATAAGGAATATACCGCACATATAAATAAAGTAATTATCTAAAAACGTAACTTTAAATGTGTCAGCCTAAGGAGAAGTTCTGACTTATCCGACAATCCGGATTCGCCATATTCTTTCCCACGTTTTATCCAACGGTAGATACAATATCAGATTAGCTTATGAAATGAAGAAATGTAGCGTATCTGTTAATGCTTCACAAAAAAAACGGTATAAATCCGGATTCACACCAGATTTATACCGTTTTTTATTTGTAAAAGCTTTTTATTCCTCGTCTGCGCTTTCGTCTTCCTTCATATTGTGGAATACGTTCTGAACATCGTCATCTTCTTCCAACTTTTCAATCAGCTTTTCGATGGCTTCACGCTGTTCGGGAGTCACTTCCTTCAAGTCGTTCGGGATACGGACAAATTCACTGCTGGCAATCTCGAAGCCGTTTTCTTCCAGATATTTCTGGATAGCTGAATTCTGGGAAAATTCACCATAAATTACAACTTCGCCTTCATCTTCATCCAATTCGTCCACTCCATAGTCGATTAATTCCAATTCGAGGTCTTCAAGAGACATATCCTCTTTCTTAACGATATGAAATACACACTTGTGGTCGAATAGAAATTCAAGGCTACCGCTTGTACCCAGTGAACCGCCATGTTTATTAAAATAGCTGCGTACATTGGCTACTGTACGGGTTGTATTGTCTGTTGCTGTTTCCACAAAGATAGCAATACCAAAAGGCCCGTATCCTTCGTAAGTCATTTCCTTATAACCGGAGAAGTCCTTTTCAACCGCACGCTTGATAGCACGTTCCACGTTTTCCTTCGGCATATTCTCCTTCTTTGCATTCTGCATCAATGCACGCAAATGAGGGTTGTTTTCCGGATCTGGGCCACCAGCCTTAGCTGCTATTGTAATTTCTTTTCCTAACTTAGTAAACACGCGGGCCATGTTGCCCCAACGTTTAAACTTTCTTGCTTTACGGAATTCAAACGCTCTTCCCATATTGTTATTCTATTATATTTAATTTGATTATTATCTTAATTGTGCACCCAGTTTCTGTTCCAGATTAGTCTGGATTTTCTTCATAATTGCATCAATCTGCTTGTCGTTCAATGTTTTTTCCTTATCCTGCAGGAAGAAGCTGACAGCGTACGACTTTTTACTGGCAGGCAGGTTCTTGCCTTCGTAAACATCGAACAGGGAAACACCCTGCAACAACTTACGTTCGCTCTCGGCAGCAATCTTTTCGATTTCGGCAAACTGAACGCTCTTGTCCAACAATAAAGCCAAGTCTCTTTTTACAGCAGGGAATTTGGAGATTTCAGCAAAAGTAACCTTGCTCTTCCGGGTTTCCTTCATCAACAAAGTCCAGGACAGTTCGGCATAATACACTTCCGTATCAATGTCCATTGCTTTACAAATCTTAGGGCTCACGATACCTAATGTACCTAACTGGCGACCGGATGTAGTAGTAATGCTTAAACCTGCCGAATAAATATCGTTAGCCAGGTTCCCGAAAATTACATTCTTCATATCTACGCCCAAACGAACCAGAATATTCTCCACATATGCTTTCAATTCATATACGGATGACTTTTCATTCGGGTGTGCCCAGTTGTTTTCCACACGGTTTCCTGTCACCCACAATCCTAAATGATAATTTTCAGTGAATGCGGCCAATGTCTCACCGTCTTTCTTATTGTCGGCATTATAATCATAGCAATTACCAAATTCGAAGAAACGGATATTGCCATTCTTACGTTTGATATTGTGTTCTACACTTTCCAGACCGCCAAACAGCAATGTCTGACGCATACCGTTCAAATCCGCACTCAACGGATTCATCAGCATAACGCAATGGGATACCGGATAGGTAGACAGTTCGTCGTAATAAGCAGAACGGGTCAACGAATTATTCAGAATCTCATTGAAGCCACAACCACATAATTGCTCGGAAATAAGATTTTGCAGCTTATAGCTACGGTCAGCCGGAGCCTGGTAACTCAGATTCGATTTCACATTTTCACTGAATTCCACATTATTATAACCGTAAATACGCAGGATATCTTCAATTACATCCACATCACGCTGTACGTCTATGCGATAAACAGGCACATGGACAGTCAGGCCTTCTTCATTTTCGGAAATGATTTCCATTTCCAGACTGGCAAGAATACTTTTCACTGTTTCCGCAGGAATAACCTTGCCTATCAATGTATTAATTTTCTTATATGTCAACTCTACAGTGTAAGGAGCTACAGGAGAAGGATAAACATCCTGAATAGAACCTGTAATCTTACCACCTGCCACTTCCTGTATCAATAAGGCAGCACGTTTCAGCACGTAAACAGTCTGATTTGCATCCAGACCACGTTCAAAGCGGAAAGAAGCATCTGTATTCAATCCGAAACGACGGGCTGTTTTACGTATCCATGTAGGATGGAAACAAGCCGATTCGAGGAATACATCCGTAGTCTGTTCGGTAACACCGGAATCCAAACCGCCGAATACGCCACCTATACACATAGCGTTTTCCGTATTACAAATCATCAGGTCGCGGTCGGTCAAAGTACGTTCCACACCATCCAACGTTACGAACTTTGTTCCTTCAGGTTGTGTCTTTACAATTACTTTATTTCCTGTCACCTTGCCTGCATCGAACGAGTGCAAGGGTTGCCCGAGTTCATGCAATACATAATTGGTAACATCCACTACATTATTGATAGGACGCAAACCGATAGCATTCAAACGGTTCTTCAACCACTCCGGACTTTCCTTAATCGTTACCCCTTTGATAGTCACGCCGGAATAACGCGGGCAAGCTTCCGTATTTTCTACGATTACTTCAATGGCAGGTGTGTCATCATCAATTTTGAAAGCATCCACAGAAGGACGTTTCAGTTCTGCCGGCTTACCGTTTTGTTTCAAGTAAGCAGCCAGATCACGAGCCACACCGAAATGGGAAGTGGCATCCACACGGTTCGGAGTGATATCCACCTCCAATACATAATCGCTTTTTACATTATAATATTCTTTGGCAGGAGTGCCTACAACCGCATCAGCCGGAAGAACAATAATACCGGCATGGTCTGTTCCGATACCGATTTCATCTTCCGCACAAATCATACCGTTAGATTCTACACCGCGTATCTTTGAACGTTTGATGGTAAAAACCTCATCGCCATCATACAGTTTCGTGCCGTTCACAGCAACAACCACTTTCTGGCCGGCAGCCACATTCGGGGCGCCGCATACAATCTGCAAAGGTCCGTCGCCTCCTACATTGACAGTTGTAATATGAAGATGGTCGGAATTAGGATGTTCCACACAAGTAAGAACTTCACCGATAACCAAACCTTCCAGTCCGCCTTTGATAGTTTGAACTTCTTCCACTCCTCCTGTTTCCAATCCGATGGAAGTCAATGCCGCTGATACTTCTTCAGGCTGTAAATCAAAATCAAGATAATCTTTCAGCCAGTTGTAAGATATATTCATTGTTATAAAATTTATTCTTTCAAATAATATCAAGGTTGTGCAGAACAACCTCATCCTAACGTAATTTGACGGGCAAAAGTACAAATAATAATTCAAAAGATATATGTTTTACCCCCAAAACTCATTTTTCATCTTTTATTTGTTTAACTAAAAAAAATCATATAATTTAGTCGACTATTATGCCCTGGCAGGTTGATTAAGGGATAACCTCCGGACTTAAGTATTTTTTAATAATAACTCTATGTTCAACAAGACTCTGCCGGCACAACATCTGATACTATTTATCGTATTTTGCCTTTTCTCCGTTTCCTGCTCGCAAAATACTCCTAAAAAGCATATACTGGTCATTCAGTCTTATGAAGCAAACTTTCCTGCATACAAGGATATTAAACAAACATTAGCCCAACAACTGGAAAAAAGAAAAATACAGGCTGAAGTTTATTCTATCTATCTGAATTCCGGGCAAACCTCAGAGAAAAAAGCCAGGCTGGAACTGTTCAGGAAAATGACAGAACTTTCCGATTGGAAACCGGATGTCATACTAATTAATAACGACAAAGCTTTAAATATATTCCTTACATGCAAACATACGTGGATAAAAACTATCCCAACTGTTTTTATGGGTGTAAACTATCCGAATTTGTCCTTCATCCGCAACTACCCGAATTTAACGGGCTTTTACGACAAACCGGATTATAAAACAAACATCAAACTGATAGAACAGCTTTTAGGCAAATGTATCGTTATAAGAGTATCGGATGATACGTTCGAAGACAAAGAGATTCTTGCCGATATGGATGAACAGATAAAAAATATCTGTAAAATAAACGATATATCTTCCCTCGACGGAATACGCATATCCGGGAAAAGAGCACTTTCTTTATCTAAAGACAAAAAGATTAAACCGGATGATATGTATATAAGTACATTAAACGGTAAATTGACCCGGCCGTTAATGAGAGGGTTCGTAGAAAACTACTACAACAAAGCCTACCTGGCAACAAAAAGAAATTATTTGTCCATTTCTTTAGGACATTTCGGTTCATTTCCCGGCTTCTCCGTTGTAAATGAAATGATAGGCTACAACAATGGAATAGTCGGAGGATATGTCTCCCCGATTCAGGAAGAAACAACAAGAGCAGCCAATCGCGTGGCTGATATATTGAACGGGATGCCGGTATCCAATTTTCCACAGGTAATGGAAACAGACAAAAGGTATATTTTCGATTATAAAGCACTTGAGCAATGGAATATTAACACAAGCTTGTTGCCAGCAGGTTCTTTATTTGTAAATATGCCTTTCTATGTCCGTTACCAGACTCTTCTTCTATTTACCGGCGTTCTCTTTATTATTTCTATATCAATTATTCTTTTCTATCAAAGAATGCAATATAAAAGGGAAACAGCACGTAAAAAAGAAGCACAAGAGACCTTAAAACGGGAAAAAGAATTTCTCTCTTTTGCGTTAGAGAGCGGCAATATCTTTACTTTCCGCTACAAAGACGGTATTTTTGAATTTGATAAAGAGTTTTACCATTATCTGGATATGCCGGAAAAACCAATCAGTGCCGCCCATTTCCAAAATGCCATTCACCCGGATGAACAGGAAAATTTCATTTTAAACAAATACAAGCTGGACCATGGCTTCTCTTCCAGGCAAATCACCACCAGACGGTATGATTTCAATGGAAAAGGGTATCAATGGTGGGAATTCCGTTATGCGCAGAATACACACAAACAGGCATCTACAAAAAACACGGAATCGGTTGAGGTAAACGGCCTCTGTCTGAATATTCAACAAATTAAAGAGACGGAGATAAAATTAATGGAAGCCCGGAAGAAGGCCGAAGAATCCGATAAAATGAAATCTGTTTTCCTGGCTAATATGAGCCATGAAATCCGTACGCCACTAAATGCCATTGTTGGCTTCTCCCAGTTATTAGGCTCTAATACTGATTTGGAAAATGAAGAAAAAACCGAATTCAGCGAATTGATTAATAAAAACAGTGTCTTACTACTCAAATTGATTAACGACATTCTTGATTTATCACGTATCGAGTCCGGAAGAATTTCCTTTACATATGAAGATTGTAATTTAAATCAATTGATTAATGATATATTCAATACACATAAAGTATTAATGCCCCAAAATGTAGAACTGCGTAAGCAAGTTCCCGACAATCCTGCCATCATACATACAGACCGCCTACGTCTCACACAAGTGATAACGAACTTTATCAATAACGCAACAAAATTCACCTCCGAAGGTTATATAGAACTAAAATACCAATATAGCGACGACAATCGGTCTATTCATATTTCGGTAACAGATACCGGGAAAGGAATCCCTGCCGACAAAATACAACAGGTATTCGAACGTTTCCAGAAACTGGATGAATTTGCCCAGGGAACAGGCTTGGGGTTAGCAATCAGCCAAAGCATTATCAAAACATTTAACGGTAGCATTCATCTGGAATCGGAAGTCGGGAAAGGCAGTAAGTTCACCATTGTTTTACCTTATGATGCAAACCTGGTACAAATCTGCAGTAATTAATGATAATTATTGTTTAAGCAGGCGATTATTTGCTTTTGCTTCCTCAATCCATTCGGGAAGAACGGTTTTCAAAAATTTCTCTTTAGACATATTTTCTTCTGCCATATTCAATCCGATATATTTCTGTGCTTTCTCTTTTGTTGAAATATCGGGCATGGGGACATCTCCTGTATAGCCTAACCCCACAAGTACTTTCAATATAGCGATACGAGCCTGCATCGCCTTATCCAACCCGCATCCCAATATGCGTTGAACTTCCTGCGGAGCATGAAATGCCGCTCCATGCGAAGCCACTCCAAAATCCCAACGCCATTGTGCCTGGCGGAGTAATTTCAAAACGCCCTTCATCTGTCTCTCCGTAGCACCTCTGTCCCAGGCAAATTTAGCTTCGATATGTGCCCGGGTTAACTCATCTTCCAAACGATTACGCACTTCCATAACCTTGTTCTGCCGGTCATATACATTCTGGTACAAGGTTTCCTCATTTTCACGATGGCATGACCGGCATGTCTGGTCAATCATTGCTAAAGGACTTTGTATATGATGGTTATTATACTGCTTCACATCTTCTCCCATATAAGGCATATGGCATTCCCCGCATGAAACACCACGTTGCGCATGAATTCCCATTTGGGCAAGTTCAAAATCCGGATGCTGTGCTTTCAGCAGAGGAGCACGGCTCAACTTATGCGTATAATCCGAAAACTCAATGCTATCATAATAAGTTTCCATGCCCTCCATAGAATACCCGTTGTTCCAGGGAAAAACAACTGCTTTATTCTTTTCATCCATATAATATTCCGAATGACACTGGGCACACACCAATGAACGCATATCCTGCTCCGAAGCATCCTCCAATTGGCGACCAGACCGTTGATAAGCCTCTGCAAAGAAAGGACGCGTAATGTATAAGTCCATACTTTCCGGGTCGTGGCAATCCGAACAGGCAACAGGATTTACAATTTCACTTCCCCAATAAGACCATTTCTGTTGATAGAAAGCTGGAAATCCGACTTTCTCTGCCACTAAAACCACATCTTGGCTTTTGCATGCCCAACAAGCGGCAGGTTGCATACCTTCCCCCTTTCCCATAGGAGCACCACTCCGAAGACTTTGACGAAAATCATCTACCGTATACATATGCCCTCTTGGGGTATAATAACTTTTGGAAAAAGAATAGCCTGCCCATAAAATAACCATATCAGGGCGGGAAGCCAGTACATCGACAGCCCGGTTGCCATTATATAAACTACTGAAGCTTGTATCGGTGGTATGTTTCCAGCTTTTATATTCTTCGGAATCACGTAGTTTCATATCTTTTAAAACCAACTCCGTACTATCTTCCCCGTCCGTTACTGTATCATCAATAAATACAATAGCCCCGTCTCCCGCACATATTTTATATATGGCAATAATAGATACGAGTATTATTATTCCACCCAAAAACATTGGATAGTATTTGTTTTTCCGGTATGTATTCATAAAAGATTTGTTATTTATCCCTGATGCGACCCGAATTTACCCGATGAGTCGTCCAAAAAGATTAACAATCATTGCTATTAGCGACAAAAGTATAAATAGTAATTTACTTAATTGATTATTTCATGTACTTTTGTAACAAATATAATACAAAGACAACCTTATGCGCATAGATATTCTTACCGTACTCCCGGAAATGATCGAAGGAATGGTGAACTGTTCTATTGTAAAAAGAGCACAGGATAAAGGACTTGCAGAAATTCACCTGCACAACTTACGTGATTACACGACTAATAAATGGCGTCGCGTGGATGATTACCCATTTGGAGGGGAAGCCGGAATGGTGATGCAAATCGAACCGATAGACCGTGCTATCTCTGTTTTAAAAAGTGAGCGGGAATATGATGAAGTCATATATACCTCACCGGATGGCGAAACATTCAACCAGCCAATGGCAAACAGTATGTCTTTATTGAATAATATGATTATTCTTTGCGGACATTATAAAGGAATCGACTATCGTATCCGCGAGCATTTGATTACGAAAGAAATATCGGTAGGAGATTATGTCCTGACCGGAGGGG
>UQLN01000094.1 GCA_900541965.1 uncultured Parabacteroides sp. | reverse complement strand
TCAAACTTTCTTTTGAATTTCTTCAGCGCTTTTTCAATGTTTTCGCCTTCTTTTAATGGAACTACGATCATAATTTAATTTATTATTATTGTTTAATTACTATATCCACAAATTGGGCAGCAAAATTACTGATTGTTTCGTTATTAGCAAAACTTTCCGGCTTTTTTTTAGCTTGTGACTCAAACTCTTCCCGGCAGACTCTCTTCATACGGAGGATAATGGATGCCTTTTTCTGTGATGATTGCCGTAATTAGCTCATGAGATGTTACATCAAATGCAGGATTATATACATTTATTCCTTCCGGAGCCATTCTTTGGGTATACCACTGCTTTGTAACCTCATCCGGATTACGTTCTTCTATTACAATAGAATTTCCGTCAGGACATTTCATGTCTATAGTTGATGTGGGTCCCAATACGTAAAAAGGAATTCTGTAATGACGAGCCAGAATAGCGACACCTGAAGTTCCAATCTTATTCGCTACATCCCCATTTGCTGCAATCCGGTCACAGCCTACCACAACAGCCTGAACCCATCCTTTCTGCATAACGGACGAGGCCATATTATCACAAATCAAAGTCACATCCACTCCGGCTTTATTTAATTCATAAGCCGTCAGGCGGGCTCCTTGCAACAACGGGCGGGTTTCATCTGCAAACACTTTAAAATGATACCCTCTCTCTTCTCCCAAATAAACCGGAGCCAATGCTGTGCCATATTCCGACACAGCTAGATGACCGGCATTGCAATGAGTCAAAATCCCAATGCCAGGCTTCAACAATGAAAGACAATACTCCCCTATCCGACGACAAGCTACGGCATCTTCCTCTCGAATAGCTTCCGACTCCTTTCGCAACAGTTCTTTTATCTGTGCAACGTTTTCCTGCTGATGAGTTATCAGCACATGTTCCATCCGGTTTAAAGAAGCAACAAGATTTACTGCCGTCGGACGTGCACCTGCAAGATATGCTTTTATCCGACCAAATTCTTTCTGAAAATCAATAACCGAATCTGTTTCTATCCCTCGGCAGCCTATATAAATGCCATAAGCCGCAGCAATCCCGATAGCTGGTGCTCCACGTACCTTTAATTTATAGATGGCATCCCACACATCTTCCGGTGTAAAAAGTTTTACATACTCTTCCTTACCCGGTAACTGAGTCTGGTCCAAAATAATTACAGCATCAGCATCGTCACTCAGACGGACTGTTTTCAAAGAGGTTATATGATTCATTTGTCATGCATGTTTCAACTATAATAAGCGATTGCAAAAATAATAACATTCCCCGGTTGGCAGCACAAGTACATTAATATATTATACATCGCAAAATCCAGAGAGTCAAAAACAAATTAAGTTCCTAATGCCTTTACCCCCTCATAAGTATGATTTTCCCGATTCATAACTATGTTTTTTCTAATTCATAACTATGAACCGGAAAAATCATACTTATACAAGAGAATACTTAGCAAAGCATTTCCAAGTTGTACTTTCGTTGTTTTTGTACTGGATACGGATGACAAATAATATTTAAACAAGCATTAATCCTAATCGATATTTACTATTTTTGCAAAGTAACGTTGACTAAAAAACAGAATACAATGAAAACGAACATTTCTGAAAGAATTATAGCGCTACGGGAAGAAATGGCAAAGCAGAACATCGATGCCTACATCATCCCGACTTCCGATCCTCATATGAGCGAGTATCCCGCCGATTGCTGGAAATACCGCGAATGGATTTCCGGTTTCAACGGTTCGGCAGGGACAGTTGTTATCACAGCCAACAAAGCCGGGTTATGGACAGACTCCCGTTACTTCCTGCAAGCGGCAAGCCAGTTGGAAGGAAGCGGTATCGAATTATATAAAATATTACCGGAAACCCCGACCATCCCGGATTTTTTGCTCCATGAACTGAGCGAAGGACAGACCGTAGGATTAAACGGTGAAACTTACAGCGCAGCCGATGCACGTGTGCTTAAACTCAAATTAAAGAAAAAAGGCATCCTGCTGAAAACGGACCTCAGCCTGATTGATCCGATTTGGAAAGACCGTCCTGCAATCCCCGATGCCCCGCTATTTGAAATGCCAGTCGAATTGAGCGGGCAATCCACAGAAGACAAACTGATTGCCATCAACGACAAAGTACACGAAGCCGGAGCCGATTGCACTGTCCTCTCCGCATTGGATGAAGTTGCATGGACATTCAATATACGTGGCACGGATGTAACTTACAATCCGGTTGTTATCAGCTATGCCTTCATTTCCGAAAAAGAAAGCGTGCTCTTCATCAATCCTAAAAAGTTGACGACAGAAGTTATCGAACGTCTGAAACACGAAGGTGTGAAACTGGCAGACTATTCCATGATATATACTTACCTCTCCCGCCTGCCGGAAGATACTGTCGTATTCCTTGATGGAAACAAAACGAATGTGGCCATCTACAATGCCCTCCCGGCAAGTTGTACGGTGATTGAAGATATTTCTCCGGCAAATCATCTGAAGAGTATTAAAAACGAAACCGAAATCAAAGGTTTCCGGAATGCAGTGGAGAAAGACGGAGTAGCCCTGACTAAGTTCTTCTACTGGCTGGAAAAGGAACTGGCAGCCGGCGAAAAAGTCACAGAGCTTAGCGCAGCCTTCAAATTAACGGAACTGCGTGCCGAACAGCCTTTATATATCATGAACAGTTTCGGCAGCATATCCAGCTACGGACCGAATGCCGCTGTGGTTCACTACAGTCCTACACCGGAAACCGACACCGAACTGAAACGCGAAAGCCTTTACCTGTTAGACTCCGGTGCCCAATACATGGACGGAACCACCGACGTAACCCGTACAATTGCCCTCGG
The DNA here is from genome assembly GCA_900541965.1 of uncultured Parabacteroides sp. Classification (GTDB taxonomy): domain Bacteria; phylum Bacteroidota; class Bacteroidia; order Bacteroidales; family Tannerellaceae; genus Parabacteroides. The sequence goes on along the minus strand of UQLN01000094.1, from coordinate 7,647 downwards.
CGAACCGACTGAACAGATGAAAAAGGATTTCACCCGTGCCCTGAAAGGAACGATCAGCATTGCCAAATGCAAATTCCCTGCCGGAATACGTGGTTGCCTGATTGATGCTTTTGCACGGAAAGCCTTATGGGATGCCGGTATCAACTATTTGCACGGAACCTGCCACGGTATCGGGCATTGCCTGAATGTACATGAAGGCCCGCAAAGTATCCGAATGGAAGAGAATCCGGTTGTACTGAAACCCGGAATGGTGATGAGTGACGAACCGGCCATGTATCGCGCCGGAGAATACGGTATCCGTACCGAAAACATGATTGTTGTACGTGAAGACAGCGAAACCGAATTCGGTAAATTCCTCAGTTTCGAAACAATCACGCTTTGTTATATCGACACCAGTCTGGTTATCGCCTCCATGCTTTCAGTTCGCGAACTTGCCTGGTTGAACAAATATCATCAAATGGTATACGAAAAACTAAGCCCATACCTCGATGAAGAGGAAAAAGCGTGGTTAAAACATAAAACAGCAGAAATCTAAACAGTTGACAGTTGACAAGTGACAGTTGACAGTTTCAAAGCTGTTTTTAACTGTCAACTGCCAACTGTCACTTGTCAACTATAAAACTATGGCAATAATAAAATCAGTAAGAGGCTTTACCCCGAAAATCGGTAAAGACACATTCCTGGCAGACAATGCCTGCATCATTGGAGATGTTGAAATTGGAGAGGGTTGCAGTATTTGGTTCGGAACCGTGCTGCGCGGTGATGTAAACTCCATCCGTATCGGTAACGGAGTAAACATACAAGACGGTTCCGTATTACATACTTTATACGAAAAGTCGACCATCGAGATTGGCGATGACGTTTCCGTAGGTCATAACGTAACGATTCACGGCGCTAAAATATGCAACGGCGCTTTAATCGGTATGGGCTCGGTTGTATTGGACCATGCAGTCATCGGAGAAGGTGCCATCGTGGCCGCCGGCTCTGTGGTACTTAGCAAAACAATTGTGGAACCGGGCAGTATCTATGCCGGCGTTCCTGCTAAATTCGTAAAGAAGGTAGACCCGGAACAAGCGAAGGAAATCAACCAGAAGATTGCTAAGAATTACCACATGTACGCTTCCTGGTACAAAGAAGAAGAAAAAGGAGAACAATAAATGAAAAAAACAGGATGGGCAATACTGTTGGTAGTTTGCTGCATTGGAGGGTATCTGGCATTACCCTCCAATTACTACCTTCGCCAGACACTAATCCACTTATTCCCGAAGATTGACCAATATCCGATATTTGAAAACCGGATCGTAAAAGCAGGCGACCCTGCCCCCTGGAAAGAGGCTGCTGTTTTTAACACATTATCCCTGCCGGAAAAGTATGTTTCCGGATTTGAGGACTACAGCACGGTTGCTTATGTCATCATAAAAGACAGTGTTCTTCTTTTCGAACAATACTGGGACGGCTACTCGCCCTCTTCCCACAGTAATTCGTTTTCGATGGCTAAAAGCATTATTTCGCTTGCCACCGGATGTGCCATCGACGATGGTTTTATTAAGAGCGTAGACCAGCCGGTCAGCGACTTCTTCCCCGAATTTGCCGGATACAACGGAAAACCGCTCACCATCCGCCATCTGCTGACGATGAGTGCCGGATTCGACTTTCAGGAGGCTTATGCTTCGCCCTTCTCCCCCACTACCAAACTTTATTACGGGAACGACCTGGCTGAAATCGCTTTCGGTATGAAAGAAATCAAAGAGCCGGGAGTCGAATTCATTTACCAGAGCGGTGTAACCCAACTACTGGCTTTCCTGGTGGAGAAAGCGATCAGGGAAAACATCTGCTCCTACGTTTCCCGGAAACTATGGACTCCCATGCAGGCAGAGGAAGACGCCCTGTGGAGCCTCGATAAAAAAGACGGAATGGAAAAAGCCTATTGCTGCTTCAACAGTAATGCCCGCGACTTTGCCCGTTTCGGACAGTTGATATTAAATAAAGGAAGCTGGAACGGCAAACAACTGGTTTCCGAAAGCTACCTGAAAGAGGCCACCACTCCGGACAGCTGCTTGCATGATCCCAAAACAGACGAACCGAACCGCCAATACGGTTTCCAATACTGGATACTGACCTACAAAGGACAGGATATTCCCTATATGCGGGGGCTTTACGGGCAATATGTATTTGCCATCCCCGATAAAAACGCGGTTGTTGTCCGCTTAGGCAACAAACAAAGTAAAGAACTTGTCGGCAACCAGAACATGACCGAAGATATGCTGTTATGGCTGGATGCGGCAATGGATATCATAAACAACGCAGAATCGAATACAAACTAAATCGAGCAATACAAATGAGCAAAAGTATCTTACTATCTTTATCGTTGGCAACACTTACGTTGCTCTCATGTGGAAACAAGCAGGCATCGAAAGAGCAGGCAATCAGTTATCCGGAACAGTTCCCCTTTAATCCTCCGACGTATGTCTGCTACAAAGCACCGGGACAGATTAAAGTGGACGGCATACTGTCGCCCGGAGAATGGGACGCTATCCCCTGGACTAGCGACTTCGTAGACATTGAAGGCGACAAGCGTCCGAAGCCCTACCTGAACACAAGGGCTAAAATGGCATACGATGAAAAAGGAATGTACTTTGCCGCCCTTCTGGAAGAGCCGCATGTATGGGCAACATTAATGCAGCACGATACCGTCATCTATTATGATAATGACTTTGAAATCTTCCTGAATCCGACCAATGACACGCACAACTATCTGGAATACGAAATCAATGCGAAAGGTACGGATTGGGACCTTTTCCTGAGCAGACCGTACCGGGATAATCCACAAGTACTGAACAATCTGGAACTTGCCGGAATGCAATCGGCTGTCCATATAAACGGAACGCTCAACAATCCGAACGACATCGACAAATCATGGAGTGTGGAAGTGTTTATGCCATGGACTGCCATCTACGAAGTAATGCGCGGGAAAGGAAAACCGGAAGCCGGAGAACAGATGCGCGTCAACTTCTCCCGTGTACAATGGACTACCGAAGTACAGAACGGGCAATACGTTAAAGTTCCCATCAAGGGAGAGGATAAAATACGCGAATACAACTGGGTATGGGCGCCTACCGGAGTTATCAACATCCATATGCCGGAATATTGGGGATACGTACAATTCTCCGATAAAGTGGCAGGAACCGGCGAAACGCCTTTCGTCACAAACCCTGCCGAAGAAGTGAAATGGCTGCTGCGCAACCTGTATTACCGCCAGAATCTGTATGCTGCAACATTCGGACAGTATGCCACTACGGTAAACGAATTAAAGCCGGAGGAGATTTGTACGCCCGAACAGGCTAAACAAATCCGCCTGTACACAACTCCATCCATGTACGAAATCAGTATGCCTGCACCCGACGGAACCCTCTGGCACATCCGGCAAGACGGATGGGTATGGAAGTAATCCGCCCTTAAGAACCGGCCATTCGCAGCCAATCCATGGAAATTCACGCCCGGCATTTGTATATGTCGGGCGACTTTACGTAATTTGTGCCCGTAATTCTTTAGTAACAGATTAATAAATTTATGGATAAAAAACATCAGTATCAGGGACTAACCAAACAACAAGTGGATGAAAACAGGCGTTTGTATGGTGAAAACGTACTTACCCCTCCCAAGAAGGCCTCTTTATGGAGCCAGTTCCTCGAAAAATTCGACGACCCTATCATTCGCATCTTATTAGTTGCATGGTTACTGTCCATGATAATTGCCGGCGTGCATTGCTGGGGACCGGAAGCTAAAGGCTTCACGGCATTCCTCGAACCTATCGGTATCTTCTTTGCCATCATGCTGGCTTCCTGTGTGGGCTTCTTCTTTGAAATGAAAGCCAACAAAGCCTTCGATGTATTGAACACAGTCAACGACGACGTAATGGTCAAAGTGATACGGGAAGGCAACATTTGCCAGGTTCCCAAAAAAGAGGTGGTCGTTGGCGACATCGTGGTGCTGGAAACCGGCGAAGAAGTTCCCGCCGACGGACATTTACTCGAAGCCATTTCCCTGCAAATCAACGAATCCACGCTGACAGGCGAACCCATCATCAGCAAAACGACAAATGAGGCTGATTTTGATAACGAAGCAACCTACCCGTCAAACGTCGTAATGCGCGGTACAACCGTTGTAGACGGACACGGTATCATGGAAGTGGAAAAAGTGGGCGACGCCACCGGATACGGTAAAGTGTATGAAGGCTCCCAAATTGATAACAATATCGATACCCCGCTGCAAATCCAGTTGGCAGGACTGGCAAAAATAATCAGCAGAGCCGGATATACCATCGCAGCAGTAACATTCATCGCCCTGTTGGCAAAACTCCTGCTCACTTCATCCGGCATGCCGGTTATGGATTTGATTTCCCATATCCTGAATATCTTTATGGTTGCCGTTACCCTGATTGTGGTTTCCGTGCCGGAAGGCTTGCCTATGAGTGTGACGCTGAGTCTTGCCCTTAGCATGAACCGTATGCTGAAAACCAACAATCTGGTGCGCAAAATGCACGCCTGCGAAACTATGGGGGCTACAACGGTTATCTGTACGGATAAAACCGGAACCCTGACACAAAACCAGATGCAGGTACACGAAACAAACTTCTATAACCTGAAAGACCAGCAGTTGGGTGACGACGAATTAAGCAATCTGATAAAAGAAGGCATTTCCGTCAACTCCACTGCCTATCTCGACTTCTCGGAAGAGAAGGTCAAGACCTTAGGCAACCCGACCGAAGCCGCCCTGCTTCTCTGGCTAAACAGCCAACACCAGAACTATCTGGATTTAAGGGAAAACGCCCCGGTTCTGGACCAGTTGACCTTCTCGACAGAACGCAAATATATGGCGACACTCGTACAATCTCCCCTGCTGGGTAAAAAAGTGCTGTATGTGAAAGGCGCGCCGGAAATCGTGCTTGCCAACAGCCAGCGTGTTGCCACAGACAATACATACAAACCGGTCGATGCTTGCAAAGCCGCCATAGAACAACAATTGCTAAACTATCAGAACCAGGCGATGCGTACACTGGGCTTTGCCTACCAGATTGTAGAAGAAGGAGAAGACATGGCATTCTTTATGAATGGGCGCCTGCACAATACCGACCTGACTTATCTGGGTGTTGTTGCTATCTCAGACCCAGTCCGTGCAGATGTACCGGCAGCCGTACAAAGCTGTCTGAATGCAGGCATAGACGTAAAAATCGTTACCGGCGATACACCGGGTACTGCCAAGGAAATCGGACGCCAAATCGGTATCTGGAAAACAGAAGATACAGACCGTAATATCATCACGGGTCCCGGTTTTGAAGCCTTGACAGACGAAGAGGCTTTGGACCGTGTCCTGGATTTGAAAATCATGTGCCGTGCACGTCCTACAGATAAGCAACGCCTTGTCCAGCTTCTTCAACAGAGGGAAGCGGTTGTGGCTGTTACCGGCGACGGAACAAACGATGCTCCGGCATTAAAAGCGGCCCAAGTAGGTCTTTCCATGGGCGACGGCACCTCAGTTGCAAAAGAAGCAAGTGATATTACGATTATCGATAACTCATTCAGCAGCATTACCCGTGCGGTTATGTGGGGACGTTCCCTCTACCGTAATATCCAGAAGTTCCTGCTCTTCCAGCTCACCATCAATGTGGCGGCATGTCTGATTGTATTGATGGGTTCATTGTTGGGTACCGAGTCGCCGCTTACCATCACGCAAATGCTTTGGGTGAACCTGATTATGGATACGTTTGCCGCCGGGGCACTTGCCTCGCTTCCTCCGAACGAACGGGTTATGAAAGACAGACCCCGCCGGAGCGGTAAGGACGGAGACTTTATCATCACACGTCCGATGGCATACAATATATTCGGAGTAGGATTTACTTTTGTCGCAGTCTTGATGGGATTACTATTCTATTTCCATGCACAAAGCGGCTTGACTCCGCATGATTTATCCTGGTTCTTCAGTTTCTTTGTCATGTTGCAGTTCTGGAATATGTTCAACGCAAAAGCGTTTATGGAAGGACGTTCAGCCTTTGCCAACCTGAAAGAAAGCAAGAGCTTCCTGTTCGTGGCACTGATTATCGTAATCGGACAATACCTGATTGTTACATTCGGCGGTCCGATGTTCAGCGTAATTCCTCTTTCCTTAAAAGATTGGGGCATCATAATCGGTTCCACATCGCTGGTTTTGTGGATTGGCGAATTAGGACGGTTAATCAGCAGAATGAAGAAATAAACTTATCTGACAACATAAAAAACGGATTACACAATGCATGGCAAAACATTTGTGTAATCCGTTTGCCGTTTTATATCCGGCACATCTAAAGGTTCTGGCATTCTTTAATCATTCAACTCATCTTTAAAACAACAAATCACCATAGTTCCAGTGAAACTATGTTAATAATAGGAGCAAATGTATGAATAAACCTTGAGGCTTCTTACAATGTAAACTATTAAAATTCAATGCCTATAGTAGCGAAACCACCTCGGTTAGCCTGAAAATATTAGAGAAACAACAGCTTTCGCCGATTCATAATATTTCTAAAAGCGGGTGATTTTAATCTAAGTTTCACTGGAACTTAATTAAACCCATTATTATGGCAACGACAGAACCCAAAAAACGAAGTATTGCTGGTAAATTAGTAGCAAACAAGTTAACCGAACGGGAAGATGATTTCACATTCAATGTAACCTATCTTGCAAACCGCACAGTCAAAGACCTTTGCCGTCTCGCTGCAAATGCAGGCAGTAAATTTTCAGCCAGCGAACTGGAAAGTGCCTACAACGATTTAATGGCACAGGCACGCAACGAACTCTACTCTGCCTCAACGGTAGAATTTGGGTTCTCGAATAACTCCCTTGGTGTGGACGGTTCCTTTATCGGTCCCAAGGCACAGTTCGACCCCGAACTGAATAACGCCACCCTACGTTGTTCGCCACGCGGTGAATTTAAAAATGACTTGAAAAGCATATCCGTTATCGTCAGTGCCGTAGAGGAGGCATTGCCTACGATTATCAAGGTAAACGACACCACCACCGGAAGCGTAAACAACAGGATTACAGCAGGTGGCGGTCTGACAGGCGAAGGATACCGTACTAAAATAGCCGGAACCGGAAATACCACTATCGGCTTCTTTTTTATCAACGCTTCCACAAAAGTCGAAACCGCAGTTCCAGAGACATCATTAATACGGAACGAGCCTTCCAATTTCTCCTTTATCATACCACAATTGCCGGACGGAGATTACTATCTGGAGGTAGCAACACAGTACGGCGGAAACAGCAAACAACTACTCAAAGAGGTGCGCCGCAACCGCTTTCCGTATCCCCTGCATGTGGGAGAAGTAAGCAATGGCGATAAACCCGAAGAACTCTAATCTTTATACGAGGGTCGTATGCGTCCACATACGGTGACCGTATGCAAGCGTATACGATACCTATATGCGAGTACATACGACAACCGTATGCAGGCGTATACGGTCATCGTATAAAAATATACTGATAAACTAAATACACTCTGATATGAAAACAAAACAACAAGATCTATGTCCCTCTTACAAACCGGTACAGACACTTGCGGCAAGTGTGTATTTGCTTGCCGCGGTGCTGCTTGCCTCCTGTACGACAGAAG
>UQLN01000093.1 GCA_900541965.1 uncultured Parabacteroides sp. | reverse complement strand
GGAAAGAGCTGCTATTAAATCCGCACGCTTGGATATCTGGAAAGCACGCATCAAAGCAAAGACACCATTTGCACTCATAAACTGTGTCCCATTCAACAAAGCAAGTCCTTCTTTACTTTTTAACCTCACAGGTTTCCATGCAAATTCATCCAGCACGGTAATAGCTTCCCGCTTCTTCCCTTTATAATACACATCGCCCACTCCGATAAGCGGAAGGAACAGGTTTGCCAACGGAGCCAGGTCGCCCGATGCCCCGAGAGAGCCCCGGTCGTAGACTATCGGCAATACATCATTATTGAAAAAGTCCAGAATACGTTGTACGGTAATCACCTGAACACCACTATATCCCAAAGAAAGGGCATGCGCCTTCAATAACATCATTAAGCGGACAATTACGGGGCTTACTTCATCCCCGATACTGCAAGCATGGCTCTTCACCAGATTTTCCTGCAATACACAGAGTTCATCCGGTGAAATATTCTTATTACATAAGGAACCGAAACCTGTAGTTATACCATAGAGCGGTTCATTCTGTTGTTCAATTTTCCGATCCAGATAATCACGACAACGCTGGATGCGTTCTTTCACCTCCTGCGTCATCTCCAGCTTCATATTGCCAGTAAGAATCTGTTCTATATTCTCAAAGGAAAGCGGTTCCGAACCTATATAATGGACATTACTCATACTTATAATACCGTTTTAACCCAATCCAGTAACTTTTGTTCGATGCGTATGGCCTCACTTTCCAGAAAGTCGGCTTTAGTCTTCAGTTTATCGACAAACTTTTCATCCTTAATGGAAGAAAGATTGATACGTACATTCAGCAACGCTCCCAACACGCAGGTCCGTGCCGCCATCATGGCTACACAAGCATCGGTAACTGCATTCTGGTTCCCTTTATGAGCAACATAAATAATCGTTTCCATTACGGAAGCAACCTCTTCCGCCACTTCCATCGGGACTAAAGCGGCTTCTTTTGTCGCATCCTGTATGACGCGGCTACGTTCTTCTTTCTCTTCGTCCGTATCCTTCGGTAATTTAAATGCGGCAAAAACCCGGTCGTAAGCTTCACTGTCGCGGTCTATATCACGAATCAGGCGCTCGCGGATTAAGGCCGCTTCAGTAGCTATCACTTTCATCTGGCCTTCGACTTCGGCATATTTCTTTTTACCGATTGTAAGGTTTGCCACCATTTCAGTCAGAGCGGTTGCTATCGCGCCGTTGAGAGCTGAAATACTTCCTCCTCCGGGTACTGGGGCGCTACCGGCTGTTTCGGCTAAAAAGCCTTTGATTGTCAAGTCTGCAAGCATAGTATTTAAATTTAAATGAAATATACAAATCCATCTTTTATTACCGTATCTACCGCATTCATCCCTACATTATACGGCAGGAATTTATAAGAAGGGTACTTCAAAAGTACCAGGTCTGCTTTTTTGCCCACATCGATGCTTCCTATCTTATTGGCACGTCCTACAGCAGCCGCACCATTAATAGTCAATGCGGTTAATGCTTCTTCCGGCGTCAATTTCATCTTAACACAAGCCAAGGAAAACAGCAAAGGAATAGAACAACTGAAGCTACTGCCCGGATTAAAATCGGAAGCTAATGCCACTGCACAACCGGCATCTATCATTTCCCTTCCACGGGCAAAAGGTTCGTCCAACGAAAAAGCCGTGAGTGGCAACAACGTTGCAATCACTCCGGAACGAGCCAGTTTCTTAATTCCGGCATCCGAAGCATGCAACAAATGGTCTGCACTTACGGCTTTCAAGCGTGCGGCAAGTTCCGCACCGCCAAACGTAACCATTTCGTCTGCATGCAATTTTAATTTGAAACGATGATGACGTGCCGCCCTCAACAGGCGTTCACTTTGTTCCAGTGAAAAAACACCCTTCTCGCAAAATACATCACAGAAAGTAACCGAATGCTCCATGCGGACATGCGGAAGCATCTCTTCTATTATATAATCGATATAGTCATCCGCACGTCCTTCAAATTCCTCAGGAACGGCATGCGCTCCCAGAAAAGTCGAAACGACATCTACCGGATGTTCATCGTTTAATTCACTCATTACCCGAAGCTGGACAAGTTCGGTTGCCAGTTCCAAACCATAACCGCTTTTCCCTTCCACGGTTGTGACGCCCATATTCATCATCTCATCCAGCCTTTCGTAACCGCTTACAAACAGTTCATCATAAAAACTATCCCGTGTTGCCTTTACCGTACTCCGGATTCCTCCACCACGTTCCATTATGGACATATAGCTGTCTCCTTTCAACCGCCAGGAGAACTCTTCCTCCCGGTATCCTCCGAAAACAAAATGTGTGTGGCTGTCTACAAATCCCGGTATCAAAGCCCGACCCGATGCATCTATTTCCAGATAGTCGTCTATATTAACCTGTTTTAAGACCTCTTCGGTCGAACCGACATGCGTTATAATACCATCCTTTATTGAAACGGCACCATTCTCTATGATATTCAATTCGGACATTTCCGCACCTCTTTTAGCAGCAAACCCAGAACAGGTCACCACTTGCGAGGCATTGCGTATCAGTATATTTTCTTCCTCCATACTCATTCCATTATTCTTGCTTCCAATACCTGATTCAATGAGAAATCCTCCAACCCGAGATAATAGGAAGCCGTATCGATAAGCGCCTCCATTGGAACCAATCCGACAATTTCACTGCCCACTACCGGTACACCATAACGACGGGCTTCAATACGTACCAATTCAAAAGCACGGTAAAGAGCGGTACGTGTATAATCCGTCATATTTATAGAAACCTGCACAATTTCACGTTCTTTCAATTCAACCCCCATTGCTTTGCAAAAACGGAGTCCTCCTCCTATAAAACGGATTTTCTTAGCGATACTGTCTGCTATAGCCAGATTATCCGTTCCCAGATTCACATTATAGGCAACCAATGGCATACGAGCACCAATCGCCACAGTACCTGCAGTAGGGTGACGTTCTGCCGGGCCAAAATCAGGTTTCCATTCCGGCAATTTAATTTTCTCTGCCATCCCTTCAAACTCTCCTTTACGGATAGCAGCCAAATTCTCACGATGAGGAGCAGATGCCGATTTTTCATAGAGAAAAACAGGTAGATTATATAAAGACGCCACCTTTCCGGCAACTTCTTTTGATAAAGCAACAGCCTCTTCCATCGTACATCCCCTAATCGGAATGAATGGTACCACATCCACAGCCCCCATACGAGGATGCTGGCCGGTATGTTTCGTCAAATCAATTAATTCCACGGCTTGCCCGATTGCTTCAAGCAATGCATCCTTCAAAGCTTCAGGTTCACCGACTACAGTTACAACCAAACGATTATGGTCGGTGTCATTACTATAATCCAATAGCTTTACACCATTTTTAGCTCGGAACTTATCAATTATCTTTTCTATTTTTTCAAGATCCCGCCCTTCACTGAAGTTAGGGACACATTCCATTATTTTACTCCAGGTACTCATATTTTGTGTTTTAAAGTGGTACTTACTACTTTTTTAATTAGATCTTCTTCCGGCACGAAAGGCATTGTGATATGATAATCTCCGGCATGACTTTCATTAAACAGATGGCTGGTTTCCATAGCATTCTGATTACGGGCCCATGAACGGCGCGCGACTCCTCCCATCACGTCCCACAACATAGCCGAACGAAGAATTTCATCTACCCGCCGGCTACCGTCCAATACCATACCGAAACCGCCGTTTATCGCTTTGCCTATTCCGACACCGCCTCCATTGTGAAGGGCTACCAGACTCATTCCCCGGGCAGCATTTCCGGCAAAGCATTGTACTGCCATATCTGCCATAACATTGCTGCCGTCATAAATATTTGAGGTTTCGCGGAAAGGTGAATCAGTACCGCTTACATCATGATGGTCGCGCCCCAGCATAATCGGGCCGACTTCCCTATTCCGGACCATTTCATTAAAACGGAGTGCAATGTTCAATCGCCCTAAAGCATCCTGATACAGGATACGCGCTTGTGTACCGACCACCAACTGATTTTTTTCCGCATCCCTTATCCAGTTGTAATTATCCATATCCTGTCCACGCCGGTCCGGGTCGATGCAATCCATTGCCGCATGGTCTGTTTTTATTAAATCTTCATGCTTGCCGCTCAGGCATACCCAGCGGAAAGGACCGTATCCATAGTCAAATAATTCCGGTCCCATAATATCTTCGACATAGGAAGGCCAAATAAAACCGTCTTTCTCATCCACACCATTCCGGGATATTTCACGAACGCCTGCATCATAGATTGCTTTCATGAAAGAGTTTCCATAATCAAAGAAATAAGTCCCACGGGCCACCAGCTTTTTAATTACAGCAAAATGACGTTGCAAAGAAGCATCGACCAATTCACAAAACTTATCCATATTATCCGATAGCAATTTTGTCCGTTCTTCAAAAGAGAGCCCGACCGGACAATATCCTCCCTCATATACAGCATGGCATGAAGTCTGGTCGCTCAATAAATCAACAGGAATGGAATGTGCTTCTGCATATTCCAACAAATCCACCACATTTCCATGGAAGGCTATCGATGCCGGCTCTTTTGACTGTATAGCTACAGCCGCCAGACGAAAAGCTTCAGCCATATTGTCTGTTACATGCTGAACCCACCCCTGGGTATAACGGGTTTCTATCCGGGAAGCATCCACCTCTGCTATAATACATGCAGCACCGGCTATTACAGCCGCCTTCGGCTGGGCACCACTCATACCTCCCAATCCGGAAGAAACAAATAAATGCCCCCGGAGATCCTTATCCTGGGGTATACCCAGTTTCTTGCGTCCGGCATTCAATAAAGTATTAAATGTTCCGTGCACGATACCTTGGGGACCTATATACATCCACCCTCCAGCTGTCATCTGGCCATAATTGGCAACTCCCATCTGGGCAGCAATGTGCCAATCCTTATGATTATCGAACATCCCTACCATCATGGAGTTTGTAATAATCACACGGGGAGCATCCGGGCGCGACTTGAACAGTCCGAGCGGATGACCGGATTCAATTACCAGCGTTTGTTCATTTGTAAGGATTTCAAGATATTTTTTTATAAGACGATATTGCATCCAGTTCTGGCAAACCTGTCCGGTTTCCCCATAAGTAACCAACTCATATGGATAGAGGGCTATATCAAAACAAAGATTATTATCGATCATGACTTGAAAAGCCTTACCCTCTATGCAACTTCCTTTGTATTCGTCAATAGGTTTCGCCTTCAAATCCCCTTCCGGTCTATATCTATAACCATAAATACGTCCCCGGGTAAGAAGTTCTTCCATAAACTCGGGAGCAAGCGTTTCATGAAGTTCTTTGGGAATATAACGAAGGGCGTTCTTCAAAGCGACTTCTGTTTGTGCTGGCGTAAGTGAATAGCCGCGGTCAGGAGCACGGCGGATTCCGGCAATAAAAGAAGGATAAGCCGGCAGTTGTTTATCAAGGAGTACTTCCATAATATAACAATTAAGGTGTTACTTACAATCTGTAAGCTCAAGACGGCTTAACAGGCCAACAAGTTATGAAAATCAGCGACCAAAACAAACTTCCTTTGTATGTTTAGAAGCATAAAGACAGATATACTATTTTCCTTACAAAAACAAAAAAGGATATGCCAATTTTGACATATCCTTTTTCATATTTATGGAATATTTATTCTTATTTTCCTGCCTCTGCTGCAGCTTTTTTATTAATCTTTTTCTTCTGCAATTCATAGGCAATCGGAGTTGCAATGAAAAGAGTAGAATAAGTACCAACAATAATACCCAACAGGATAGCGAATGTAAAGCTACGGATTGTACTACCACCCAGGATAAAGATACACAATACAACCACCAATGTGGTCAACGATGTATTAAATGTACGGGATAAGGTAGAATTCAATGCGTCATTAATAACCTGGTAACGGTCACGCTTCGGATACAAACCTATCGTTTCACGGATACGGTCGAATACAACCACCGTATCATTAATAGAATAACCGATAATCGTCAGGATAGCCGCAATAAACGTCTGGTCTACCTCCATAGAGAAAGGCAACACCTTCCAAAGCAAGGTATAGAAAGAAATGATACAAAGCGTTGTCACAGCTACAGAAGCAAAAGCTCCGGCAGAGAAAGAGAAGTCGCGGAAACGAAGCAAAATATAGGCTGCCATACAGAACATTGCAAAGACAACGGCAAGTATCGCACTATTCTTTATATCATCCGCCATACTCGGACCTACTTTCTGGGAACTCTGGATAAACTGGGTCGTAAACTGCTCCAATGTCGTACCTTCCGGCAACTGAGTCTTCAAACCTTCAAACAGTTTGTTTTCAATTTCCTGATCGACTGCCGGATTTGCATCATCTATCTTATAGTTGGTCGATACACGGACCTGGTCCGGAGTACCAATCTGAATTACGCTAACCGATCCGGCCAATTGGTCATCCAATAAGTCGCGAACATCATCCGTCTTCACATCATGGTCAAAACGAATCACATAGTTACGTCCACCCGTAAAGTCGATACCGTTATTCAAACCGATTGTCGACATAGAAATTGCACCTAACACAATAATAACACCCGGAATGATATAACCGATCTTACGAGCAGCCAGGAAGTTGATTTTCGGATTAGTCAGCAAGTCTTTTGTAATCGGAGTAACAAAAGTTACATTCTTCAATTTATCCTTTGCCAGCAATGCTTCATAAACAATACGAGTAAGGAACACAGCTGTTAAGAATGAAGCGAACAGACCGATAATCATTGTAGTTGCGAAACCACGGATAGGACCTGTACCGAAATAGAACAATACGACACCTGTAATAATAGAAGTCAGGTTGGAGTCGAAAATCGCAGAGAAGGCATTTGAATAACCATCCGCAATAGCCTTGCCTAAAGACTTGCCGGCACGAAGTTCTTCTTTTGTACGTTCATATATCAATACGTTAGCATCGACTGCCATACCCAAGGTCAGCACCATACCGGCAATACCCGGCAAAGTAAGCACAGCCTGGAAAGAAGCAAGGATACCCATCGTAAAGAATATATTCAAAAGCAATGCACCGTCGGCAATCAAGCCCGGTAAAATGCCATAGAATGCACACATGTAGCACATCAACAGAATCAATGCCAAAGCAAATGAAATCACACCGGAGTTGATAGCTTCCTGGCCCAGAGACGGACCAACAACATCTTCCTGTACAATATGTACGGAAGCAGCCATCTTACCGGACTTCAATACGTTGGCCAAGTCCTTTGCTTCTTCCGGAGTAAAGTGACCTGTAATGGAAGAACGTCCACCTGTAATTTCATCGTTTACATTCGGAGCCGAATAAACCATATCATCCAGTACGATTGCAATCTGGCGTCCGATATTCTCTTTAGTCAAACGAGCCCATGCTTTTGCTCCTTCTGCATTCATTGCCATACTAACCTGCTGTTCCGAACGTCCGGCCTGCTGAACAAAGTCTGCATTAGCATCAGTAACTACATCCCCGCCTAAAGCCGGTGAACCGTCACGGTTTGTAACTTTAATAGCATATAAATAGAAAAATTGCTCTTTTTCATCGATAGCCTTCACACCCCATTTCAGGGACAGGTTACGAGGAAGAGCATCTTTCACCTGCTTCATATTCAGATATTCGTTAATCTTAGGAATATCTTTTGTATGAGCGATAGCTATTGCAGAAGTGGGAACTAACTGGCCATTATATTGGTTAAGTTGCAACAAAGCAAACAAGGGATGCTGTTTTGCAAATTCCGCCTGATTTTGGGTAAGTTGTGCATCCGGTTTTTCCTGACCGATCTTTGCCAACAAAGAATCGGCTTCATTTGCAGGAGCAGAGTCTGTCGTAGCAACAGTTTCTTCCGTAACAACAGTCAGGGAATCTGCCGGATTTTCCGATTTCAGAATTGTTGCAAGTATATTATCGGCAGATACCAACTGCTGGTAAATTTCCGGGAGGTTGTAAGTTTCCCAGAATTCCAGGTTAGCGCTACCCTGTAACAATTTACGAACACGTTCAGGTTCTTTTACACCCGGAAGTTCCACCAGGATACGACCTGCTGTTTCCAAACGCTGGATATTAGGAGAAACCACACCAAAACGGTCAATACGAGTACGAAGTACGTTAAAAGAGTTATCGATTGCACTTTTCAGCTCTTCTTTCAAAATGGCTATTACCTGTGCATCTGTACTCTGCGGAGTAATTTTATCTTTCAACTCAAAAGTACTGAAAATAGCAGATAGGCGAGCACCGCCATCCAACTTCTTATACTCTTCCGCAAACAGATCGATAAAGTCTTTCTGACTGCCGGCCTGATGAGCATAAGCTAAATCCAATGCTTTGTTGAAGTTTTCATCCTGGTTATTATTTGAAAGTGAACGAATAACATCAGCCACATCCAATTCCAGAACGACGTTCATACCGCCCTTCAAGTCAAGACCTAAACTAATTTCCATTTCACGGCACTGCTTAAGCGTATAGCCCAGCCATACCTTTTGAGTAGATAGCGAGTCCAAATAGGCACTCTCTTTTGCCGGATCTCCGTCCGCATACTTAGTGGCTTTTCCATTGTAATATCTGGTCACAAACGAGAAGGACAGATAGAACGCACAGACAAGCATAAGTAAGACCGCAAAGACCTTTACAAATCCTTTGTTTTGCATTTGAATCTTATATTTATGTTATTATTCATTTTTTCACAGGGTGCAAATATAGGCTTTTTTTCTTTGTCCAACAGTAATTAGATTAATTATTTGTCACACTCTTAGTTTATTTCAAGTACAATTATTTATCTTTGCTCGTAAAAAAACAAAGCAATAATGACCATGAAACAACTTTTATTATTAACACTATTTATCCCATCTCTTCTTTGGGCTCAAGAAGATTCAAAGTATTTGGCTGGTGCAGTACCGGAAGAAGACGGTAAAGTCGTGTTCAGCGAAGAGATAAATGCTCCTGCACTTTCTAAAAACCAAATTTACGACATAATGCTCGACTGGGCGCAAACACGTTTCAACACAGAAGTTGAACGTGTTGTTTATACAAACAAAGAAGAAGGAGAAATCGCAGTCGTGGGGCAAGATTATCTGGTATTCCAAAACCTCGCCTTATCATTAGACCGCAGTTTGATGGATTACAGAGTTATTATCGAATGCAAAGACCATCTTTGTTCCATGAAAATGAACGGTATCCGCTATTCATATAATGTATCCTACCAACGCGAACCGGAAAAATACACAGCAGAAACATGGATTACCGACAAATATGCTTTAAACAAAAACAAAACAAAACTGTATCGGGGCAACGGCAAATTCCGTAAAAAGACGATCGATTTTGCAGAAAATTTGTTTAAAGAAGCTACCGCTGCATTAGGAGTACAAGCCGTATCTGTTGCGCCCAAACAGGAAGTTACAGCAGTGATGCCGGCTACAATAGCAAGCCCGACTCCCGACATCAATAAAACAGCAAGCAAAGAAGGCTATACTAATTTTACTGCAGACAAAGTACCTTCCACATTAGTACAAATGCTACCGGAAAGTAAAATGCAGGTGACTACGGATAAATACCAGACCGTAAAAGAAACTGCTGCCACCTGGAAAGGTGTAGGCAATATGTTCGGCAAATCAGTTACCACGATTTCTATCGACCCGGAAAGTACGGTTTACAAGAATATAGGAAACAATGACCTATATAACATATCCTTCTTCAAGCAAGGAGAAGACAGTGCCTGGATGATTTTCGAATGCCGCAAGGTTGGCGAAACAGACGAAAACGGACAGAAAACATTAATGGGTGAAGTAATCCACGTCTGGGTAAAATAAGAAATTATGAAGAAATTAATTATCCTGTTATTGATCCTGTTCCCTGTGTTGGCGACAGCACAGGGACATAAAGGGGACGTAGATGTATGTGCCCCTATGAAAGATGGAAAAGTTTGCTATAGTGATGAAGTGGAAGTAGAAAATACGGACCAATTGACATTATTCAATATCATCAATAAATGGGCAAAGAAAAATTATGGTAAAGATGTTTTTATGTCGAACCTTAATTCCAACAAATCGCAAGGGACGATTTCAATCAGTTCGAAAGTTGAATTGCTGCTGAATGACACGGATAAGACGATTGTCAAATACAGAATGAAAATATCCTGTCACAAGGATGGTTATTCCATCGAATTGGGAAATATCACCTATCAGTATGACCCGAAAGATGAAAAGAAATTCAAAACATACGCTGCAGAAGATGTAATTGCAAACAACGGAAAGAGTAACAAAATTGCTTTAATCAAAGACCCGAAACTCTTTTGCAACGCCACATTCTTCTTTGCCGAACAACTATTCGGAAATGTGTTCGATGCAGTACAAGAAGCAGTTGACGATTCAGTTGACAAGTGACATGTGACAGTTGACAGTTATGCTTCGCGCTCGATTTACAAATCGGCTGAAAGCCGAAATAACTGTCAACTGTCACTTGTCAACTGTCAAC
>UQLN01000092.1 GCA_900541965.1 uncultured Parabacteroides sp. | reverse complement strand
AAAGCTGACAACGTCAGCCCACGAATCCAATTCCTCCCCTATCGGAGAATAAGCCTTTAGCATACGGGCGGCAAAACCGTCGAAGAAATCAAATATGGCAGCAAGAATAATCCATAAGGTAGCCAGGGGAAGGTTGCCTTTTAGTGCCATTACACATGCAATGCACCCGGATACCAGATTCAGGCAAGTTATGAAATTTGGAATACTCTTTCTAATCATCGTCTTTTTATTATTTGTTTAAACGGGCTATCGGTGTTTGGTTGCCGGTAACTTTTTGATCCATTTCAACCAGTACTTCAGTTCCTACCGGTAGATATACATCGACCCGCGAACCGAATTTAATGAAACCCATTTGTTCGTCAACATGGCATTTCTCTCCGACTTTTGCATAGGTTACGATACGGCGTGCCATGGCACCGGCAATCTGGCGTGCCAACACGTCTACTCCATTCTTGGTAGTGATAACTACTGCCGAACGTTCGTTCTCAGTACTGCTTTTAGGTAAATATGCCGCCATGAAACGACCGTTCTGGTGTGAAACATGCTTTACCGTCCCGTTAACAGGAAACCAGTTGGCATGTACGTTGAAAACAGACATAAAAATAGAAACCTGCAAACATTTCTTGTGCAGTATTTCGTTTTCCATCACTTCTTCAATAGCTACAATCGTACCATCGGCGGGTGCAATAACCAATCCTTCCGAGTCGTAAGGGAAACGGCGGAACGGACTGCGGAAAAAGTTAAGTACCAATAAAAACAAGGCAGTGGTAATGGAAGCTACAGTATAGAATACCCAGCTTTTACCAATTGTGTGGTACAGTGTAACATTCACAATGAAGAATATTGTGAATAAAGTTAACAACAGACCTGTTCCTTCCTTATGTACTTTCATTCTTTAATTTATCTGCTATGTTTAATATAAGAATTTGCAAAAATATTCATTTTTACCGAATAACAAAAATATATCACCCTTTCACCGCTTCTATTTGGTCTAATTCGACATACCAGAGATATCCTTCCACTTGTTCGTATCCCATCTGACGAATGAGTTTCAGATAATTTCTGACCTGGCTGTGATAACGTTTATCCGGATGTTCTCCGAATTTATAATCAACCACAATGACCCGGTCTCCGGTAATCATTACCCGGTCGGGACGTTTCGATAAACCGTTTCCGAACAGGATGTCCACTTCATTTAATATGCGTGCTTCGCCATTATACCAGGGTGCGACTTCCGGGTTATTCAGCAGATTGCCGAGTCTTTGTTTCAGTTCGGCAGCCTCCTCTTTATTAATAACACCTGAGAGACGATAAGTTTCTACGGAAACGGGAATATCTTTTCGGGTATGGATGTGGCTTAGCACTTCGTGCATCAGTGTACCGTGCTTTCTGCGCTCATTATCAAAGAAGAAGCCTTTACCATGCAAGCGAAGCCGCAACCGGTCGTCCGGTGAAATGGATTTCAGATTTGTCATTTCGATTTCTTCTGTTTCGCCATTCTCTTTTTGGGATACAGGATGCCACCAGTTACCCAGTTCGAATATGCCGTCGGCAAGATTGAACGAGTCAGGCAAAGAGATAAGCGGTTCACCGTCGCGGGTAGTACCGGCAGTTGCATGTAAGCCAGCCCAGAGTGCATCAGTCAGTGTGGAAATACGTTCGACGTCTCCGGTCTCTTCTTTTATCTTTTTGGGGCGTGGGGAGAAAACGATGAGCTCTTCCTTAGCACGTGTAAATGCAACATATAATGTATTCAGGTTATCGATAAAAGCATGCAGCCGTTCCCGGAAATAATCTTCTGCAAAAATGGTGTTTGCCAGTCCTTGCCCGTAGCGGACAGGAACCAGATGAAGACGGTCGAATGGCTTTTCTTCCGGATGGCACCAGAGAATGACCGGTTTGGTCGGTTTATGGTCTATTTCCCAATCTCCGAAAGGAACGATAACCGCTTTGAATCCGAGTCCTTTCGATTTGTGAACCGTCATAATCCGGATAGCATTCTGTGCATCGGGGGTTGCGATTGTCTTTTTATAGCCGGTTTCGTCCCACCATTTAAGGAAACGTCCGAGGTCGGCACTTTCTTTCTGGCCGTATTCCGAAACTATATCCAGAAATGCCTGTACGAATACTTGTTCGTTTTCCGGGAAGTTTACAGAGAACAAACGGAATAATCCTTCTGTAATTTCGTATAGCGATTGACGCGACAAAGCGTGCAACGAACGGATTATTTCCGGAGGGAAAGAAGTCTCTTCCGTCCCGAAGGTGCCGGTAAGTACCTGATAAGAGTATAGAGCGATCCGCCCATTTATCATATCTTCCGGATTTTTCAGGTAACGCAATACCGAGATAATAAAACGTACGGCAGCTGAACTACTGATAAACAGTGCGTCGTCCGATATAATATCGTAATGGTACTGTTCGGACGGATGTTCTTCTTTATAACTCAGCAAGGTATCGGCAACCTTTGCCCCTTCCTGGTTTGTCCGTACCAGAATGGCAATATCTTTCAGGGCGTAACCATTGTCCTGTAGCTGTTGAAGGATTTCCGGTATACGTTCCATCGCTTCATCTTTCCAGTCTTTCTCTTCATCGCCGGATAAAAATTCAATTCGCACATGCCCGTCTTTTTTCTGGAAAGGCGGGGGCACCTGCTGATAACTTTTATCGTAGGCAGACATGATTTTGGTAAAGTATTCCGCTTGTTGTTCCTCATTCAGGGAGGAAGCAGAGAGAGTTTCGTTATAGAAAACCTGTAGTACCTCCGGGATAGTAGTAAAAAGGGCATTGTTAAATTCCACAATATGCCGGCAGCTTCGCCAGTTGTCTTTTAAAGTATCCTCCCGTAATTGTTCCGCAGAGAAATCTGCCTTAACCTGCTTGTCCAGCAGTTTCCAGTCCGAGTTGCGGAAACGGTAGATACTCTGTTTTACATCTCCTACAATCAGGTTGGCACGGGCATGGGAAAGGCTTTCCTCTATCAACGGACGGAAATTATTCCATTGCATACCGCTGGTGTCCTGAAATTCGTCTATCATGTAATGGTCTACATGCGTTCCTGTCTTCTCGTAAACGAAGGGAGTGTCGCTACCGCCTATTACTTTATTCAACAGTTCGGTCGTATCGGCTATCAGCATGATATTCTTTTCTTCCCGGTAGGCTGCAATCTGACGGGATACATCCGTCAGGATTCCTAAGGTATAGTAATAACGGACAATTTCACGTGCCGTATTGTATGCCGTTAGATTGCCGAAAAGGGTGATGATACTTTTGATGCAGTCGTTCAGTCCGTCTTCAAAAGCACATCCTATAATCTGACGGGTTCCTATCGGCGTTGTTTTTTTGAAACAGGCCTCGATATTGTCCGCCATATTGCAAAACGTGGCATTCGGAGTTTTCATTTCTCCCTGTGCCAGCTTGGCAAAGAGGGAGACGGTGATATTACCTCTGGAGAAGTCTTCCTGTTTCAGCCCGTATTTGTTCATGACGGCTAAGCCGCGTTCTCCTAATTCTTTTGCGTTAGCCTCGACTGAACGGATAATGCCGTATAAATCGTTTTTATAGGTTTCCAGTGCTTTCTTATCGGAAATATCCCGGTTTACCTGTTCACTGAATGTTTTGTAGCTTTCTTTGAAAACTTCCCGGCTGAGTGCCATGATGTCTTTACGGAGATTCCATTCTCCACCGTTCTCGATCTTATCTTCAGCAAAACGGAGTAACCATCCTAATAATTCCTTGCTTTCTGGCTTTTCCAAGTCGCCCAGCAAACTGTCGATGGCGGCGGTGAGGACCAACTCCTGGTCCATCTCGATGCCATATCCACCCTGCAAACCGATTTCCCGGGTGAAGGCACGCATGGTTTGCTGGAAGAAGCGGTCTATGGTGCTGATATTAAAAGCCGAATAGTCATGCAGGATGTCAATCAGTATTTTTGCCGCCTGTTTTCTTACCTGTTCTTCTGTGAGGGAATAAGCGGATTGCAGTAAATCCACATAATCGGACTTTTTTCCGGAAGCCAGGTTGTAAAGTTCGCTTACGATACGGCTTTTCATCTCATCTGTTGCCTTGTTGGTAAAGGTTACGGCAAGGATACGGCGGAATGCTCCCGGTCCGTTGAACAGCAGGGTCAAATATTCGCCGGTCAACTTATGGGTTTTCCCGGCTCCGGCAGAAGCTCTGTAAACAGTCAGCATAATAAACGATTAGATGATACGGCTTTTGGTGTAACCTTCTTTTTGCAGGATTTCCAATACTTTCGGGCGAAGGTCGCCTTGTACGATAATTTCGCCGTCTTTGGCGGAACCGCCGACTCCGCATTTCACTTTCAGCATCTTGCCCAAAGCTTCCATGTCTGCGGTTGTTCCGCGGAAACCGGTGACCAGAGTAACGGCTTTTCCGCCTCTGTTCCGTTTATCGAGGGATATACGTAATTGCTGTTTTTCTTTAGGAAGGGTATCTTCTTCCTCTTCGTCTCCTGTATTATATTGAAAATCCGGGTTGGTAGAATACATCACACCCAGACGGTCTTTCCAGTCATTATTCTTCATATATTCATTATTCTTTATGGGTTCAAATCTACAAATTAACGGCGGGATAAACAATATTACAGACAATATTACCTATCTTTGCCGAAACAGTATGATTTTCAATGAATATTGTTGCTTTATCTAATAGGGTATGAGGAAGTCCGGTAGTATATTTATCTTATTAATACATTTATTTTGTTGTTGCCAGGCATTGTTTGCCCAGCAGCATACTCCCAAAGATTATATTCTTGTATTCCATTCCATCAATTTTAATGAAACCTGGACCCATGAGACTTTTGAGACAATCCGCACTACATTTACAGCGGAAGGCTATCTGGTAAGGGGAGAGGAATTACAAATTCCGGCTATCAAGGATACCACCGAGATTATGGATAAACTGGCCTATTTGCGGGAGGAATATGCTGTTCCGCCCAAAATTGTTGTTTGTATAGGCGATCCGGCATGGCTTCTTATCCGTCCGCTGTTCGATAACGAATGGAAAGATGTACCCATCCTTATCTGTTATTCACGCGGAATGGTGCCACGAAATACAAAAGATATGGTGGAGCGCAAACTGGACCCCGATAAAACGATGGTACCTACATCGACGATTGTCGATGGTTATAACGTATGTACCCTTCGGCAGCCTCTGTATATCCGCGAGACAATCGAAACGATGCAAAAGTTGCAGCCCGGATTGAATAAGGTGGCATTTATCGCCGACAACCGCTATATCAGCATCCTGACCCGTCAGGAGTTACAGTCTGTATTGGAACAAGAATTTCCCAAGATACAACTGGATGTACTTTCATGGCCGGAACTTTCCACCGAGAATTTGCTGGACACGCTTACTACATACAGTAATAAGAACACAGGTATCATTTATTACTCCTGGTATGCCACACCCCAAAAGGATGAGAACCATTATCTGGTGGATAATGTGCAGAAGATGACAAACAGTTTTTCGAACCCTCCGGTCTACCTTGTTGTCGATTTAGGCTTGGAGAATGGGAACTTTGCCGGCGGACATTATATCTCTGTCGACGATTTTAATGAAACCGTAGTGGCTACTATGAAAAAAAAGTTGCAAGGTGGGCCGTGTGTTTGCAGCGACCTGATAGCAGGAACCCCAAAAACCTATCTGAACTATCAGCATTTATATACACATGGCATAGCCCCTTCTAATTATCCCGGTAGTGCGGTTTATTTTGACGAGCCTCCCACATTTATAGAGAAATATAAGATGCCCATTATCGGCGGAGTCGTTATCTTTTTTCTTTTGCTTTCAATTATCTTCCTTCGTATGCGTCTCCTTATTCTGAAACAGCGTGAGAATGAGAAAGAATATCTTGCAGCGAAACGTACCGAAGAATTGAACCGGAAATATCGCCTGATATTGAAGGCAAGCAGGACAACGGCATGGGTATGGGATGTACATAAAAGGCAGATTCATTGTGACCAGGAATCTTTCGCGTCGGAAACTATTTATAAAAACGGACGGTATACCGTGGAAGAAGACGACTTCTTTAGGATGATACATCCGGATGATATAGCCAAAATGCGGAAGGTTTACCATCAGCTCAGAACCGAGAAAACGGATATAATGCACGAGGAGTTCCGCTTCTTCCGCCCGGAGACCGGTTTGTACGATTGGTTGGAATGTTATGCCATTGTTGGAGAAAGAGGACCGGGGGATTCGGTTAAAATGTTGGTTGGAAGTTCTGTAACTGTCACAAACCGTAAAAGGATGGAAGAAGAACTACGGGAGAAAGAGAAGATAGAAGAAGCCAACCGCCTGAAATCTGCATTCCTTGCCAATATGAGCCATGAGATACGGACCCCGCTGAATGCCATCGTCGGTTTCTCCAATTTGATAGCTCAGGAGGATAGTCCCGCCGAGGAACGGGATGAGTTCCGTAAAATAATAGAGACAAATAATGAACTACTGCTGCAACTTATAAATGATATACTCGACCTCTCCAAGATTGAGGCGGGCAAACTGGACTTTACCTTTAGTTATGTGGATGTGACGGAGATGTTGAACCGCCTGTTTCAAGTATTTAGTGATAAGGTAAAACCCAATGTCGTTCTGAAATGTAATGTCCCGGCAAAGCCCTGTTTCATCCACTCCGAGAGAAACCGGCTGATACAGGTAATTACTAATTTCCTGACGAATGCCTGCAAGTTCACCAACGAAGGCTCTATTACAATGGGATATGAAGAAATAGAAGGAGGATTGCGCTTTTATGTGACCGATACGGGAAAAGGCATAGCCGAAGAAAACGTCCCTCACGTATTCGAACGGTTTGCCAAGTTTGACGCCTTTATCCAAGGTTCCGGGCTGGGCTTGTCCATCTGTCAGATGATTATCGAATGCCTGAAAGGAGAAATCGGAGTGGAATCGAAAGAAGGGGAGGGCAGTACCTTCTGGTTTACCATCCCCTGTGAAGTATATGGTTCATTGCCGGAGCTAAAAGATACCTCATCTCCGGCAGAGTAAGCCCTGTTTATTTCTGTATCAGAACAACGGCATAGGCAGAGATACCTTCCTGCCGTCCGGTAAAACCAAGCTTTTCAGTCGTTGTTGCTTTAATGGAAATATCATCGGCATCCACTTGCAGCACATCTGCCAACACCCGTTTCATTTCCGGAATATGGGGATTCAGTTTCGGGCGTTCGGCGGCAATCGTAGCATCGATATTGCTTAGTGTATATCCCGCATCCCGTAATAGTTCCATGGTATCGAATAAAAGGATTTTACTGTCTATATCCTTATATTCGCCCGCGGTATCAGGGAAATGATAACCGATATCCCGCATATTTGCAGCCCCCAGCAGGGCATCGCAGATGGCATGGATTAGTACATCCGCATCACTATGCCCTTGCAGGCCCATTGTATGTTCAATCTTTATACCCCCCAGCCACAGGTCGCGGTCCGGAACCAGGGCATGTACATCATAACCGAAGCCAACTCGTATTTTCATTGCTTTTCTATTTAATCGTTATCTTATTTCGTTGTGCCTATCCAGGTCCATTTGTGCCAGATGCTTTCCAGCGGACCTTGTTTGTGTTTACTCAACCACCATTTACAGAACAGTATTTGCAGGAAGAAAGATGCGAAACCGATAAGCAAACTGAGAGTATAACCGCAATAAGGCGCCAGATAAAGCCCGAACGGGAAATAAATGAGAGCCCCGAAAATAGACTGCGTGATATAGTTGGTAAGGCTCATCTTTCCGTAGAAACGTAAATTAGATACCGCTTTGCGGAATGCTTCCCTTTGGTACAGCAATACGAATGAAGCGACCAGCACAAAGGTAAATGCCAGTTTCTGCCACATATCGAATGCCGTTCCGACTGTATTCTGGATTAACGGATCATTCTCCATAACCAGCTCTTTCAACTGGTATAACGGAGCGAAAGCAACAGCACCGATAATAAGCGCTTTTACCCAAAAAGTCGTATTCTTTTCGGACGTTACAAAAAGTTCCTTCCTTCCGATATAGAGTCCCAGCAGGAACAGCCCGGCTGTTTGCAGGTAGCGGCCTGCCCCGATAGCCCACAGCAGGCTGGCTTTCTGTCCGTAGGTGATATTTTCCAAGATAAATGTGCCGAAATCCCCAGCTTTGGTATATTCTGCCACTCTGCCATACATAGCACCTATGCCTAAGTCGGGCAGTTGGTAAGACGGGTTAATGAGGCTCGCAATGTAATGGAACCACTCGACCGGTTGCAACAGGAACAGGATAGCCGTTATCAATACAGCCTTGTCACTCCAGTTGCGGACGATAAACAAGACCAATCCGACTATGGCAAACAGTAGCAAAACATCGCCTGCCGGGAAGAATGCCGCATTTAATGTGGCAAATCCCACCAGCAGTACCAACCTCCATAAAAAACGGTAGCCGAAGTCTTTCCCCTGCACCTTCTGGTTATTGCTTTGGATATAAAATGTAAATCCGAACAATAAAGCGAAGATGGCATACGATTTGCCGGCAAACAGGGCAAATGTGGCATTAAACACGCCCAGGTCCAGAATATGTAACCAATTGGGTGAATCGGTCGGGTAGACCGGGAAAATGAAATGTTCCAGATTATGAACTAAAATAATCGCCATTACGGCAAAACCTCGTAAGGCATCTACTACCTCGATGCGTGATGATTTCTTAACAGGAGACTCCATGCGTTCTGTTTATTTTAATAGAGTTTTAATACTTTCCAAATCAAATGACAGTGTAAAACGGAGAGTCTGGTCCAACGGATTGTTGCGGGTGGTACTAACCAGATAGGCTGCATCTATTTGAAAAGCACTGATCCGGAAGCCTGCTCCTGCCGAGAAATATTGGCGGTTTCCCATTTGTTTATTCTCATAGAAGTAACCGCTACGGATGAAAAACTGTTCCTTGTAGCTGTATTCCGCTCCAAATGAAACCATTATTTCGCGTAATTCTCCGGCAAATCCGTCTGGAGAATCTCCAAACGATTCAAAGATACCAACAATACCCGACATAGAGCGATACTTCTCTTGCCTTTTGATGAAATCGGCTTCATTTTCGCTTGCACCCCGGATAGGTTCGGTGGGTACAAGGTATTTGCTCACATCCAGATGCAGGCTGAGGCGGCTGCTCGTGCCCAGCGGATAGGACAGGCCGGAACCAATGGCAAGTTTGGCTGGCAGGAAGTGGTAGCTGTTGCCTTCATCGTAAGAGATACGTGTCCCGATATTGGAAAGATTGAACCCGAATGTCCACAATACGTCTTTTGTTTGCATCCTCAGGTATTTGTGGAGATAGCCGGATATGTCGGCAGAGAAAGCATTTCCGGCATACGGTGCTTCCTGTGGGGCTGTCCCCATATCGGAGCGGATATAGCGTAAGGTAACAGCCGTGGAATAAGATTGGGATAGCTTGCGGCTATAGCTGAAATCGAAAGCCATTTCATAGGGATGGACGGACAGGGGGATGTCGCCATCGTATGCAGGCACGCTGCCCAAAGAGAAATACCGGAGGGATGCGCTTATCGCTTGTTCTTCATACTTGCCGGTTTGGTAGTAGCCGGAGAGGTTTATCAATGCGATGTCGTTAATCAGCTTATGCAGCCAGGGGGTATAGGAGAGGGACATGCCTGCCTTGCTGTGCATAAACGGGTATTTTGAAGCATTCCAATACTGCGAGTTTATATCCGGCAAGGTAGAGGTGCCGTTGTCTCCCATAGCTCCCCCGCGTGCATCGGGGGCTATCGATAGGGAAGGGACTGCCGTGTTGAGCGGAGTAAATCTGGTTTTATCTATTTCTTCTGCCTTTGAGGTAGAACATAACATACATAAACTGAGAAACTGTATAATACTGATTTTGGTTATATCCATCGTAATTGATTTTTACATATAAACGCATTTGTCGGGTGTTTATTGTGCTGTTATGGTAAAGTTATGGTGGAATAAGAGTAGGTAGTTCACTAAAGACTAAGTTAAAAATTAGGATAAATTAAAAAATATCGTGCCGTGAAAGTTGTTAAGAATCATATATTCTCGGCTTTTCAGGCGTCCACACATACGCATTAAAGCCTTAAAATCAAAGCATTACACAGTTAATATGTAATAATATCTTTATATATTTGTTCCGCTTAACTTAGTCTTTAGTGAACTCAGATAGTCTCTCTAAATAAGGAAAAGTTACACTGCTCAATAATTGGTAACAGGGTAATAACAAACACAAACGATAATATATGAAGATGAAAACAAAACTGCAAGGTCTATCCCTCTCTTTTAGAATCCTGCTGGCACTTGCGGCAAGCGTATACCTGCTTGCTACCTGTACAACAGAAGTGGATAAGACAGACCGTTCGTCCACAGGAGAAGCAGATGGCGGGAACAAACGCGAGGTACTTCTTTCATTTAAGAACAAACTCACCGTGAAAACACCCCAATCGGAAACCAAAGCGGATACTCCTATTGCTACCGAAGCGGAGAATGAAATCGCAACACTCGATGTCTATGTGTTCGGAGCCAAAGCGGAAGGCGATGCCTATACCTTCCGCGAACGATTCTCCTATCGGCAGGATGGCTCGGCTCTTCCGGCAGGAGCAAAGGAACTCAACCTTACGCCGGGCACGGACAATGCTGCTACTACCGCACTACTGGAACTGCAAAAAGGCTTGTTTGTCCGCCTTTATTGCATAGCCAACCAAATGGAACTGATTAATCCTGTAGATGGTAATCCGGTAGCGGATACCTATTTCACCCCACTTACTTACGATGTGGAAACAGGTGTCCTGACAGACG
>UQLN01000091.1 GCA_900541965.1 uncultured Parabacteroides sp. | reverse complement strand
TTCTTGGGTGTAAAACTGGGTGTTTGTTTTGCAATCTGCTGATTTTCAGCGTTTGTTGCGGAGAGACAGGGATTCGAACCCCAGGAACCTCTCGGTTCAACGGTTTTCAAGACCGCCGCAATCGACCACTCTGCCATCTCTCCAATATGTTTTGTCCAATCAAGTTTATTACTCAATTGCGAGTGCAAAGGTAGATAATATTTTTAATTGTGCAAATATGTGTGTCCATATTTTTTCTTTTTGATGTAATATTTTTCTTTTAACAGCTGATATGGAACGTTTGGTGCTTTTTAATTGTTACCTTTGTAAATGCTAATAATTAAACTGTAAGAAGAATTATATGAGAAGTTTAAAAAATTTATTTATGCTGGTAGCTGTGCTATTTTTATTCAGCTGCTCGATGTCTGCAAAACCTGATAAAAATGAAACTGAAGAAGCAACTGTAGCAGCAGGGGAAGTAGTAGTTTTGAATAAAGCAGATTTTCTTACTAAGGTTTTCAATTATGAAAAGAATCCGACACAATGGATATATGAAGGAAATAAGCCTTGTATTATTGACTTTTATGCAGATTGGTGCGGGCCTTGTAAGAAAGTTGCTCCTATATTGAAAGAACTTGCCGGTCAATATAAGGATGATATTGTTATTTACAAAATAAATGTAGATAATGAAAAAGAGTTGGCTGCTGCCTTTGGCATACAAAGCATTCCGACTATATTGTTTGTTCCGAAAGATGGAAAACCCCAGATTGCACAGGGAGCACTTTCAAAGGAACAGTTTGTAGAACAAATTGATAATTTCTTACTAAAGAAATAATAAGAGGTTTTGGAGAAGAAAGGGCAGCTTTCATATGAAGGCTGCCCTTTTATTTTTATTTACAGTTTTCTTATTTAATCTCAATCAAAAATTCAGATATAGGATGACGTACCTTTTCCAGATTCACTAACCAATCGTTTGTAGCATCCCGATAGCCTAAAGGTAACATAGTGACACTACGTAATCCCTGTTCTTTTAGCTTTAAAAGTGTATCCAGAGCTTCATTGTCGAATCCTTCCATCGGAGTACAATCCACTTTAAGCTCGGCAGCCATAACCATTGAAAAGGCAAATGCGATGTACGCTTGTCTTGCAGCATGTTCAAAATTTAATTCGGCATTCCGGTTTAAATATACCTCTTTTAACCTGTCCGTATAAGGTTTATAGCGGTCTTCCTCTTGTCCCCTTTCCGAAGTAATATAATGATAAATATGGTCGATTCGTTCTGAAGTATAGTTATCCCATGCAGCAAACACCAATAAATGCGAACAATCGGCAACCTGGTGCTGATTATAAGCAATGGAGACTATTTTATCTTTCAGGGCTTGATTTGTTATATCGATTACCTGGAAGGGCTGTAATCCCGATGACGTCGGAGCCAACCATGCTGCTTCTATTATTTTATCGACCAGTTTCTGGTCTATTGCTTTGTTTGAATCAAATTTCTTAACGGCATATCGCCATTGTAATGCTTTTGATAAGTTTGTTTCCATTCTATGCTTTTTCCTTTTAAACATTTTAATTGGTGGAAAAGTTATGGAAACTTACTTGATATTTTTCAAAGCCTCCAGAGCAGTCTGGTTGGCCGGGTCTATTTCAAGGATTTTGTTCCAGTACAATTTGGAGTTATCCATATCTTCTTTCAGATAATAATAGTACCCTAAATAGCGATAACATTCACTTAGGTCTTTTGTATATTTTCCCGGAGTTTTTTCAAGAATCCGGATACATGCTTCGTAATAAGGTTTAGCAAGTCCCTGTTCGGTTTCCGGGTCCATTAATGCTTGAGTGCGTGCTTGCCATAATGTTCCTAAATGACTGTTGGGCACACGTTCTTTTACAATATTGAAAAGGCTGTCGGCTTTACCGAGGTATCCGGTATCGACAATGCTGTCTTTTGTAGCAGCCGTATAATAATATTTACCTAATTGATAGAAGTCGGAAGCCTCTGCTGATGTCCCGGTGATTTCCATATACTTGGAATATGCTTTGATCGCATTATCATAATCGCCTTTATCGGTAGACACGTCTGCTATGTCTTTATAAATTTCCGGATGGGAATTCGGCTCGCATAAATCCAATGCTTTTTGTAAGGCTTCCAGTGCTTGGTCGTATTGTTCTGTCTCTCCTAACAATCTGCCGTAATATAGATAATCCTGCCAGATGATTTTTGCATCAGGCGTATTGAAAAATTCTGTGGCTTCTTTTACGCCATGCTGATAATCTTTTGTTTCATATTTGTTGTAAAAGCTAAGACGCTTTAATAAAAAATTATTGGGTTCTTTGGCTTTACCTTGTTCTATAATTTGGGCTGCTTCGGCATATTGGCCATTGAAGAAAAGCGCGGAAGCGTAGTGAATTAAATTATCTGTGGTGTACAGTCCTCCGTTCATATATTTTTTGTATGCATCGATCGCTTTGGCATACATTCCTTGTAAAGAATAAATATCACCCAGGCTACGATAGGCCGGTAGATAATTCGGATCTCTTGTTAATGCTTTTTGAAGCATTTCAATGGATAGGGCAGGGCTTACTCCTTTATAAACATCTGCATATTTGATATATGCTTCCAAACAGTCCGGATTGAAGTGAAGTGCCAGTTCATATTTACCAGCAGCATCTCCGGGTTTATCCTGAGCGAGCAGTTGGTCGCCTTCAAATAAATATATTGCAGGTTCGTTTGTATTGAACTTCCTTGCGTCTTCTAAAGATTCCTTTGTGTCATCGGGCATATTATTGGCGGCATAAGCAGCTGCAATGGCAACATAGACGGCAGCATCCTTTTTATTTATTTTGATAGCTGTACCGAAAGCTTTTTCAGCAGCTTTCGTATCGGTTTTCAGTAATATTTTACCTTGTCCGACCTGGTTATATGCATATTGGGGAGAAGCATCCCATCCTTGTTTGTAATAGTCGAGAGCTTTTGATGTATTACTGGCGTTAAAAGCAATTTCACCTAAATAATAGAGAGCTTCTGCCTTTTCCGTAGCAGAACTATTCAGCTGTTTTTTAAATAATTGTTTGGCGATGTCTGATTCGCCTGTTTTATAGAAAGCGATAGCTGTTTTATTATCAGCAAACGCCGGCAATGCAAATAAACAGGCTATGATAATTAATAAATTTCTGATCATGACTTTTAGTTTAAATGATTTATAATTGATCTCTTACATTTACAAGACGGATTACTTGTGTTGCGGGCAATATACCTGACTTCAGGATGATCCGTTGTCCCCGGTCACTTGTAACAAAAGAGGTAAATCCCGAGGCAAGCCCTGTTCTTGGATCTGATAGAATGATATATACAGGCCTTGTCATCGGATAGTCTTTTAATGCCATATAAGCCTGGTAAGGCTTAAAGCTGTTTTTAATGGTAGCATTGCGGTACTTGCTTACAGCCATAACCCTTATGCTATCATTGAAACTAAGGCCGGTCGAATCTATCGGATTACTTATCCAATTAGCACCGATGATACCTAATGCCCCCAGCCGCATTGCCACATAATCCAATACCGCATAATTATTCTGTGCTGCTTGAAGGCTTCCGTTTAGTTGTTCGCCTCCGCAAATGGAGTCGATGGCATAACGTACGGTACTTGAGTTGGGGTTGTCAAATACTACTTCTATTTTGCCGGATTTGTTCTTTTCGGAAATTTCATTCCAGTTTTTTATTTTTCCTGTCAGTATATCCTTTATGACCGGAATACCAATCAATGAGTCTGCATTTTGTTTATTTACAATCAAAGCGATTGCATCGGTCGCTATTTGAATTGCTTTCGGATACAATTTCTTGGCATTCATGAATGCTACTTCTTCCTTATTTAGTTGGCGGGTAGTAACAGCCAGCCGCGTACTGTCATGTAGCAAACGGCTGATTGTTTCTGTTTCTCCGCTAAAATAAGGTACAATTCCAGCTTCTTTATAGATACTTTCGAATACACTGATCTCCTCCTGTATGATAGGAGCCAGGCAGTCGTCGGATGCAATGGCGATAACTCCACTGGTTGGAGTGTCCTCTGCCCCGGCTGTTTTTTTCTGGCTGCATGATGCCAGAAATACAACTGCAAACAGATATATAAAAGTAAACTGTCTCATGTGTTTGTTTTTATTTACCGTATTTTATTAATCTGTATCCTCTGAATAAGGTATAACAGAAAAATAACACTCCACATATTACTCTGGTTGTGAATGACATGTTCCCTTCAAATAAATTTGTGAAAATCAGAAGGAAGGACATGCCGAGGTATACCACAATCATGGATATACCCCAGACAAGCTTTATATTTATACCTTTCATTTCCATCTTATTCTAATCTGAAACGGACGGGTACAGTAAAGTATACCGGTACCGCTCTGCCATTTTGTTTCCCCGGCATCCATTTCGGTAAAGATTTTATCACACGTACAGCCTCCCTGTCGCATGAAGGATCTAATGAGCGCAGGATTTCTACGTCTGTCACTTCACCGGTCGCACTTACTACGAACCGGATGGCAACAGTTCCTTGTATACCGTTTTCAGCAGCAATAACCGGATATTTCAGGTTAGCACTGATGAATTTCAGTAGAGCAACATTTCCACCGGGGTATTCCGGCATCTGTTCAACTGCGGTATAGGGTTTTGTTTCTTCCTGTATAACCTCTTTATTATCTTTCAGGTCGGCAATATCTACGGCATCGTCACTGTCTGAACCTTTTACATCGGCAACGGAAATGGACATTTTCGAAGTAGTCAGTTCTTCTTGTGTTTTGATTTCGTCGTTATCATTCACTTCTTTGTCTGCTTTAATAACAGGCGGAGTGAACTTGATGGTACTTTTCAGGACAGGTGGAGGAGGTGCCTCTATATTGCGGACAACGTTCTCTTCCGGGACTTCCATTTTCAGGTTTGAAAGTGTTGTAACTTCCAATACTTGTTCCTTTTCTGTTTTTGGTACTACCGAATTAATAATATAAGGTAGTACCATAATAAGACTTGCACCGGCTATTACGATCAGCAAAGCGCGTATATGCCTTTTGCTCGAATTTTTACGTAATACATAGGCTCCGTATTCCTTGTTTTTACCGACAAAGATCAGATCGCACCACTCCGGTGAATTCAGATTTATATTTTTAATCATAACCGTTCTTTTTTATAGTGATACTGATCATTTCTTTTTGGGTTGGCTACCAGGTTCGGCAATTTGCTTGGACAATTCTCCACCGCTTTTCAAATTGTCGACCAGGAATTGGTCGCCATCCGTGATGTCTACGATTGCATATTTGCCGATATTACATATCTGCATCTCATCCAGTGCATCCACAAGATTCTTGTATGAAGCATCGTCTGTCGCTTTTATCAGGACAACGGGAGCCTCTTTTGAGCCTTTTATTTCAGCAGACTGCTTTTTGAACTCATCTTCGGAAATTTCATTGTTCAGCTTTTTCAATTTAAGCTCTTTAACTTGCTGGACAACATCAAAATTACGTTCGAGTAAAACATCACGTAATCCGGTAGGAGAGAAGTCTGTCTCTTTTAGGGACTCGACATGTTCGTAATCCGGTTCACCAAAATAATAGTACACTTTATTATCTTCACCGAGAATGAGAGTGATAGCTTTGGAGGCTTTCACTTTGGTCTGCTCGGCTTCTGTGATATGGTCTTTCGACGGCATGCTTATCTCCATGGTCTGGGGTTTGCTCAAGGAGGTACAAAGCATAAAGAAAGTAATCAGCAACATATTCATGTCCACCATAGGCGTAAAGTCTACGCGGACGGTCATCTTTTTCTGTTTGCCTTTCTTTCCGTCTTTTTTACCTTTATCTGTATTAACTTCTGCCATGACTTTTTGCTTTAAGTGTTGTCAGGCATGTTCTTGAGGGTGGTAATTAAATTATACCGGTTCTCACGAAGGTCCTGCAATGAATTCATAATGTTCTTAATCTTCGGGTAGGGAGTATTCTGGTCTGCTTTGATGGCTATTACAAGATCCCTGTTAATTTCGCGTGCATGTTGTACCCAGAGCTTAAACTGGTTGTCGATGCTATCGGTCGGGATACCGTAATCTTTCAGCAAACGGTCTTGTTCGCCGGAAGAAAGATTCAGAAACTCCTGCATATTCTGGATAGGAACACCGAAGGAAGGTTGCAGGCTGAAGTCGTATATTTCTTTATCTGTGAAATTGATGTTGTAATCTTTTCCCAGCATTTGTAAGACTTTTGCCTTGTCTTCCTGTTTATCCAGGCTCATGAATACTTTCCCGTCCGGGTCTACCAGGATAGACAGAATGTTGGTTTCCGGTATTTTGATTTCGGAAACAGAGGCAGGTGTCGAAACAACTACCGGTTCTTTCTGTATAAAGGTAGACGTCAGCATGAAGAAAGTGAGCAACAGTACAGTCACGTCACTCATCGCCGTCATGTCGATGAATGTACTTTTTCGTTTTACTGACAGTTTAGGCATATTTCTTAATGTTTAGCTGCAAAAGTCTGTACAATAGAGAAACCTATTTCATCGATAGCATAGGTAATATTGTCTATTTTTCCTGTGAAATAGTTGTATGAGATAATAGCCAAAGCACCGGTTGCGATACCCAAGGCAGTGTTAACGAGGGCTTCCGAGATACCTGTAGAAAGGGCAACGGAGTCAGGAGCTCCCGCATTGGCCAATGCTGCAAATGAACGGATCATACCTAATACGGTTCCCAACAATCCGAATAATGTTCCGAGGGTGGAGATTGTAGCGATAACAGGTAAGTTCTGTTCCATTGACGGGAGCTCGAGTGCGGTACTTTCTTCGATTTCTTTTTGGATAATCACCATCTTTTGTTCTTTCGTTTGGTTAGGGTTGTTTTCAACGTCGGCATAGCGGACTAAGGCTGCATTAACAACA
Source organism: uncultured Parabacteroides sp. (assembly GCA_900541965.1). Taxonomy (GTDB): domain Bacteria; phylum Bacteroidota; class Bacteroidia; order Bacteroidales; family Tannerellaceae; genus Parabacteroides. The sequence goes on along the minus strand of UQLN01000091.1, from coordinate 4,100 downwards.
CTGGCTACTGAACCTTTTTGCTCGTCGCATGCTTTATGTGCAGCTTCCAGATTACCGTCTTCAAGGTTTTTCTTAATAGTTTGTACGAAATTGAGCAGGCTCTTTTTTCCTTTAGATCTGCTGATGGCAATGGAACGTTCGATACTTAAAGTAACAACTGTAAGCAGTAATGTGATAACAACAGGAACGATATATCCTCCTTTATATATCGTACCGAAGTAATTACCGGGTAGGGGATGATTGGCAGGATTGTTATCCATAAAGTTGGATGGGTTGCCTAGTACGAATTCAAAAAAGCAAACGGCAATTACGAAGCATGCTAAAATTACGATACCGGCAGATATGCCATTGGAGGTCTTTTTTACAGAATTATTTGTTTTCATGTTCTTTTAAATTGATATTATTTGATAATAGTATAAATGGTTGAAAAATAATAGATAATATGTATGGTTTAGAGCCGTAGACAACTGCTCCCCTCTCCATGAAAGGGAAATAAAGTATAACCAGTTTGCGCATGTATAAGGACATACTTTTTCCAGTTCCCCTCTCGTACAGAGGGGATTCAATTACTATCAGCTACTAAACAACCGACAATATATACCGATCAAATAATAATTTTTCGCAGTACGTAGACCCAATGTCCGGCACGTATGCGAAGAGAAGAACATTTTAAGGTGTAAGTAATAGATAACGTTTCAGAAATTTTATGAAGGATATTTTGTTCTTTCAGGAGAAATACTTCAAATTGACGGGTCGTGGTTTTAAACATCCGTCCTCCTATTTCCATACTTTGTACAGTACGGGCAGATATAAATAAAGAAGAATTGGAACTTTTGTTCAGTTCAAAAGTCTTGATATCCTTTTGTTTGCCGGGAAACTGATTTGCAATGGCTAAAACTTCTTGATTATTAGAGATATCATGTCTATCCATATTAGATGTAACTTTTTCACCTACACAAAATAGTACAAGTAAAAATAATATGGACAGGACTTTTTTCATGATGCAAATATAAGTAGCCTTTTTAGAAAAGAACAACGATGGAATAGAAAAGTTTGTGAATTTACTTATTTTTAGAGAGACGTGAATTTCTGCAAAAAGGACAAATGAAGTAAAATAATCATCTTGCGAAAATTTATATATGTTTTTTGCTGGTATTATAATTCAAAATGTGTATAGAATAAGGTAGTCTATAAAGTGAAATTTGCGTTGGTGGTAAATGATTGAATTGACAATTCAAAGAATACTATTAGGTGGTGATAAATTACATAAAAATGTATTCAATTAAAGTTTTTGTTTTGGAATATTAACGCGATAAATAATCTTTATCCCTTAATTCTTCATAGGAATGGATTTTATAAATGCTGAATAGACAGATGATTTGAAAATATATTTATTTTTTACGCATTAACACTTTTGTTCAAATATATTACTTAATTTTACGCCATTCTTAATAACTAAATATAGTATAATAAATAGAGAACGTATTTAAATATAATATTTTTTATTTTATTGTCTGTATGATACCATTGAAAATCAATAACAGTATATATTAATAACTTAAAGACAAGGCCTATGATATCAAAATGAAATTAACCTTTAGCTTTTAAGCCTGTAGCCTTACAGGCGACAAATGGTCTGGAATGACTTAAATCTATTAATCTTTAACTTTTACAAACTAATACATGGATTTACAACAAAACAAATGTTGTGGCATCCTTATCAAAAGATATGAGATGACGCCACGAATGATTATGTTAGCCTGCGGATTGTTATTCAGCCTGACTACAGGAATGAATGCCGCAAATGATAATTCTCAATTGTTAACTGCTCACCGGACAGAAAAAGCAGTGATAGACCAGGCCGGACATACAATAACGGTTACGGTCTCCGATGATATGGGCACGGTGATTGGAGCAAACGTTATTGTAAAAGGAACTACTAATGGTAATATTACCGATATGGATGGTAAAGTTACTTTACAGGACGTTCCTAAAAATGCCGTTTTAGTTATTTCTTATATCGGATATACAACACAGGAAGTTCCCGTAAATAACCATACTGCTATTCATGTTAAGTTGGTGGAAGACTCCCAGGCTTTGGATGAAGTTGTGGTAATCGGCTATGGTTCACTTGACAAAAAACAAGTAACCAGCGCTGTAACATCCATATCTTCCAAAGATTTAATGGCCGGAGTAAGTGGTTCTGATATTTCTACTGCTCTGCAAGGAAAAGTCGGAGGACTGGTTATGATTAATAAAGGAAGTGCCAATGGAGAAACTATTTTCCAGTTACGTGGTATGACCTCAATAAATGCAGGTAAAGCCCCATTGGTTGTAATCGATGGTTTCCCTGGTGGAGATATTCGTTCGGTAAACCAGGATGATATTAAATCTATCGATGTTTTGAAAGACGGTTCGGCAGGAGCCATTTATGGTACACGTGCGGCTTCAGGGGTAATTTTGATTACGACAAAGAGTGGTTCCGATACAAATGGCAAGGTTAAGATGACGTATAGTACGGAGTTATCTAAAAAACAGGATTACGGAAGGCTGAAAATGCTTTCCGGACGTGAATATGTAGAACATAAAATAGGTACCGATTATGGGAATGATACCGATTGGTGGGATGAAATGATTAATCATGACAATTTCTCACACAAACATCATATTGCCCTTGAGGCCGGTACGGAGAAAGCACAGATTTATTCTTCTTTCTTTTATGAAAAAAATGATGGTATCGCTATTATGGATTCCCGTAAAGACTTTGGAGGCCGTGTGAATGCGAACTTCAAGCTTTTTGACGATTGGTTGGAAATTCGTACGAATACAGATTATCGTCAGGCAAATCGTATAAACCACTATCCGAATTTCCAACAGGCATTGCGAAATAATCCGACACGTTCACCGTATAATCCGGATAGTGAAACCGGTTATAACGTCTGGTTAAACGAATCACTGGACTATAATGTGGTTGCCGATTCTAAGCTGAGTGATAATAATGGAGTGGATAAATGGTTTAAACCGGAAGTAACGTTAAAACTGAATGTGAAAGCAGTTCCCGGCTTGTCTGTACAACAGATGTTCGGATATGAAAACCGCCAGTGGGAACAACATCAGTATCGCTCAAGATACCATCGGGAAGAATTGAATAACTCCCGTAAAGGTTGGGCTAAACTCTCATTTGACAAAACCGAAAACCTTACCTCCGAAGGGTTTGCCACATATATCAAAGATTTCAGAGGTGGTCATAACCTGAATGCAGTAGGCGGTTATTCCTATTTTGAAAAGAATGGAGAGAAATTCAGTGCGGAAAATGCAAACTTTGCCGTTGATGGTGTTAAGTACTGGGATTTGGAAAAAGGTTCCTATTTGAGTGATGGCAAAGCTAAAATGACTTCCAATAAAAGCATCACGGAACGTTTGTTTTCTGTTTTTGCTCGTGTGAACTATGCTTATCAGGATAAATATATGTTGGCGGCATCTATTCGCCATGAAGGTTCTTCCAAGTTTGCGGCAGACCATCGGTGGGCTAATTTCTGGTCTGTATCTGCCGGATGGCGTGTTTCAAATGAAAAATTCATGAAAGACCTGGACTGGTTAAGCGATTTGAAATTACGTTTCGGCTATGGAGTGACGGGCAATAATGACTTTGGAGCCGATTATATGGCAAATATGTTATCATCCGACCAGTACTGGATGTTGCCGAATGGTGAATGGGCTTATTCTTACGGTAAAGGACAAAATGTGAACCGCAATTTGGGTTGGGAAGAAAAGAAAGAATGGAATGTCGGTTTGGACTATTCCTTCTTCAATAATCGTCTGTATGGTAAGTTCGACTATTATCGCAGGAAGATTGATAACCTCATTTATAAGGTGAAAGTGCCTCAGCCTCCATTCACAAATGGAGACCAATGGCAGAATATAGGTAGTATGGAAAGTAAAGGATGGGAATTCGAAGTCGGCGGTGATATTATCCGTAATAAAGATTTCACTTGGACATCCAGTTTGAACCTGAGCCATAACGATGGGAAAATTCTTACTTTATGGGGCAACAATACCTATTATAATGGAAACGGTTTCGCAGCACCCGGTTCTCCGGG
>UQLN01000090.1 GCA_900541965.1 uncultured Parabacteroides sp. | reverse complement strand
CGCCTTCTGCTTTCGCTCCGAATACATAGACATCGAGTGTTGCGATTTCGTTCTCCGCTTCGGTAGCAATAGGGGTATCCGCTTTAGTTTCCGATTGGGTTGTTTTTACTGTGAGTTTGTTCTTAAAAGATAGTAATACCTCACGTCTGTTCCTGCTCTCCGTCTCATTTGTAGACGAACGGTCTGTTTTATCCGCCTCTGCCGTACAGGTAGCAAACAAGTATACATTTGCAGCAAGCACCAGTACTATTCTAAAGAAGGAAGATAAACCTTGTAGTTTTGTTTTCATCTTCATATATATTATCGTTTGTATTTATTATTACCCTATTACTCTTATCTTTAATCCGCGTTTTTCGCAGAATCCGCTTCAAAAACAAATCTGCGTTTAAGTACTGTTTAACCGAATATCTTATGAAAAAATAGATATTGTAGTTCAGTTAAGACTGCGTCAAAAATTAGGATAAATTAAAAAATATCGTGCTGTGAAAGTTGTTAAGAATCATATATTCTCGCCTTTTTAACAGTAAATCTATGCATATTAATCCTTAAAAATCAAAGGATTGTGCTATTAATATGTAATAATATCTTTATATATTTGTTGCGCTTGACGCAGTCTTAACTGAACTTTGTTTTTATATTTTTCTAATAGATATGGATTTTGATGGGAATGGGAAGGAATATCATAGTTATGGTTTTGTCAATTCATAACTATGATTTTCAAAAAACATAGTTATGAATAGGGAAAAACGTATTTGAGTTTTAGTCATAAATTGGATGTTTGGTTAATAAAAGCGGCGTGACAACTATTTTACTCATACAGGAATAAAATATGTCACGCCGACTTTTTGTTTCTATGCAGGATTCCGTTTATTTCCAAATAGTGTTTAATGTATACACTTCCAAATTTTTTACTTTAATGTTGTTGCCCCAGAAATGAAAGCCTTCTTTATTTTTAATATCAGGTCTTCTTTCCATAGAGTAGGAGTAAGCCCCATTATCGATGTAAACCTCAACAGACGTCTTGTCTATAAGAATGTCTGCTGTAATTTCCATGCTGGTCATATCTTCCGGTGAATAGAATACCCCGTTGACAAGATTGGAATTCATATCATAGTTCAGAAGAGATTGCCCGAAAAGGTTTAATCCGGCTCCTGTTGCATGAGACAGTTTGATGGTAGTGCGTATGCGAAGTGCTCCGTTATTGTTGTAGGCCTGAAGTTTCCGGCTGGCTTCTTCGGCTGACAAGCCGTTCCATTCTCCGGCTTTTGTCTGCAACATTTCCAGTTCTTTGATCGGTTTACTGAATAAGCGTATACCGTCTTTGGTTTTATGCAGGGACAACTCTGTGGGGAACAACATCATGCCATTGAAAGGCATTCCCGGATGTGAGATACGTCCCCAGCCTATTTGTATGCGCCGTCCGTCGGATTCAGGAATGTTGGTAAATGTCTGGGCAGCATAGATAGAGCCTGTGGAATAATAATATTTACCCGCTTCCGGCGTAAATCTCTTTCCATCGAAGCTACCTATCATATAGGTACCGGATGCACCGTACATCACCCACTTGGTATTGTTCTTATCCCCATCGACAGGCAATTCAAACAATTCCGGGCATTCCCAAAAACCGGTGATATGACTCTCAAACGTCCAGTCCTTCAGGTTGTCGGAGTTATAAATGGAATGTCCGTCGCGTTCGTTAAGTACCAGTACCCATTTGTTGGAAGGCTGATGCCAGAACACTTTCGGGTCACGTGTATCTTTACTGTTCCATATGGCTTTGGAATCGATTACAGGATTTCCTGCGTATTTTGTCCATGTACGTCCTTTATCCAGACTATAGGCGATACATTGGATTTGTTTTTCCGGATTATCGGCTGTGTAGATGGCCACCATCGGAGGCGTATTCCCTTTTCCGAATCCGGAGGTATTCTTATAATCGATTACGGCAGAGCCGGAAAACATGGTGCCGTGTTCATCCGGGTAGAGAGCGATTGGCAGTTCTTCCCAATGGATAAGGTCTTTACTTACGGCATGTCCCCAATGCATATTTTCCCATTCCCGTTCATACGGATTATGTTGGTAAAACAGATGATATTCCCCGTCATAATAAAGCAGTCCGTTGGGGTCGTTGTTCCATCCCCGGCGTTGCGTATAATGTATTTGCGGACGGTTGCATTCTTTGTACATGCTATCTTGCCCGGCTATTTCGTCTGCCTGGTAAATCTTGTCGAGTCCGGCTTTGTCCCCTTTATAAGAGATTTTGATTTCCTTATTTTTGAGAGCCGACATGTCGCAAAATACCCAATAGTCCGGTTTGTCCGGTGCCAGGCGGATATTGAATGCCCGTTCCTGCTTCCCTTTTACATCGAAAGTCATCACGGCACGGTCGGTCTGCTGGGAAACCGGAAGATTTAAGTACTTCTTTGTTATTTTCATTGTTATATCCTGTGCATCCACGGTGGAAAAACAGGTTAACAAGGCACTGGTGAGAATTAAAACTGATTTGCTTTTCATGTATGTATGTTTATAAAGATATTAATGTTTTAATTTAAGTGATAAAGCAAGCAGGTATAAAACGCCTATTGTCAGTATGAATAAGGCGCCTGTTTGTGATTGGACAGCATCCGAAGCAAATCCCATGAGCAATGGGAATATCGTTCCTCCAAAAAGCCCCATAATCATCAATCCGGATACCTCGTTTTGCTGTTGTGGTCTCGACAGCAATGCCTGCGAGAACAAGATGGAAAATACATTCGAGTTCCCGAATCCTACTAATGCAATGCAGGCATAGATAAGCAGTTTGCTATCGAACAGGAAGAAGCCCGCCATAGAAAGAAGCATACAGGCCACACTCACAATAAAGAATTTCTTGGCTTCCCAATGTGCCAGGATAAATGAACCGGTCAGACATCCGATGGTACGGAAGATAAAGTATAGACTTGTTGCGAAAGACGCTTCATGGATTGTCATCCCCAACCGTTCCATAAGGATTTTGGGTGCGGTAGTGTTTGTCCCTACATCAATGCCGACATGGCACATGATACCGATAAACATGAACAGGATAAACGGTTTTCCCAATAAAGACAGGCATTCGGCATAGGTAGACGGTTTTTCTTCCTGTTTTTCTTCCTCAATAGAAGTTGCCCCTAATAAGAAGATGGCAATAATTGCGATTATCATATAAACAGGGAATAAAATACGCCAGCCAAGTCCGAGTGAGGGGATAGCTGCTGTTGCTCCCCACATCGCAATGTAGGGGGCGAGGAAGGATGCTATCGCTTTGACAAACTGCCCGAAAGTCAGGCTGCTTGCCAGTTTGTCTCCGGTAATGATATTGGACAATAACGGATTCAGGGAAGTTTGCATCAACGCGTTTCCGATTCCCAGCAGTGAGAAGGATGCCAGCATCAATGCGTAACTATCGCCGAATATCGGAAGCAGCAGGGAGGCGAACGTCACAACCAAACTCAATAAAACCGTCTTTTTACGTCCTATCCGGTTCATCATCATTCCTGTAGGAACAGAGAAAATCAGGAACCAGAAAAATACAAGCGAAGGAAAGATATTCGCTTCCGAGTCGGTCAGGTTCAAATCCAGTTTTACATAATTGGAGGCAATACCTACCAAATCCACGAATCCCATGGTGAAGTATACCAACATCACCGGGATTAATTTCATATAGAGAGTTTTTTCTTTCATATTCAGTCTTTTTCAGGATAAGCAGGCCATGCTCCTTTCTTTGTACAAACGAAAGCCGCTGTTTCCACCGCTTTCTGATGGGCTTCGCGTAAGGACTTGCCGGCCAGTATGGAATAGATAAATGCTCCGGAGAAGGAATCGCCGGCGCCTACGGTATCTTCGACCTTTACTTTGGGCGTTTCGATAGTCGACGATTCGGTAGCCGTATAAATGGTACTGAATGCACTGCCTGCCGTAAGCACCAGATAACGAAGGTTGTATTTTTCGATAAACCAATGGCAGCAAGTTTCCGTATCCCCTTCCAGACCGAACATCGGACGAAGCAGTTCCAGTTCTTCATCATTAATTTTGAAGATATTCGCCTGAGCAAGCAATTCCTCTATTAACTCTTTTGAATAGTAATGTTGACGGATATTGATGTCAAAAAAACGGATGGCATCTCTGGATATATGGTTCAATAGCGTCAGGATGGTCGACCTCGATTCCGGGAAACGCAAGGCCAAAGTTCCATAACAAACGGCATCGGCCTTTTCCATCAGGTCGATGGCTTCCTGTGTAAGTGGAATATGGTCCCATGCCACCCCTTCGATAATCGTATAATCGGGTATGCCGTTTTTCAGTTCGACCATCACACTGCCTGTCGGATAGTTGACAGTACCCAGGCAGTGCCCGATATGGCTTTTATCCAGCTCCTGTACGATTTCCGTACCGGATAAATCATTTCCTACTGCACTGATTGCATAACCTTCCGCTCCCAGTTGTGTAGCATGATATACAAAATTGATAGGTGCGCCGCCGGCTCTTTTTCCTGTGGGTAACACGTCCCACAATAATTCGCCGATACCGGCTACGATTGGTCTTTCTTTTTTCATGATATGATTTTTATTGAATCCATACTAATGATAAACAAATCTAAGCATTAGGGCTGTATGTTACAACCCCGATTTATACAAATTACAAGTATTAACCATTACAACGTAGTGATGTTTTTATAGAAGCAAAAGTAGCAACACGCTATAAAACAGATGATAACAAAAAAGACAGAAGTTATAACAAATGTCACATCCGTTCTTTTTTTATTCATGAGTTTGCGTTGACACCCCGCACCGCCTTGCGTCTGCAACACGCGCAAGGCGGCGTCTACGGCACGCGCGCCCCTGCGTCGATGATACGCGCCGCTCGGCGTCGATACCCGCCGCAAGCCGTCATCCATATCAACGCCTTTCCCCAACTGTCAATTATCACCTGTCAATTGTCACCTGATTCACATATTCGCTCGGTGTCATCTTAAACTCCGCCTTAAAGCATTTAGCGAAATAAGCGGAAGAAGAGAATCCTGTCTGGTAAGCGATTTCGCTGACGGTATATTGTTTTTGTTTGAGTAAAGCCGCCGCTTTTTTCAGCCGGTAGTTGCGGAGGAAATCTACCGGGGATGTTCCGGTAAGTTCTTTTATCTTGCGGTGGAGATGTCCTCGGGAGAGTCCGAGTGTGTCGCTTAGTTTTTCAATAGTAAACTCAGGGTCGGTATACACCTCTTCTATACGGGAGAGGAATTTGCGGAGGAAGAGGTCGTCCATACTTTCCACTTTTTCCGGTTGTGTCATCAAAAGATTATTCTCCTGCAATTTTTTAAGCAGGTTTTCACGCAGATGTTTCTGTTCTTCCAGGATACGTATGATACGTAGCTTTACGAAATTAATCTGGAAAGGTTTCTGTATGTAACCATTTGCACCTCCGGATATGCCATACATGCGTTGCCGTTCATCGGAAAGGGCAGTGAGCAGAATTACAGGAATATGGCTGGTTATCAGGTTTGTCTTAATCGCTTTGCAAAGTTCGAAACCGTTCATCTCAGGCATCATCACATCTGTAAGCACCAATGAAAAGGTTTCTTGTTGCAGCAGGGATAGTGCTTCTTTGCCGTTTGTAGCTGTCTGTACGGTGAAATTGGCTTCCAATCCCCGGGCGAGGAATGAGCGAACATCATCATCGTCTTCCACAATCAGGATGGTATAGGGATACTGCTTGGCGAGTAGCGTTTTCTCTTCCGTATCATCCAGATTAGCGGCGTCGTAAGCCAGGTGCGAGACCGGAAGTTCGGTAATATATTCACCTTTCAGTTCCGTTTTATCCCGGTGAAGTTGTATTGTGAAGGTACTTCCTTTGCCTAAAGTGCTTTCTACCGTAATTTTCCCGTTGTGCATCCGGATATATTCATTTGCCAGATGAAGCCCTATGCCTGTTCCGGTACGGCTGTTTTCCGAATAGAACCGGTTGAACAGATAAGGGATATTTTCGGGACTGATACCGGAACCGTTGTCTTTTACACTCAGAGTTGCCCATTCATCGGAAGTCGTTATTATGAGGCTGATTTCTCCACCTTCCGCCGTAAACTTGAAGGCATTGGAAAGGAGGTTTACCAATACTTTTTCCAGCATATCGGGATCGAACCAGATGCGGCAATCCTTACTGTCGGAAGCAAAGGTATAACGGATGGAACGAACCTCTGCCATACTGTTGAAATAGGATTTGACTTCAGATACAAAAGCGACAAGGTCTGTTTCCCGTATTTTCAGCCGCTCCTGTTTGTTTTCAACTTTACGGAAATCCAGAATCTGATTGATAACGCGTAGCAGGCGGGAGGCATTTTTATGAATCAGCTCCAAATCCGGCAGGAATGGCGAGTCGTGCATCAGCGTCTGTAACCGTTCCAACGGACCCAGTATCAATGTTAACGGAGTTCGTACCTCGTGGGAGATGTTTGTGAAGAATTGGAGCTTGGAGGCTGTTACTTCTTCTATTTCTGCATTCAGTGCGATCAGTTTGCGGCGTTGTTCTTCTTCTTTTTTATTGATAGCCCGCAGTTCCCGGTTAGTGTTCCGTATTTTGCGGTTGATAAAGAATACATAGACGGAAAGGGATATGAAGCCGATCATCAACAAGGATATCACCCATAAAGAGTTTTGCAGGAACAAAAAGCGGTTTAGCAAGTCGTCCATGCGGCTACGCTGTTTTTCGATACGTTCCTGATAGTTGCTCATCCGTTCGGACTGGAATAACAGGGTCTGTGCCGCTTCCTTATCGACCATGCCGCTATGCAGCGAGATAAATTTTTCTACCGGTTTCCCTTCAAGCAGTTGCATGGCGGTACGTATTACCTGGTCTCCTCCGGTCGGATAAAGGAAAGAAACATTGATGCGTCCGTCGGCAATCGCTTCCAATCCTTTCCGGGAGACGGCATCCATTCCTATAATGCGTAACTCTTTGCCACGTATGGAATCGACAGACAGGAAATGTTCCCTTGCGGCAATGGCCATCATGTCGTTATGAGCATATACTAAGTCGATAGGAAGCGAAAAGTCTGTCCCTTTCAACAGTTTTTGTGCTGTATCATACCGCCATTCCCCGGCAATTGTACGGAAGGTCAAATCTTTACGGTTTTGCAAGGCCTCTTTAAATCCATTATGGCGTTCCTGTGCAGGGGAAGAGCCCATGGCACCCCATATTTCGAGGATAGTGGCATTCGGTGGCAAATGACGGGCGGCGTATTCTCCGGCTGCAAAACCAATGTTATAGTTGTTGGCTCCAATAAAAGTCGTGTATTGGTTGGTCTTTACTTTCCGGTCGGTAATAATGGTCGGGATACCGGCGCGGTAAGCCTCTTCGGCTATATTGGAAATAGGGGAGGATTCCAAGGGAGAGATAACAAGCACATCCACTTTCCGGTCGATAAGTTCGCGGATTTGGCGGATTTGCTCGTTATTGTTGCTGTTGGCATCTTTAATAATGACTTCCAGATTATCATAATTGGAGGCTTCGATGCCTGCTTCGCGTATCATCTCCTGCCTCCAATCATCATCCAGCATACACTGGGATATACCTATCACATATTTCTTCTCTTTTCTGCCTCCGGAACATCCCAGCAGTAGAAACAGCAAAAGGAATATGGACAGTTTGTATTTCACATGCTAATTATGAACGTAAGTACCGATGTTTTCCCCACTCATCACCTTTTTCAGGTTTCCGTTTGTATCCATATCGAATACGATAATGGGGAGATTGTTTTCTTTGCACATCGTAGTTGCCGTAAGGTCCATCACCTTCAGACCGCGGGTGTAGATTTCATCGTAGGTAATATCGCTGAACTTCGTAGCTGTCGGGTCTTTTTCCGGGTCGGCTGTATAGATACCGTCTACACGGGTTCCTTTTAACATGACGTCTGCCTCGATTTCGATACCACGCAGGGATGAGCCTGTATCGGTTGTAAAGAACGGATTGCCGGTACCGCCCGACATGATTACAACATTCCCTTGTTCAAGTAATTCGATAGCACGCCATTTATTGTAAAATTCTCCAATCGGTTCCATACGGATAGCTGTCAGGACTTTTGCTTTTACTCCCTGTGCAACAAGGGCGGAGCTTAATGCCAAACTGTTGATAACCGTTGCCAGCATCCCCATTTGGTCGCCTTTTACACGGTCGAATCCTTTGGATGCACCGCTTAAACCACGGAAGATATTACCGCCGCCAATCACGATACCGATTTGCACGCCCATCTCGGCAATTTCCTTGATTTGTGCAGCATATTCATTCAGACGGACTTCGTCTATACCATATTGTTTACCACCCATAAGCGACTCGCCGCTTAATTTCAACAGGATACGTTTGTATTGAGCCATATCACCTTAATTTGTTAAATAGATTGTTGTTTACGCAAAAATACAGTATTTAGGTTAGTTCGCAATGGCATCGACCCATTTAGTGGTTTAAAAATAATCGGGGGCAATCTATTAATGTATGAGAAATGTCATACGATTGTAATATCGGGCCTGTATATTTGTCCGACAAAAAGAATTAGTTCTGCTTATTTTGAAGGCACAGAAGATTAACCGAGACTTTATTCCTGACTTTTGCGACAGTCCCCCTTTCAGCGGAAAGAACGGACTGTCGTATTTTTATAAGAGGTGGGAAACTTCTTTAAACGCATACCGCCGTATGCTTCCGTCATGGAGTTGGAGGAGCAGGTGGCCGGTCGGTTCGATGGCATGGATACGAGCCTCGAACTCGCCTTGTTCATCCCGGTACGGATAGAAACCGTCATTGCGGAAGAGCGCTTTCATATAGGCTGTACGTATTTCGTCCTCTTTCTCTTGCAGAAGGGCAAGGTAATAGTTGGAGAAGATGCGGAGGAAACGCTTTAAAACTTCTTCCCGGTCCTGTTCTTTCCCGGTAATCTGATATAAAGAAACCGGATTGGGGGCATTGCTGCGGAATAGTTGCTGGTTGATATTGATGCCGATACCAATTACGGAGCAATACAGGTTCCGGCCGGATAAATCGTTCTCGATAAGCATGCCGCATATCTTTTTATCTTCCCGGTAAATGTCATTCGGCCACTTGACGGAAACTCTGTCCGTATAAGCATCTAAAGTCTCTTTGACGCTTAATGCGGCAATCTGTGAGATAAGGAACTGGCGGTTTGCCGGAAGAAAATCCGGATAAAGCAGTATGCTGAACATTAGGTTCTTTCCTTTTTCCGATTCCCAAGTGTTGCCCGGCTGTCCTTTTCCACAGGTCTGGAAATCGGCGATAACAAGGCTGCCTTCCGGCAATGTCTCATGGCGGGATAGTTCACGCAGGTAGTTATTGGTAGAGTCTGTTTCCTGCAAACGGATAATCCGTGGTGTATCGTTTTCGTTATTCATTGTATGTGTCTCTAATTTTACGGGGTAATTTGGAAATGACTTCCCGGTAGGAATGATGAATCCAATGGCATATCTCATCGTCTGGCATATCCCGTTCCAGATAAATGGTATTCCAGTATTTCTTGTTGAAATGGAAAGCGCCTTCCACGGCATTGTAGCGTTCGCGCAGGTCTTCCGTGTAATCGGTACTGCACTTCAATGATACATGAGGTTCGACGGCATCGAGGGGAAGGAGCAGGTACATTTTTCCTTCAACCTTGAAAACAAGCGATACATCATCGAAAGGGAAACACTCTGTTGTGTTCTTCAACGACAGGCAATATTCGCGGACTTCTTCTATATTCATCGTTTATTCCATTTAAAAGATTAACGGCAGGGGGCATAAAACGCATCTTCAATGTGTTCTATTTCGTATCCATCCTTTTTCTTTATTAGGGTAATGATGTCGAAACGTACAGGCAATTCGATGCTGAAAAGACGGGCGTAGGCGTCTGCGGCAACTACGATACGGCGAATCTTTGCATTATCGACGGCATCTTCCGGTGCGAGCAGGTAATCTTCGGAGCGGGTCTTAACTTCTACAACCACCAGTTCGCCCTCTGCTACAGCTACTATATCCAGCTCATAATGATGCCAGTGCCAGTTGGTATGTGAAACAACGTATCCCCGTTTTTCCAGATATTCGCGGGCGATGTTTTCTCCTTCTTTTCCTGTGTCGTTTCGTTTAGCCATCCCTATTTAATATGCACAAATATAATGTTTTTCTTTTTTATTTGCCCTTTCACTTGTACATTTGCACGCATATGAAAATAAAACGTAAATATTCGGCCCCGCAACCTAACCACCCGCGAGTGCATAAGGTTACATTCATGCTTAATGACGATGAGCATAAAGCCGTGACACGTTATCTCTCCAGATATAAAATCATTAATAAGTCACGTTGGTATCGTGAAACCATCCTGTCGCATATACTGAAAACGCTCGAAGAGGATTATCCTACCCTCTTCAATGAAAATGAAATGAGACGATGATAAATCCTTTCGATGACGAGTATTTTATGAAGCAAGCGCTGGTGGAAGCGCGTGCAGCTGCGGCTGAGGGCGAAGTGCCTGTCGGTGCGGTAGTAGTATGTAATAACCGGATTATTGCCCGTGCCCATAACCAGACGGAACGGCTGAACGACCCGACGGCACATGCGGAAATGTTGGCGATTACGGCAGCAGTTGGTGTTTTGGGCGCCAAATATTTAACGGGATGCAGTCTGTATGTGACGGTGGAACCCTGTGTGATGTGTGCCGGAGCTATCGGATGGGCACAGGTTAGTACGATTGTATACGGGGCCTCGGACGAGAAGAGAGGTTTTCAGCAGTTTGCCCCTAAGGCCATGCATCCTAAAGCTGTGATAAAACAAGGCGTGATGGAAACGGAATGTATGCAGGAGATGCAGAATTTCTTCAGGCAGCGGCGTTAAATTTATATAGCGACTTTCTTTTGTTTCAGCCTTATGAAACTTTTTTCTCATCGGGGTGAGAATATTTTCTCAAAGTATTATTTCACCTCCTCATAATCCACATATTCGCCTTCATCTTTGGTGAAAATCTTTTTACGTGAGGATGCATGAGAATACTCTTTGGTATTCCGCTGTTCCGAGTAGTTATTATTGCTGTTTTGTCTGTGATGTCCTTCACTCTTTTTTCTGGTGTTACCGCCACTGCCGAATAAAATGTTTTTAAAAGCCCGTAAAATAGAGAAGCCCATTAGAAATACTAACAGGATAAAGAAGAAAAACATGACAAACAAAAATTTAAACATAACTCTTTACTTTGAAGTTTCAATTACCAAACACGAAGATATCAAATCTTGTTTATCCTCTTCTGTTAAAAATAGACAAGAGAATGTAGAGTAAAATAGTCCCTGCAATTCCTAATACTCCGAACAAGGCGAAGAATAGGACTGCACATGTCACTAATATATAGCGGAGTTCGTTGCCTCTCCATTTGAGGGATTTGATTTTCAAAGAGAACATCGGGATTTCCGATACCAGCAATAAAGAGGTAAGGATAGACAAAACAACGGTAACGCCGATAAATAAATATTCATGGGATGGAATGAACGGAGCGACCGAATATCCTAAGGAAGCCCAGAATAAGGCATGCGCCGGAACCGGCAGGCCGATAAATGAAGTAGTTTGCCGTTCATCAATATTGAATTTGGCAAGCCGTAAACCGGATAAAGCGGGTATAACAAAAGCCAGGAAAGGAATATAATTTCCTATACAGCCCATTGAAGCCGATAAGCAAGCCTGTTGCAGCAAGTTGTAAACAATCATACCCGGTGCCACACCAAAGCTGACAACGTCTGCCAACGAATCCAATTCTTTCCCTCATGGAGAATTAGCCTTTAGCATACGGGACGAGAAACCGTCGAAGAC
>UQLN01000089.1 GCA_900541965.1 uncultured Parabacteroides sp. | reverse complement strand
TAGAGCATAACCTTGCCAAGGTTAGGGTCGCGGGTTCGAGTCCCGTCTTCCGCTCGCTTCCAAAAAGCCTCGGTATTGTTTATAATATTGGGGCTTTTTACTTTTGTATCCCTCCTATTATCTTTTTTAGAGACACATATTGTTGCTGCACCGTAGTATTTAGCTCGGCTTACCTTGCTAATTTTATCTTAACGATTTTTACAAGTCAATACTACGATAAATGACTACGTTCGGTCACTACAATAAAAGGTTAAGAAGATGCTACAGTTTTTCGGAAGTAGTTTTTTATAGTTTTGCCATTATACAACATCTATCTTTTACAATCTCTCATATTAACCTTAAGACACCCCTTCTTCTCATTTTTATACTTCTCACCATTATAATAAGCTGTCTTGTACTTTTTCAACTCCATTTCCAGCTTAACGGCAAAAGCATACATGGTAGAATATCGGATATCACCTAATGCGTCCATATCAACCAATGATGTTGCCGTTACTTTATCCGGGTCAAGAATATATTTGGGTATTATATTTTTCTTCTCTAAAGAGCGGAGCCATTCGTTAGGTGTCATTTTTTACCTCCTTTCTCTTTTGATGTAAAAGACACCAGCATTTCAAATAGTTTGTTAGCGCACGCAATCCAGCGATACGTTAGCAACATGGTAAGTTTTCCAACCCTCCCAGCTTTAATATGTTCATTAAAGTTGCGGACTGAGGACAAATGACGTTTCAATGCTTTATAAAGCAGTCTTTCATACAAGTTTAAACCTTGATGATTATCTAATAAGGATTTCATTTTTCTAAAAATTATAAGTTTTACTATATCGAAAAAAAAGACATAAATATGGCTGTACGCCTTTACCAAGCACCTCGAGCAATCCAAGAAAAAAAAGTTTTTTTTCTTGCGTCACCCTTCATTGAATAATCAGGGCTTTTTCTACTGTTTCTATGAAATAGGCGCCCTGATTAAATTCTGTTTTTCTGCATTCATACTTATTTATTATTGATTAATCTTCGTTATATCTAATTTGCATAGTAATTCACCAAAGTATTAGCCATGAACGCCATAGAACATGTACCAGTATTATACTTTGCATCCCTTTCTTCGCATTGCTTCTTGTTCAGGTTGAAAAGTTTGTACATCTTCATAGCCTTGTCGTAAGAAGTTCTTTCATTCTTCCAAGCCTCTTTCATACATTCAGCGAATGTTAAAACATGGTTACGGTACTTCTTGCCTGACTTGAACATTGACCAAGCTGATTTCATGATTCTACTTTTGTTGTATTTCGGTGCGTCCATTGTTTTGTTGTTTTAATTATTAGGTTATTCGTTATAATCACAGCACAAATATAAGGTAAAAAATTATAGAAGCAAACAGAAAAAGAAATAAATATCACCTATAACATTATATTTAACCTTTATTTATAATATAAAATCATATAAAAGTGTATATTTGCGTTATAATATAAAACGTTATAATATGCAACTAAGAATTAAAGAAGTACTAAAAGAGAAAAAGATAACAGTGGTTTCTCTTGCAAATAGTGTAGGTATGGCACAGCCGTCAATGAGTAATATTGTTAATGGAAAATCAACTCCATCATTAGAAACTTTAGATAAAATAGCTGATGCTATCGGTGTCCCGGTTACAGATCTCTTCGAGCAACCGAAGAAAGATTCTCTATCCCTTACCTGTCCGCATTGTGGAAAGAATATTAACATTAAAGTAGAACAATCATGAACACGAAAGAAATAGACAGATTAAGTCTTGTAAAGGCTCACGCCTTATTTGAGACAGGAGATATAGACCATATCGAAATAGGAACTGTAAAAGGTTTATGCGACATACACCGTTATCTTTTCAATGGGCTGTATGACTTTGCCGGGAAAGTACGTAAACTGAATTTATCAAAGGGAAATTTTCGCTTTGCCAACTGCCTATATCTGGACGCAATATTACCGGTAATAGAGAACATGCCGGAAACGACATTCGACGAAATTATAGCGAAATACGTCGAAATGAACGTCGCACACCCATTTATGGAAGGGAACGGACGATCTACCCGCATTTGGCTTGATATGATTCTAAAAAAACGGCTTTCCGTTGTTATAGATTGGCAGAGTGTTGATAAGGTTCTGTATTTGCAAGCTATGGAAAGAAGCCCTATAAACGACTTAGAACTGCGTACGCTGCTGCGTCAAGCATTGACAGACCGTGTAAATGATCGGGAAATAATATTCAAAGGTATCAATCAGTCTTATTATTACGAAGGGTATGAACCGGAATAAATAACATTGTCCCATCCCATTTCTGTAAATACCGAAGTGTCCCACTTTTGGGACAGGTAACTATAATAATATCAGTTCATTATACTACTTTGTCCCACTTTTGCGAGATGTGGGACAGTGGGACAAAGTGGGACACTTTCGACAAATCCTAAAGCAAAATTAGTGTATCGTATCAACTTGTAGCTGTATCGGGTGTATCGGAAGTGATACAGTATAACTATGTTATTATCAATACATTACCACTGTATCGTATCGATACACTTATAGGTGATACACCGATACAAGGAACAAAAAGCCCCGAACCTGTAATTACCGGAACGGGGCTTAACCTTAAATCAACTTATCCTGCTGATTATCAATTTTAGGGCAATTTTGCCCTAAACCATTTTTACATACCTAAACTATCGGATGTGGGTTGGGGTGAAACCAATCCATACCCAATATTTTAGGTATGTAATTATTCCCCTCCTTTTTCTTTGAGATACAAAGCACAGGAAGAGCATTGAAGAGGTAAATAGTATTTTATCTGTTCATCTTGTTCTGTTTGCTCTTTTTTCATCTGTTGAAGGTCTGCAAGTTTCATTCCGATATCCGCTTTTAACTTTGGGTCTTTTTCATTCCTAAATAAAATCGTCAATTCTCGAACAAGTTCCGCCTTACCTATATCCAGATTGTCTATTCCTCTGTCAATCGCATCCGCACGTACTTGTGTTTGATGCTCCTGTATGAAAGACTGTACTTTATCACTGTTAAACCACTTTGACAAATTTACCCGGAACCCTTCGCCTGCATCAACCTTTAACGGCTTTTCCCGTGAGCATACGAAAGCCATTCTCTTATCTTTGGTAACTAGATAAGCCTGCAAACAAAATCGTTCCTTCTCAGTCAATTGAGACGTGAAAGATATTCTTTCTTCTTGTGTGTATATTCGTTGTGCCATAATTCTTTGATTTAGGGATATGCAAAAAAATATACATACCCCTATGATTAATAATTATAAACTAATTGTACCAGAACCTGAAGCTCTCTCTACTCTTCCATCTATTTTGGATGAGATCTGCTTTAACCAGAATAAATCCCATTTAGCAAACTCTTCAACTGTTACACCTTGGCCAAAACGGGCAAACCAAAGCTGATTTCCGGCAAAAGGTCGCAAACCCTGCTCTTTCTCATAATCCCGGCATTCCCTGTATGCTGCGTACAATTTTTGATACAGTTCAAACAACTTCTTTTCTTCTGCACGGAATTTACGTACGCCGATTGATGAGATATGCTTGTCTAATTCATCAGGATTAAAGTAGAATTGTCCGTTTTCAGCCTGGATAAGCGACAATTTTATACCTTTGATGTTCCGAACATAATCCGTACAAATGCCCTCCAAACGGCCTAAAACCGCATCAAAAACTTTTCTAATTCTAACCTTCTCTTCATTCGGACAAAAAGGAAGGGAACGAACGTATTCATGCTCTTTACTTCGGATAATTTCAGCAATAGCACGTTCTGTTTTTAACGCTTCCAGCAATTCAATGTCAACCGCAAAGCCTTCCTTTTCGAATGCAGGAGCTAGACTTTCATTGATAAACTGTTCAACGTCAAGGAATCTCTGCAATTCTTCCGCTCTTGCTTCTTCGTTGACAACCATGTTTGGTAAATTAATAATCTGTGTCATAATTATTTATGTTTTAATAGTGAGTAAAAAAAACCAAGAAAAAAATTTAGTCGCATCGCATCCGATAACATTTGTTAACACCACAACCGGGGGTATACCCACCCCTGCCAGTCGTCGGAATGTAGATAAAAGCGTTTCAACTTCCGATCATATCGCTTCTGTATGAACTGTTGCCGTTGCTCCTTCGAACGAAAGTAGAACATTGTTCGATGGTCAATCCTCAACTTAAACATTGTTGATATGTCAGGTGACATATGATTTATATCTAATGGCAGTTGTTTGTTGATTAAGTCTAATTTATCCATATCATTTTATCTTTAAGCACCTTCCCCCATTCCCTATGGATACTACACTACCCAATATATCCAATATCTTATCTGCAGCATTCGCGTTCCTTCCTGTATTAACCGCTATTGTTTCAAGGTGTTTCAAATTGGCTACATGCAAAGCAAAATCATTATAGAAAGGTACTGCATTTTCTACCAACTTTTGGAGATTTACCCGGTTTGCAGAAACATCTGCTCGAATAGCATTTAAATAGCTACCTAAAACATTTGAGGTATCTTCCGTCACTCCTTGTATGGATTGAGACAGTCCTTCTTTCTTTTTCTTGTCTGGTTCAAATATCTCATAACCTTTATTTTGGGCTGATTCTTTGCGAGCCTCTAACCAGTCATTGTAATCTTTTTGGTTAACCATAATCGCATCAGTTGCTTTATCAACAACATCCCCTGCTTTCTCAAATTTTTCGGCATCACTTAATGCTGTATTCAACATTAAGTCACTAATCTCTTTTTGTGCCTTTTCCAATTCTGGACCAATAAAAATAGAGTATGCCATTTGAGTAGCGAGCGTTTCCAGCATATCTGAAACTGATTTAGTAAACGCTTTTGCTGCGTCAGACCCATTAGCAAAGGCATCAACTAAAGCATCAGATAATGTATTTCCAAAATTGCCAAATATGCCAGTTAAATAATCATTTAAGATTTGCAAAGATTGCTCTGCCTGTTCTGCTAAATCTATCATATTCTGAAGAGCAGATTTATCCTCTTCTGACATTTCACGTGTGTTTATTATCGTTTCTGCCAGTTCTTTATTGAACTTCCCTGCACTATCTATAAGTTCCGGATAAACGTCTATAATAGATGAGTAAATATCTTTACCTCGCCCCCAACCGAATAAACCTGTCTTTTTATGCCCTGTTTTTACTTCTATATCTGCAAGACCGGCATACATCCTTTTTAATTCTTTATTTGCTTCTTGAACACCTAACAGACGCTCAACAACTGATAATCTATTCGCATTCTTTTGCTCAGTAGTCCCTTCAATTTCTTTATTTAAGTCGTTTATACTTTGCTCCAGAACTTTAATTGCGTTTGAGGCTTTCCCGTATACGTCTGTTCCGAGTATAGTAGAACCTTTTTCATATTCCAAATTTTGTTGTAGAAGTAAAAGGTTGTATTCCCGCTGCTGGGATATTGTTTCATTCATTATTTCTTTTAATGCTGTTTGGTGTCGAGCTTCAGCAGCGAAAGCCTTGCCTATAAAGTTAACCGCCTCGCCTATTGCAGCACCTATACCGCCAATAATTCCACCTTTAGCAAATCCCTGCCCAATATTGGAAACGGCATTCATTATATCCTGTATGCCATTTATTGCTTCTGCAGCTTCCGTGTTTCCCATTTCATCAAACATTGAGGATAAATCACCTGCTACTTCACCTAGCATTGACGATGCAGTAGACGCAGAAGCTCCAATATCTTGTAGGCCTTCAGAAACGTCTTTAAATCCCTTCGCTGATTTTAGTTTTGCCAAGCCTTTTGTAAATCCTTCAAATATATTATCCCAGGAATTAGATTTTCCGCCACTTAATAACCTGTCTAGTGCTTTTTTTAATTTATCCAACTCTGCTGGGCTTTCTTCAATGGCTTTTAACTGATCTGTAGAAATAAACTCTATGCCATTAACATCACCATTGCCCGACAGATAACTACGCAATTGTCTTGCCTGTTCTATAAGTTTTGATAAATCAGAAAATCCCATTTCAGAAACGTCACCAAATAAACGTTTAAGGAAATCATTATCTTGATTAGCCAATGTCTTACTTTCTTCATCGGTAATTGATTTTAAAGCTCTTTTCTTCTTGTCATTAGCCACTTTGATAGCCCGTTCTATCTCTTCGCTATCTTCCTCTGTTCGCTCTGAATTTAATACAGCTATATCATTATTAAATTGTTCTTCAACAGCCTTTCTTCTTGTTGCAAAGTCCTGATATTTGGCAAGAAGATTCTCTAGTAATCCTTGTTTATTTTGAGCATATTCTTTATCTGCCAGTTCATCCTGTTGATAAATTTTATCCTTAAGTTCTTGAGGAAGGGTGTTAAAATCCACAGTTGTATACTTATATTCACTTTCCTTCTTTGTTGGATTCTTCTTTTTCCAGGCTTTTAATTCTTCATCCTGAACGAGTTTAACATATTCATCAATCTGTTTTTTTACCTCCTCTTTCCTTTTCTTATAATTGAGTTCGAGCTGAGCAAGCTGTTTTTCACTACCATCTTTTAGCAGATTAATTTGAGCTTGCTCAATGTTACGTTCAGATTGCAGTACAGCATCTTCAAGAGCCTTACTCGCCTTTAGGAATTCCTGTTGGTTTTTGTATATTCCTTGTGCTTCCTTATCTGTCGTCTTCTGTGTTTTTTTCGCAAGTTCGACCTTGTTAAAAGCAATATATTCATCTCTCAATTCTTCAAGCGCAGAGCCTCCAATATTGGCTGCATCAGCCGCCGCAATTAAGACACCTTTGGCCTCATTAACCCTTTTGTTATATTCTTCTTGATCAATAACTGACATTGCAAGCTGTTGATCTAAATCCGACAATGTTTTATCAAAGGCCTTCACATCCGGCATATCTTTAAACAATATGTCAAACTCAGGAACAACATCTGGTTTATATGATTCCAGCAGTTTTTTTCGTGATTCCTGAATACCTTCTATTTTTGAATTTGCCCTTTCTACCTTTTCCAAGTAATGTCCATATGCCAATTCGGCATCTTCTATACCTTGGTAGTTTATAATCCATGGAAGTTTACGCTGTCTCTCTAACTCTTTACCCGCTTCTGCCAATTGCTCCTCAGCTTCACGTCTTTCCTGTATAGCTTTTATTTCAGCCTCATTAAGTGCTGCGTTTTCCATGTTGATTCGTCTGGCCTCCTCTGACTTCTTAATACTTATAGCCAAAGCATCGTATGCCGCTTGCGCATTTCCTACTAAAATTGCCTCAGAACTCAATTTCCCAAAATAATCAGGGAATAACTTTTGCAATTGCTCCGTAGCGACAGTTCGTTCCTTAACGGTTCTGGTTGCGTCTTGTGTTACTCCGTATAACAGTTGCAGTTGAGAAAGTTCTTTAGATGCTCCTTTAGCAGCCTCTTCGTGTAATTCGTTAAGAAATTTCTGAGTATCTGCCAAAATACTGGCCGCACTATTTCCCTTTATCAATTCTTGCACCCAAGCTTGTATCTCTCTTGAATATGCAGTAAGAACGGTAATTCCGACAATCAAAGCTGTCTGCCAGTTAAATATAGCGCCAATCATTTGTTTCCATACAGGAGTAGCAGATTGATTGGTTTTCTTTAATTCATTAAATTCTTTATTTGCTTTGGCTATTTCATCGGCAAGATATGGCAAGTTATTAGATAAAGAGATGATAAATGTGCTAAGCGATATACCCAAGTTTGGTAACTCACGGGCAACCATACTTATTTGGGTTCTTAATCCATTGTACTGAGTACCCATAGTCTTAGCCAATGCAGAATTATTAGCCATTTCAGCATTTATCTTGGCAAGGTTCTGGTCTGCATTGTTTATCTGCGTAAGCATTGTTTTTCCCAAGATAGAATTACGGTCTGTCTCAGACAAAGAACGGTAAGTATCTTTCAGCTTTCTAAGTTCCGCTTCCAACATTTTGATTGAACCTATAGCTCCCTGATTATTGCCAAGCTCTTTTTCTAATTCTTTATAATAAGCCGTCATCTGCCTTTGCGCATCACTCACTCTGGTTAAGTCTTGAATATATTCCTTAAACTCTCCGGCAGCCTGTTTTTTGCGCAATCGTTCTTGCGCCGCATTGAATTTATCAGCACCTTTTGCGGCTTCTTCAAAAGCATTAGCCTCCTTTAATATTTCTCTGGCTCTATCTTGGGTAACCCGTGTCCTGCCTATCTGTATTCCACCGGCAATCTTAGCAACCTCTTCCGCCAGTTTTTTATTTTTCCGAAGAATTTCTTCCAACCGGTCTTCACCAGTTATACTAAAATATAACTCTCCTAAACTTCCACCTTTTCCTGCCATACGACTCTCTTTTTTAATTATTACATATTTTTTTTATAGTTCCATCCATTTTTCCCCTCGAAGCCTTGCACGTATCGCTTTAAGAAACAAAATGTTGTGATCTGGATGTTTCTTTCTCCACTCATTTATAATATCAAGCCCCTGATCTGTTTGTATAAACCGTTCAACTGACTCATCTAGATTCAAGACTTTACAAACATCCTCAACACAAAAAGAACATCGTTTTGTTTCTCTATTTAGTCTCACACCAATACACTGATTTTCAAAACAATAACAACAATGTGTATATTTACTATCCTTATTCATTATTAATATCTTCATTTGATTATTTGTTACAATATTTCTATTAAAAACCTCTCGAAAGCTAGTATGATAGGTTTCTCACCCGCAAAACGAAATACATAATCTAGCTTATTGTCGTAATCCACGCATAAGTAGAGTTTCCCTTTCCTCAGGTTCCTCTCCCACCAAGTAATATCAAATGGGATTTTCATACCTAACCGGTCTATCAACCGGATTTGATCAATGTTTTCTATTTTGGTTGCTATCATGCCAATTGTAGATTAAATGAATTAATTAGTAATTGTAATGTGGGGTTAATTATTAGTAATTTTTGCAGGTTTCTTTCCGCTTCTGATAACTCATCCCTAACGTTCGTTACTGTGTCTATTGATAATTGCCTTATAAGCCAGTCGGCAAGGTCTATCTTATTCTTTCTATCCTCCGCCGTCGCATTCTTTTCCAGCAGATCGGAAACTACTACTTTGCATCCGATATCCTCAATCTCTTTAGTCTTATTGCTCCAGTATTCAAAGCCGTCCACATCCGGGAACATAATAACCGTTCTACCTTGTAAAACTTTTAGCTTATCAATAGAAAGTTGAGATTTGCCACCAGTAGCCAGCCAAATATAATCAGGATAAACACCGGAAGCGATTAAAGCACTCTTTTCAGATTCTACCAAAGCAACCACTTTAACAGGGTACATCCTTAGTAAGTGTTCGCCAAAAAGGCATTGAACCAAATTAAAATTATCTGGTAGTAGCTGCTGTTTCTTCATCATTGCATGAATCCAATTAATACCGCCACCACTTTTAATCCTATGCCCGGTATTCGGATCGTACTTCATAACCTTGCCAGTTCTTACCTTCCCTTTGATGTCTATCTGCCAGTAGATAATACAACCGTCTTTAGTGGCTCCCAGCGCATAATCTTCCATGACCCGGACAATAGTAGGGGATTCCAACGAATAACGGTCAAATAAGCCACACAAGAAGCGGACAAACGAACTGTTATAACTTACTGCCTTTTCGACGTATTGGAAAGGGATATAGCTTGCTTCCTGTTGAGGCTTCTGTATTGGCTTTTGCCGAACAGGAGCTACAAGCCGTTCTTTCTCTACCGGATTATCAATAAAAAACTGTTTCGGTGTATAGTGGTATCCACACCCGCTTTCGTGATTGCATCTGCCTACGATCTTATTTATCGGTTCCCCTGTATTGCCATCCAGGTAAAAGCTAAACGAACTCGGATCGCCACACGCCGGGCATTTATGCCGGGATGCTTTTCCGGTGTATTTCTCTAAATATGGTTGACTAAAATTTTCCATAACTTTTTTGCTTTACTGTATCGGGTGTATCGTAATCGTGTCGATACGATACAGTCTTAATTAATGCTGATATTCAATAATTTACATTGCAATTTACAGTATCAACCCGATACACTCTTTTTAATAATCCTCTGGATCTTACCAAGTGATACACCTAACTCACTTGCCGCATTTCGGTAACTCATCCCTTGAGATATTAACTCTTTAGCTTTCTCTGCCAGTTGGGATATATCCTTATCGGTTTGTTCCTTCAGGTGTTCTTTCTCTGCCGCATATCCGATATTCACAAACTGCAAGAATGTTCCTGTCTTTTCAATGGCAGACACTATCACGTTGTCGGCATCATAGATGTAGTTACCATACCTTACCTTTAGCTGTTTGATATACCGAACATTGTTATCTTTTGCGCTTTTACCAATAGCAAAAACACTATCAAAGAAGTTATAGAGCTTCTTACTTCCGGCAAGGTCGTTTTGTGTTATTGGATTAGATAGGCACCGTTTAGGAGTATGAGCCAGTATAAGCATTGATAAAGCGTATTTTCTTTTTAAGGACATAAGCCGGAACATGAGCGTACCTGCTGCATCTCCTTTTTCCGAAGCAATACACAGATAAGTAAGATTATCAATAATGAGTACCTTTGCCCCTGTCTGTACGGCTGCTTGTTCGATATTCCCTATAACGGCTTCTTCAAAGTTGGTAGCGTCTAAAGATTCCCGGTTTATTTCCACCCTATACAGGTTATCAGGGAATTGGTACAGACTTCCTACCTCATCGCTATACCTTAACTGGAATTGCTTATCTGATAACTCAAAGTCAAAGTAAAGCACTCTTTGTTTCTCCGCTATACTTGTAGCTATCTGTACAGCATAGATAGATTTACCTAAATTAGAATCAGAGAACAAACAACAGACCTCACCCTCATACCATAACGATAACCAAAGTGTATCCGGGTTAGGTCTTAATGCCGCCTCTTTTATGGTTCTATTGGCGGTTTTTACCGTGAACATTCCTATTTGTTCCGGTATCTCTGCCGCCAGTTGGTCGGCTTTCTGTAATTCTGCGCCTATGGCTTGAATGTAGTTAAAACCTGCCATCATTCACCCTCTCCGAATAGTTTTAACTGCTGGTTATCTACCTGGTTGAACAACTCTTTATCAGTGGTGTAATACCCGGCAGTAAACTTCGTATGTTCGTCCTCTTTCTTATAAAGAAGCTGAATAAGTCCTTTATCTTCCATGTCTGCCACATAGCGGCAAATGTTAGCTCGTAGTATTCCGGTTTCCAGAGATACATCTAACATAGTTTTAGGTCTTACATTAAAAGACTGATAAACAATTTGGTATTGTAGCCGAAACTCATTATCTTTGCCCTTGTTATTAGGAAGATTGGCGGTCAATGAGACTGCCTTTTTCTTTGAATCCATGCTCATCCCTCCATTAACTTTAAGATATCGCTTTCCTTATAAAAAACCTTATTGCCCAGTTTGATCTTCTTTAGATAGCCAATTTTATTCCAGCGCCATAGAGTAGAATCATCTACCCCCAACCGTTTAGACACTTCATTTGTTGTAAGATATTTCTCAGAATCAGCAGTATTGTTGTTCTGCTTTAGTTCTTCACCCCATAGAAGAAACGCCTCTTTTAAATCGAGCAAACTAATATTGACGGTTATATTTGCTCCTGTTTCCAATAAATTTCTTATGTTCATATTGTTTAATTTAAAGGAAAGCCTTTTAGTGCGCACATATGACTTTCATGTTTATGGTGCGAAGATGGAACTAAATAAAAGTAGGCGCAAGGAGTTGGCAAAGTTGGCAAGATTGGCGGCAAAGTTGGCAAGATTGACAAAAGAAGAATCGAGTAGGAGAAAACAAAAGTAGTTTTCTCCTACTTTTGTTTTCGTCCTCTCACACCACCCGGCATACGGTTCCGTACCAAGGCGGTTCCTTACTTACGATACAACTTTACAGTGTACTTCCGTGAGGTTGTTTTCAGTTATCCCAATAAAAGTCTGCACTCCTCG
>UQLN01000088.1 GCA_900541965.1 uncultured Parabacteroides sp. | reverse complement strand
AGAAGGAATGGGATAATGAAAATAAAATATTGACTATTGCAGGTGCAGAAAGCGGACAGAAGCTGGTTTTGCCTGCTGTGGGCTACCGTCAATGCGAAACCGGAGGTTCCGGGAATCAGGGTGTCCGCGGCTACTACTGGTCGTCCTCGGTTTTGTCAGGTACCCAAGCATGCAGCGTGAACTTCACTAATGGCACGCTGAACACGGGCAGGGACGTCCGTGCCTTCGGTTTCTCGGTGCGTTGCGTTCAAGAATAAAAAAGGTCTGCGAATTAACTAAGGCTGCTTTTCGATTACCGACCAGTTGATTTAATTATACTCCACCTTTCTTACTATTATAGGAAGGTGGAGATTTAATAACAAAAAATCTATATGAATAAAACAGAATTCATAAAACGGATGTCAAAGCGTATGTCTCTTCCTCCCTATACGATTTCCTGTTTCCTCAATGCGTTTAATGAGGAACTTGCCCATGTATTTAAGGAGGACGACCGTTTGATTATGCAAGGCTTCGGTTCCTATTATCTATATAAACGGACAGAGCGCAAAGGACATAATCCCAAGACAGGTGAGAAATGTATGATACCATCAAAAATGAGTATCAAGTTCCGACCGGGGAAAATCCTTCTCGGAAAACTGAATCAGGAAAAAAGTTCTGAGTAAAGCATATTTATTTTGTCGGGAAGAAAGTAAAAGATAATTGAAATCATCTATATGGATCCCGATATTTCAATTTAGATATAAAGTGTAGTAGGTAAAAGTTTAACCGAAACATTAGCGATATCACATTACCAAATAAAAGGGAAGCGCTCTGGCTGTGAAGCCCGGGTGTTTCCAAAATCTCGCAATCAGTGTTAAATGGCAGCTATCTGTAGGGTGGTTGCCATTTCCTGTTAATAGTGGTTGTTGAATTTTTTTGTATGTAAGGAACACATTCTTCTCTCCGGGTATGGAAAATGAAGCTATTGTAAAGTTAAAAAGATGTCAAACGGTTTGAGTTGATAGAGTTATTTTGTGTGTTATTGTTGAAAATCAAGAAGTTTAATGTGAGGTTTAAAAGTGGTTAAAGGCGGTTTTTCCATAGTTCTATGAGAACTAATTTTATGCTTGTTAATTCACATTGCAAAGATATATGTTAT
Source organism: uncultured Parabacteroides sp. (assembly GCA_900541965.1). Classification (GTDB taxonomy): domain Bacteria; phylum Bacteroidota; class Bacteroidia; order Bacteroidales; family Tannerellaceae; genus Parabacteroides. Next base: position 11,110 of record UQLN01000088.1, on the reverse strand, counting down.
TTTTTAAATACAAATAATTTAATGGTTTTATTTATTGTATATTTTGTATTTAATGCTGTATGTTAACCTGAATTATGATATTTATAAGATGTTTATTTATACTATGATATCAAATATTTCTTTCTATTTGTGTGTTTATTTGTATTGATATTCAATTATAATAGTCTTATTCTATAAAAGTTCTCATAGAACTAAGTCGTTTTAATAATTAGTATTAACTAAAGGGGATTTCATAAATATTGTAGTAACAAATAAAAAGGAGTAAGGGACATTAAATAGCAAACTCTATACTGCGTATGTAGTTCTTATACTACATGTAAAAGCTATGTTATGACCTGATTGAAGAGGTGTTGCTCATATGCCTATACAATGATAATGAAAAATGCTATTGTATTATGTATACGTTATATTCATTAATCAACAAACTAAATTGTTTTAAATCATGAGAAAATTAATTTCATTGGTGTTGCTTATGATGGTAATCGTCGTAGGCTGTAAGAAGGATGACCCTGTTATTTCAGAGTACATCGTTACGTTCAACACACAGGGAGGCAGTTACATTGATGCCTTAAAGGTTGTGGAAGGACAGAAAGTGACAAAACCGCAGGACCCGACAAAAGAGAATTTTATCTTCTCCGGTTGGTACAAGGAAGCCGCATGTACAACTATCTGGGATTTTGAGAAGGAAACCGTAATGAGTGATGTAACGCTGTATGCCAAATGGATAGGTTCGGATCAAAAGACCTATACCGTTACGTTCGAAACGAATGGCGGTAGTGAAATCAAACCTGTTGTTGTTGTTGAAGGCGAGACGGTATCCCGGCCCACAGACCCCTCTAAAGGCGAATATGTGTTTGGAAACTGGTATACTGATTCTGATTTGAGTGCGTTGTATGATTTTACGGCTCCTGTAACCCGGGATATGACATTGTATGCCAAATGGACTGCCACGAATTTTAAACTGACGGATTTTCAAATGAGTTCAGGTTTTGAATCCAGCGGTATAGTTTGGGATGAAGCAAGCCGTACTTTTGATATAACTAATGCCACGTCAGGTTCGGAATTAAGGTTTAATATTGTGGGTGCATCATCTGTACTGCCCAAGGTTGAACACGAATACGATATGCATGCTACTTCTATCGGCGGTAATGATGTCTTGAATGATATTCTGAAAGTAAGTTCGTTGGTGGATGGCAAGATTGCAGTCAGACTCAAGGTGCCGGCTCAGTCTGTTAAGGTGCCATTGGATATACGGGCAACAGTCCGCAGTTTTGATAATGAAAATGAGTTTGGCGAGATAATAATTAAGAGCCGTCCGGATTATCCGGGAACAAATCTTAAGCCGGTGTTAATGGAAAACCATAAGACAGGAAAAAAAATCTTCTGGGCGCCGGTGAATCAAGGAGCAACCAAAATCCCGACATTGGTTCTGGCAAGTGGAGATATCACAGAGTCTTGCGGACGTTTATACCAATGGGGACGTAAATATGGTTTCAATGCCGTTACTGATGCTACAGTCACACAAAGAGATACAACCGGATTAGGAGCTAAGGGTTACCCTGTACAGACTAATCTTGCAGATATGAGCAAATGGGATGGGGTATTTATCCATTCTAAAGGCTCCGCTCCTAATACTCAGGGTAACTGGTTACTGATCAATGGTGCGGGTAAAGATAATCCTGCAGGTGCAGAAATGCAGAAAGATGAGTGGTATCAACGATTATGGAATGCGAACGAGGTTGCAGGTACGGAAACAGTTGTCAGAAAAACGTCTTCCGATCCTTGTCCTGAAGGTTGGCGTGTTCCAACACTCTATGAATGGCAGGCAATTGGTGCCGACAATAGTTCTATAAAGAAGGAATGGGATAATGAAAATAAAATATTGACTATTGCAGGTGCAGAAAGCGGCCAGAAGCTTGTTTTGTCTGCTGGGGGCAACCGTCAAAGCAGTTCCGGAGTTTCCGATTCTCGGGGTGCCAGCGGCAACTACTGGTCGTCATCGGTTCCGTCAGGCAGTCCCCAGGCATACTACGTGGGCTTCAATGTTGCCACGCTGTACTCGGCCGCGAGCAAGCGTGCCCACGGGTTCTCGGTGCGTTGCGTCCAAGAATAAAAAGGTCGGCGGATTGACATAATAAATAATCAATCGATTAGATAAGACTCTCCACCTTTCTAAGATTATTGGAAGGTGGAGATTTAGACAAGTAAGAAATCTATATGAACAAAACAGCATTTATAAAACGGATGTCAAAGCGCATGTCTTTACCATCTCATGTTATATCCTGTTTCCTCAATGCATTTAACGAGGAACTGGCCAATGTGTTCAAGGAGGACGACCGTTTGATTATGCAGGGCTTCGGCTCCTATTATTTATCTAAACGGACAGAGCGTAAAGGACATAATCCCAAGACAGGTGAAAAATGTATGATACCGTCTAAAACGAGCATAAAGTTCCGTCCGGGAAAAATTCTTCTCGGAAAACTGAATCAGGACAAAAGTTCTGAGTAAAGCATATTTATTTTGTCGGGAAGAAAGTAAAAGACAATAGAAATCATCTATATGGATCCCGATATTTCAATTTAGATATAAAGTGTAGTAGATAAAAGTTTAACCGAAACATTAGCGATATCACATTACCAAATAAAAGGGAAGTGCCCTGGCTGTGAAGTTCGGGCGTTTCCACATTCTCGCAATCAGTGTTAAATGGCAGCTATCTGTAGGGTGGTTGCCATTTCCTGTTAATAGTGGTTGTTGAATTTTTTTGTATGTAAGGAACACATTCTTCTCTCTGGGTATGGAAAATGAAGCTATTGTGAAGTTAAAAAGAAGTGAAACTGTTTGAACTGATAGAATTGTTTTTTTTTATTATTATTGAAAATCAAAAGATTTAATGTTAAAAATAGAGTGTGGTTAAATATGATTTTTCCATAGTTCTATCGGAACTAATCCCCTGCTCGTTAATTCACGTTGCAAAGATATATGATATTTTTTAAATCCAAATAATTTAACGGTTTTATTTACTATATATTTTGTATTTAATGCTGTATATTAACCTGAATTGTGATATTTATAAGATGTTTATTTATACTGTGATGTCAAATATTTATTTCTATTTGTGTGTTTATTTATATTGATATTCAATTATAATAGTTTTATTTTATAAAAGTTCCGATAGAACTAAGTCGTTTTAATAACTTGTATTAACTAAAGGGAGCAAGGGGTATTAAATAGCAAACTCTATACTGCATATGTAGTTCTTATTCTACATGTAAAAGCTATGTTATATTCGGATTGAGGAAGTGTTATGTATACTTTATATTCATTAATCAACAAACTAAATTATTTAAAATCATGAGAAAATTAATTACTTTAATGTTGCTTATGATGGTAATCGTCGTAGGCTGTAAAAAAGATGACCCTGTCATCTCAGAGTACATCGTAACATTCAATACCCAGGGAGGCAGTAATATTGATGCCTTGAAAGTTGTGGAAGGTCAAAAAGTAACAAAGCCGCAAGACCCTACAAAAGAAAATTACATCTTCTCCGGTTGGTTCAAGGAAGCCGGATGTACAACGGCTTGGGATTTTGACAAGGAAACGGTAATGAGTAATGTAACGCTGTATGCGAAATGGGTTGAAACGGCTCAGGCTTGTGTCGTAACTTTTGACGCACAGGGAGGAAGTGAGGTAGCCCCCTTGACTGTCAATAAGGGCGAAAAGTTGATAAAACCGACTGACCCGACTAAGGAAGATTGTCGCTTTTTAGGTTGGTATAAAGATGCTGCTTATACAAGCGTATGGGAATTCGGTACGGATGTGGTAAATGACAACATCACCTTGTATGCCCGTTGGTCCAATCCGGGTGAAGCTGTATATACCGTAACGTTTGATACGGACGGAGGTAATGAAATGGACCCTGCTTCTGTCAAAGCCAATGAGAAATTGACCATGCCGGCCAATCCACAAAAAATGGGCTTTAAGTTCAGAGGTTGGTATTCCGATGTGGAAAAAGTTACAGTTTACGATTTTAATGCACCTGTAACCGGTGATATGACTCTTTATGCCAAATGGATGAAGTCTGATGTCGCTTTGGTTAACTTCAATGAATCTGCGTTGGCAGGAACCGGCATTATATGGAGTGCTAATACTAAAATATTGGATATTACAGATGCAACAGGTGCGGGTACCCTATATTTTGATGTAGAAGGAGTAAGTGCTGTAGAATCCAAAGTAATTGCACTTTATGACAAACAGGCAAAATCAACTGGTGGCGAAGGAAAATTGAACGATATATTGGTTGTAGGTGCTCCGGTAGACAATAGGATTATAATGGAGGTAAATGTGCCGGTACAAAGTGTAAAGGTACCGTTGGATATACGTGTAACAATCAGTGACGTCAGTAATCCGGAAGATACAGAAACAATCACTATTCAGAGCCGTCCTGATTATGCAGGTACAGGATTTCAGCCTATTATGATGGCAACAGTTACAGGAGAAAAAGTCTTTTGGGCTCCTGTCAATGTTGGTGCGACAGAGATACCTACATCTGTAGCTGCAGATGCTGATCTCACAAAATCTTGTGGTAATACATTTCAGTGGGGACGTAAGGCTGCTTTCACAACTACAAATGAACAAAGTGTACTGGATAGAGAAAACTATAAAGAGAGTGTCATTCCTACAGGTGAAGATTATTTAAGTGGCATTAGTCAATGGGATGGTAGATTTATAATGTCAAGAGATTCAGGTATAAATACTCGAGGTAACTGGTTATTGTTTGAGCAAGGGAAAGACAATCCATCAGCTGAAAATATGGTGTATTTAGATATTTGGTATCAGAAATTATGGAATAGTGGAACAGAAGATGAGCCTGTTAAAACTGTATCTGACCCTTGCCCTGAAGGTTGGCGTGTTCCTACAAAGTCGGAATGGGAAGCTATTGGTATCGGGAATACTTCTGTTGCTAAGGAATTCAATAACGGCATATTGTCTATCTCCGGTGTAGAAAGCGGACAGAATTTAGTTTTACCTGCTGCTGGTGCTCGTCGAGGCTATAGTGGTGCTGCTTACTATTTCGGTAGATTTGGCTATTACTGGACATCTTCGGTTCCATTAAATATGATATTTGCATATCATGTTCAGTTCGAGAATGAAAATGCAATAGTAGATAATTATCACCGTGCTTACGGAAGGCAAGTTCGTTGTATCCAAGAATAAAAAGGGCATATTAAAATGAACAAAACAGAATTTGTCAAACGCCTTTCAGCCCGTTTGTCTTTGCCTCCAAAAGCGATAGTATCCTTACTTGATGCGTTTAACGATGAACTGTCAAAAGTCTTAAATGAAGACAATCGTCTTGTATTGAAAGATTTTGGAACTTATTACTTGTGGGAGCAGACCGAACGTATAGGGCGTAATCCGAAAAGCGGGGTTTCCTGCGTTATTCCTTTCCGAAGAAGCGTAAAGTTTAAACCCGGTAAGGGATTTTTGAAGGAGTTGAATAAAGGCGAGGGGGAATAATCAACCTTGCCCCTAATAAAAAAATACGCTTAAAATATAAAAAACTTAGTATTTCAAGTTAGAAATACAATAATAGATAATTGATATCTTAACCAAAACATTAATGAAATTATTTCTCAAATGATAAGGAAGCACTTAAACTGTGAAGTTTGAGTGCTTTCGCTGTAAGCACAACATGAGCGTATGCTTTAGGGTACAATAAAAAGAGTATATTAATTAGAAAGTATTGATTTTATCTTTTAAAATAAGCAAAATGATAAAGCTAATTAAAGCATTGAACCTTATTTGCCTTGTGCTGCTATCCGTATCGTGCACAAATAACGAAGGTAAAGAACAAAAAGCAAGTATCTCGGTGGAGCAGGCACAAATTGTCCTTTCAGGTGAGGAAAACACTTGCAGCATTGGCGTTACGGCTTCCGGCTCATGGACCGCACAAACGGATGCCTCATGGTGCAAAGTCGCCAAAGCAGGAAAAGCAGTACTCATAACAGTTAAAAAAAACAACGAGGGATTTTCGCGCTCCGCTACCGTTACACTCGAATGCTTTACAGCGAAGAAGGTAATTACGGTAAAGCAAAATGCGTCCACATCCAAAGTGTCATTCTCTAAAAACGAAATAATTGTGGATGCGACGGTTTTAGAAACGTCGGTAGACTTATCTTCCGATACGGAGTGGAAAATAACAGTTCCCGAAGCCGACGACTGGATAAGTGTAGCACCTGCAAGTGGTAAGGGCAACGGCACAATCATCATAACCATGACCCGAAACGAAATGGCGGAGTTGCGGGAGAGCAAACTTATGCTCTCTTACACAGACAATGTTTCTGGAGAAGCGAAGCAACTTCCACTTACGGTAAAGCAAAATGCGTCCATATCCAAAGTATCATTTTCCAAAAACGAAATAATCGTGGATGCGACGGTTTTAGAAACTTCGGTAGATTTATCTTCCAACACGGAGTGGAAAATAACAGTTCCTGAAGCCGACGACTGGATAAGCGTAGCACCTGCAAGTGGCGAGGGCAACGACACAATCGTCATAACCATGACCCGAAACGAAATGGCGGAGTTGCGGGAGAGCAAACTTATGCTCTCTTACACAGACAATGCTTCTGGAGAAGCGAAGCAACTACCGCTTACGGTAAAGCAAAAAGCAATAAGTGCTCAGATATCATTGTCGCAATCAATCATAAATATCCCTCGGCAGCAGGGCGAGTATATCGTAACACTGACCGCAGAGGGAAAATGGTTGGCAAAAGTTACCGGAGGCGAGTCGTGGTTAAGTGTAACCCCGTTGCAAGGTGTTTCTGGCAAGTACACGATAACGCTGAAAGTAAAGGAGAATCCCGAACTTGACATCCGCAATGCAATGGTACATTTCTCCGGTCAGGAGAATAAATTCGCAACGCTTCGCATAACGCAGAACAGCATGCCGTATAAAACCATTCGTATGATGTCGTACAATGTAAAAAGGTGTAAAGGAATGGACGGCAAAGTCGATTATAAGCGCACCGCAAATGTCATTAACCAATATCAGCCGGACTTCGTTGCCATTCAAGAAGTCGAGTACAAGAACCGGGAATATCAATACGTTGATCAACTCGGCACTCTGGCATCTCTTACCAATATGGTGCCTACGTTCTGTGCGACAGTCAGTGATTTAATAAGAAAATATGGTATTGGCATACTTTCGCGCCAAAAGCCGCTGTCAGTTACAAAAATTAAGTTGTCAGACGCGAAAGAAGACCAATATAAAGAAGACCGGTATATGGTGGTAGCCGAATTCGATGACTGCATATTCTGCAGCACTCATTTTTCAGTCGGAGAGAGCGCCCGTCTCTCTTCTGCAGACCTGATTATAGATTTTATCAAAAACCTTAAAACCAAAAAACCGGTATTCATAGGAGGGGACTTCAACGCTAAGCCGAATGAAAACTCGATTATAAAGCTCAAGCAGAGTTTCGAAATTCTCAATGACGAAAATGGCTATACGTTCCCAGCCAATGCGCCGAACAGAACAATCGACTATCTGTTCATGTACAAGAACGAGGGAGCCGGCAAAAAAAACAGCAGCAGAGTAATTGACGAACCGGTAGCTTCGGACCACCGACCAGTATATGCCGATGTGAAGTTTGCCAAGTAATACTCGTGCGACATTATATTCCCAATTCCTTTTTTAGCCACACCTTGTATAGTGTTCCGGTAGGAAGCTCTGTTGAGAATTTGATAGATGCTCTGAAAATCAGGAGCTGCATCATCTTTTTGAAGGAGAACCAGAAAAACTTAAGAACCAAATACGACGAGGCTATTGAGTTCTATGGAAATGCGAGAGAACTTATGTTGTCGGTTACTTACCGCAAAGGGGAATTACGCTACTCTTTCCATCCGATTAATTTAATCACATACATTGCAGAATATGTATTAAAGCATAATGGAAAGGAATGGGAAGCTAAAAAACTTGAATAGAAGAAAGTCCGGAATAGAAAGTATCATGCTTAAAAACTATCCATAGACAGTTTCAAGCATATTTCATATCACCAAAGCAGAATTTTATTGTATAAATCCACTCAGCAAATTTTATATTCATTGTCATATATCCGCTGTTCAAAGACAAAATTATGCGACAGAGGTTCGTGTGCGCGGATATTGGAGAATATTTTCTGCGGCTTCCGGAAAGCCCTTACTGATTTTGACATCGTTTGGTTGGGCTTGGTGTTAGTTAACCGACATGAGAAGAGGGCCACTTTCTTTGTATAACGATCCAAGAAGTTATTTATGCTGTAGAACTTCTCGATGGAAATTTCCAATTGTCTCTTTGCATACGCCAACTTCCCTTCTTTTTTTTCCCCTGTGGTCGGAGAAGTGAAAGGCTTTATATACTGGCTCTCGCTTTCTGTCAGTTCATTGAACACAATGAAATCATATCCGGCTATAGGATTGATGATAAAGTCACATTTACACCCCATCCCGGCATTTGTAGCTTTGAAGATGTCGATATAGTGCTCAAAGTTGATAATCTCCACATCCATTTCCGAATGGTTGGTGATGACGGAAACACCATGACCGGCATACTGTACAATCTGTGGCTGTCCGTCGCGTATCTCGACCTTGCCTTTCGGACGCTGCTCTCTCCGGATTTGCATGGTCGCATCGTCCCATGTCAATCCGAAATGGGTGGGATAGTCATTTTTGAGGAAATCAATCAGTGCGCTGTCCATATATTACTCCCCCATGCTTTCGTATTCGTCAAAGATGCGCTCCATCGTGTCGGACATATCGTAGGTGTTGATTACATACTCCTCCGTATCGTTGTCCGTTGCCATCAGGGATGTCAGGGTGCCTTCATCCACACGATATACGGCAATGTCATCTTTCTTCAGGAACGGGTAGTCTTCTTTCGCTTTCTCATAATACCCGGCACGCAACAGCACATTCAGGTGATTGACAATATAAGGACTGTGTGTCGCTATCATCAACCCTAACGTACGGTCGTCACTGTTCTTGTGGAACGCTTCATCCACAAGGTTGCTTATCAGGAATCTCTGTGATTCCGGGTCAAGGCTCAGCTCGGCTTCTTCTATATGGATATGCACATACTTGGCCAAATCGCTCTGGTTGATTTGCGGAGTGAACTTTTCGAGCCTGTCCTGCTTGTACAAATAGGTCAGTACCGAGCGTTGAAAAGCGTCCTTGAACGAAAACTCCCTCGCGAAATAGCGAACAATGGCGGCCAAAGGGACGGAGGTCTGGATACCGGAAGAGGCATATTTCAGTTCTACTGGCTTGGCACCTTCCTCCAGTGACTCTATCATGAACTGCTTGGGCTTGTTCCCTGATTTCTGGACTTTCATCTTCATGTTCAGATAGTTCAGTTGTTGCTCCTTGATAACATCCGTGGCGTCATTAAAGTCATTGAAAGTTTCGTGAAAGAAGAATCCCAGACTTGCCCCTTTGAGTGTGGAGACTTTGGATGCCCATGTGGGAATCACGCTTCGCGTTTCCGACACATACGACTCCTTGAAGAATATCAAGTCCCTGTTGGGGATATTGATGCTGGACTGCAGACTTTTGTTGGCGTATGACAGGGTATATGTATTGCCGTTTATCTCTACAGTGTAGTATATCTCCGTCTCCGGCATTATCATGTTTTCCAGTCCGTCTTGAAGCAGGGAGTTGAAACTCAGTTTGAATGGTGAACGCGTAATATTTGCGTTCTTCAGGTACGAACGGATATTCACCATCTTATAGATATAACGCATAAGTACGACAACCTTCATTATGGTACTCTTACCGCTGGCCGACTTGCCGATAAATACGGTCAATGGTCTTATATCGTCTATCTCCACGTTCTTAAGTGGACCGAACTTTTTTATGACTATAGTTTCCTTCATGATGTATATTATTATTTTCGCTTCACAAAAATAACGAAAATTACGGGATTACGGATGTATGGCAGAGGATTTTTCCGTTTAATTGAAAACACTCCTGACTTAAAAGGGGTAGTGATTGATACCAGAAACAATGGAGGTGGATCTTTAAGCGATATGTATTTTATATTGTCTCCTTTGATTACAGAAGAAGTAACATTCGGATATACATGTACCAAAAACGGAATGGGGCGATTGGATTATACGCCCTGGTCACCTTTGGTTCTTTACCCTGTTAGCAAGGCTGGCGGCGATTTGGAGGGAATGGATGAAGTTTTTCCTCCTGTAAAGAGAAATCTGGAAAATATTCCTATCATTGCGCTTGCAGACCTTCACTCAGTTAGTATGGGGGAACTGACGCCTATGGCAATCTGCGCTTTGCCGAATGGGTGTTTTATCGGAGAACGTACCCAGGGAGGCCATGGGCCAATAAATAATAATTTAAATGATAGTTATGCCGGAGCTTTTGAGAATAAAGCGTTTAGGGTATATACTTCTACATCGTTGACCAAGAATCTGGATGGTAACATTTATGAAGGTATTGGCTTAACTCCGGATATTGAGGCTTTGTATAATGAAACAGAATTTCTAAAAGGAAATGACATGCAATTAGAACGGGCCATTCAATATATTCATACAGGAAAATAATCATTCTTCGATAGATTTTACAAATAAAGCCTGCTTGCTTTGACGGTAAGCGGGCTTTGTTGTAATTTTTGAAAACTATTATAGGGAGAAGAAACAGATTGGAAAAAGCCGGAAGCTTCCATAAGACAATGTTAAAATTTAAAATAAATATAGAAAATTCAATTCCCTGAAAGTTGTAGAAAATCATATATTTTCGCGATTTTTTGTAACCTGTTTTCGAATCATATGCATTAAAAATCAATGCATTACGTTGCGTGCATGTAATAATATCTTTATATATTTGTTGCGTTTGATGCTGTTTTCTGTATTTAATCCGCGTTGTTCGCATAAATCCGCGTATAAAAAATATCTGCGTCAAACGGCGGTATATAAATAGGGTAATAACAAACATGAACGATAAATATATATGAAAATGAACACAAAACTACAAGGTCTCTGTCCCTCTTACAGACCTGTACAGGCATTTGCGGCAAGTGTGTATTTGCTTGCCGCGGTGCTGCTTGCCTCCTGTACGACAGAAG
>UQLN01000087.1 GCA_900541965.1 uncultured Parabacteroides sp. | reverse complement strand
CGAGGAAGGGACAGCCTCGGATGACCCCCTTTTTACTTGTACAAACCTTCGCGTGAAAGCTGGTGGTCCAGATTGGCAACACCTAGTGTCACGATGGCCATAACGGTCGCAGCATGTTGCTGGTATTCGGGGATACTCTTGCTGTAGGTATCGCGTTCGGTATGCCATATCTCGCCGTAGCTGAAGTTGTATCCTTTGATATCATCTTCCATAAAACCGATTGTCGGAACACCCTCCACGGCAAATACGGAAGCATCTGTGCCGCCCGCTTTGGTCGGTTTGGTACGTGCCGGAGACTCTTTCACTTCAAAAGGATATTCCGGATTGATACGGGTAACCGGAGCGCATATTTTCACGAAGTCGTTATACATCGCTTTCGGTACGCGGATACCTACCGGAGGAGTAGGGCCACCGTCGCGGTTGAACAGGTTGGATATCTTATCCAGTTTCTTTGCATTAGCCTTCACATAGGCGGTAGCGCCTAACAGGCCGAATTCTTCACCGGCGAAGGCACAGAACAACATGGTGCGTTTCGGTTTTCCGCCTGCTTTCATAATCATACGGGCAGCTTCCATTACCGGAGTGACGCCTGAACCGCAGTCCACACCGCCGGTCGCAATGTCGAAAGCATCCAGATGGCCGCTTGCCATTACACATTCGTCCGGATATTTGCTTCCTTTGATTTTGCCGATTACGTTATGATATTTAACCGGTCCCATGCGGAAATGGTTGCGGATGTCGAATTCGAGGAAGAAGGTGCGGCGTTCCTGTACCATCTTCTTGATCATAGCGTATTGGCTTTCGTCCAGCTTGATGTCGCAAACGGTAGGCAGGTTGTCGAACGTGAAGTTCGGGTCGGTCACGACCGATTTGTCGTATAAGGCACGGAGGGGAACTTTTGCGGATTGGATGAATCCCAGGACTCCTGCTTCGCACATTTGTTTATAGAACAAGGCGGGAACATCATTCCGGTAGGGAAGGAGCGGGGTATTCTTGCCGTTTACCCAGTTGTCTTCATCTATCTTATCGTTCTTGATGGCTATCTCTTTGTTTTCGGCTATCACTGCGGCGCGGGTGGAATCACCTTTGGCTGTGCGGTCGATAGGCCAGCCTACGTTTGTACCGTTCACCAGTACCCAGGCACCTTTCAGTTGTCCTTTCATCCGGTTGAATTCTTCCTGTGTGCGAGGTTCCATCAGGACATGCCCGCGTTGGATGCCCTTCGTTCCGGCGGTATAGGAAGGGGTGACGAAATGGAGAGGCATGCTGTTGTCCCCCAGAAGGCGTCCGAACCAAGGACCCCGGTTGAAGCCAACAGGCAGCGTACCGGCTTCCTGTATTTCTACTTCCAACCCCCATTCTTTGAATTTGGAAGCGACCCATTCGACAGCATTGTCGTAAGCGTTGGAGCCGATTACACGTCCGCCGATACGGTTTGTCAATACATCGAGATGGTCCATTACCTGATTATCGGTTTGCCCGATTTCAATGATTTTGTTGACAGCGGCATCTTGTGCCGGAAGATGGGATACAGCCATGCAAGCGATGGCAATACCGATAAGCAAAGTTCGTTTCATGTCATATTTGTTTTTAAGGTGATGCAAATTAATAGATAAAAATGGGTTGTTCCAAACGAATCGGAGGTAAATGTGATGGAAACGTTATAAATTAATGCAAGCCGTATCATAATAATTAAATATATTTGCACCCAAAATCAGGGGAAGTGAAATATCTGCGTCATCCTATATTGAAATACCTGTTGATAGTGCTTTTCATAAGTTACTATGCAGGAGGTGTTGCCTTTACGCATGTTCACCATTATACCACCTATACGATTATCCATTCCCATCCGTATTTGCCCGGAGCCGACGGGCAGCCTCACCATGACCATAGCACGGATGCGCTGAATACGATCGAGACCTTGGAACATGTCACGATGGATGTGGTTCCTTTTTTTGTTGTCGGTGCGGTATGGATACTCCTGTCTGTCTTTTCATTCGAACACACGCTTTCCACATTTACACGAATCCTTCGTGGCTGTAAGTTAAGGGCACCGCCGGCTTATTAGTTGACAGTTGACAGGTGATAATTGACAGTTAGGCTTCGTGCCCGGTTTATGAACCGGGTGGGAGACTGTATAACTGTATTCTGTCCTCTCTCAACTGTCAACTGTCACTTGTCAACTGTCAACTGAATAATAACTTACACACATTATATTTATATGAAACAATTGTTTTTACTATTGCTTCCGGCAGTGGTATTCATGTCTTGTCATAGCCGGAAACAGGATGACGGGAATGCTGTTGCCGTAACATTAAAAGGAGATACGATACAGGTGGGAGCCGCTTCTCCCGTTCTTTCCCGCCTGAAAACAGAGAAGATACAGCCCGAACTTTACAGCATTGAGTTCAGTACTTCAGGGGTTGTGAAGGCCATACCGTCCAATTATGCAGAAATAGCTTCGCCGTTTGCCGGACGTATCACGAAGTCTTTTGTCCGTCTGGGACAGAAAGTCGTGCCCGGTAGTCCGGTATTTGAAATCAGTTCACCGTCTTTCTTTGAAACGGGGAAAGTCTATTACCAGGCAAAACAGGAGATGGAGCTTGCCCGTAAAAGCCTTAAACGCGAACAAGACCTGGTACGTAACCGGGTGGGTGTCCAGAAAGAACTGGAAGAAGCCGAAGTGAATTACGAGTTGAAGAAGAAAGATTTCGAGAACGCCGAAGCCGCCCTGAAAGTGTTCCAGATAAATCCGGATGAGTTGGTATTGGGACAGCCGTTGGTGGTCCGTTCCCCGATAGCCGGGGAGGTGGTGACAGACCGTATGGTAATCGGCCAGTATATAAAGGAAGATGCCGAGCCTGTAGCCGTTATCGCCAACCTGAATAAAGTATGGGTGGTTGCCCATGTAAAAGAAAAGGACTTGAACCTGATAAAGGCATTGAATGATGTGGAAATCCGTCTGGTAGCCCTGCCGGAGCAGCCTTTCACTGGAAATATTTACCATATCAGCGAGATGCTGGATGAAGAAACACGTTCGGTTGAGGTATTGATAGAATGCGACAATACTTCCCGTCAGATGAAACCTGCCATGTACGGAACCGTGAAGCTGAGCGATAAAGCCGCCGAGGTAATCCGTATACCGACATCCGCTATCCTTCAGGAAGAAGAGGACTGCTATGTGCTGGTATCGTTAGGCAATAACGAATACCGGAAGCAACGGGTATCGGTCGGGACTACGGCAGATGATAAAACCGTTATCCTGTCCGGTCTGGTTCCCGGTGATGAAATTGTGACAACAGGAGCGTTTTACTTATTAGATGCCCGGTAATGCCCTATGAAAAGACTGATATATATAGCGATACACCGGCGAGGGTTGATGTTCGTGTTGTTCCTGTTCTTAGCTATAGTAGGTTATTACTCATGGACACGGTTGGCAATTGATGCCTATCCCGATATTGCCGATACGACCGTGCAGGTCGTTACCCAAGTTCCCGGTCTGGCTGCCGAAGAGATAGAACAGCAGATCAGTATTCCTATCGAACGGGCGATGAACGGTCTGCCCGGTTTGAATGTCATGCGTAGCAAAAATACGTTCGGGCTTTCCACTGTCGTGCTTGTGTTTGATGACGGTATCGACGATTACTGGGCACGGCAGCGTGTGCAGGAACGTCTGGGGGATGTGGAACTGCCTTATCATGCGACTCCCGGATTGAACCCGCTGACATCGCCTACCGGAGAAATCTTCCGTTATGTGCTGGAAAGCGACCGGTTGGACCGGCGGGAACTGACAGACCTGCACAAGTGGGTGATTATCCCCCGCCTGAAACAAGTGACCGGTGTAGCCGATGTCAGTAACTTCGGTGGTATCACTACCCAGTACCAGATAGAGGTAGACCCGCATAAGATGGACCAGTACGATATAACCTTGGGTGATATCACTGAAAAGATAGAAAAGAATAACGTAAATGCCGGCGGTAGTATGCTGAGCCGGGGTGATTTAAGCTACGTAATCCGTGGAATCGGTCTGGTAAAGGATTTGGACGACCTGGGACATATTGTCCTTAAAACAGTGAATGGTGTTCCTGTCTACCTGAATGACATAGGTAAGTTGAAATATGGCAACCTGGAACGTAAAGGAGTACTCGGCTTTACCGACAAGGACCGTGACTTCTCGGACGGTGTCGAAGGTATCGTGCAGATGCTCCGCGGAGAAAACCCTTCGACGGTATTGGAAGGAGTACATGCAGCCGTAGACGAACTGAATAACGAGACGCTGCCGGAAGGAACGCATATCCATGTCTTTATGGACCGTACCGATTTGGTGAATATGACGTTGAATACGGTATCGCATACGCTTTTCGAAGGAATGGTATTGGTTATCCTGGTGCTTGTCCTGTTTCTGGGTAGCTGGCGCGGGGCTTTGCTGGTTGCCCTTACGATTCCTCTTTCCCTGCTGATAGCCTTTATCCTGATGCACCTGACTGATATTCCGGCGAACCTGCTTTCTTTGGGAGCCATAGACTTCGGTATCCTGGTGGACGGTGCGATTGTGATGATGGAAACAATCCTGAAGAAGCGTGAACGCCATCCGGAAGAGATATTGAATGAAGAATCGATTCTGCGTCGTACGACAGAAGTGGCACGCCCTATCTTCTTCTCCACTTTGATTATCATTACGGCTTATCTGCCTTTGTTCGCTTTCGAACATATTGAAAGCAAGCTGTTCACTCCGATGGCTTATACGGTAGGTTATGCTTTGCTGGGCGCTTTGTGTGTGGCTTTGCTGCTTATCCCCGGACTGGCGTTTTATGCCTATCGTATGCCGCGTAAGATCTATCATAACCGTTGGCTGGAAAAGCTCTCGGAAGGGTACAATAAGCAGATAACCGCTTTGCTTGAAAAGCCGAAACGGGTCATTCTGCCTTTTGTTGCGATACTGGCAGGTGCGGGTATCCTTAGTTATACGGTAGGTAAAGATTTCCTTCCTCCGTTGGATGAGGGGGCTATCTGGATACAAGTGCAATTACCTCCGGGTATCTCCATAGAGAAGTCGAAAGCGATGGGAGCAGAGTTGCGTAAAGCGTTGAAAGAGTTCGACGAAGTCTCTTATGTGATGACACAGGTAGGGCGTGACGACGAAGGTGCAGAGGCTTTCTCCCTTTCCCATATCGAATGCGGGGTAGGGTTGAAACCTTATAATACCTGGAAATATGGAAAGACAAAAGCCGACCTGATAGAGGAAATGTCTGCCAAATTATCCACTATGCCGGGGTATTCGGTAGGTTTCTCACAACCTATCATCGATATGGTAATGGACCAGATAGCCGGTGCACACAGTGACTTGGCTATGAAGATATACGGGGATGATATTACCGGAACCCGCCATATCGCGGAGCAGGTGGCAAATGTACTGAAACGGATACCGGGAGCTGTGGATGTGGCGGTAGACCAGGAACCTCCGTTACCCCAGTTGCAGATTATAGCAGACCGTGACCGTATCGCACAGTATGGGCTGAATGTCTCCGATGTAGCCGATTTGATAGAGCTCGCTATCGGCGGTCAGGCTATCTCCCAGATATTTGTCGGCAGTAAAAGCTATGATGTGATTTGCCGTTTCGGGGACGAAGACCGCAACTCGCCGGAACGTATCGGCAACCTGTTACTGACAACCGATGCCGGAGCCAAGATTCCTCTCTCGCAGGTGGCTGATATTAAAATGACAACCGGAGCCAGTACCATTACCCGTGAAATGAATAAGCGGCACCTTACCGTACGTGTCAACTTGCGTGGCGTGGATTTAACTGCTTTCCTGGAAAAGGCAAACCGTTTGATCGATAAGGAAATAAAGTACGACCACGATGCGGTTCATCTGAAATGGGCCGGACAGTTCGAGAACCAGCAACGTGCGTATGGGCGGTTGGCTGTAGTTGTGCCCCTCGCTTTGGGTATCATGCTGCTGTTGCTGTTTGCCGCTTGTGGAAAGTTCCGTCAGGCTGCCCTGATGATGTGTGTGGTTCCACTGGCTTTGTTTGGTGGCATGTTGGCTCTGAATGTCCGGGGAATGACCTTGAATGTCTCTTCGGCTGTAGGTTTTATTGCTTTGATAGGTGTCGCTATCCAGAACGGGGTGATTATGATTTCACATATCAACAACTTGCGTACCCGCGACCGTGTATTCAAAGAGGCGGTAATAACCGGTACCAAACATCGCTTCCGTCCTATTCTGATGACGGCTACCGTGGCAGTGCTGGGTTTGCTTCCCGCTTCGTTGAGTACGGGCATCGGTTCCGATGTACAACGTCCGTTGGCAACCGTAATTGTATACGGGCTGTTGTTCGCTACCGTGATAACCTTGTATGTATTGCCTGCCTTGTATTATATGGTAGAGAAACATTATCTGGATAAAGAACCCTTGTCTGATGCTGATAAAAGTATCGGAAGCGGAGAGACCTTATTATAATGTATTAACCTCTGAAACAGATATAAATTAAAACATCGAACAAATGAAAATATATCTTTCCATCCTCTGTTTGTGCGCATCATGTATAGCGTCTGCCCAACAGATTGTACAACTTTCATACCGCCAGTATATGGAGAAGGTTGCAGAAGGGAACCTGGAATATGCCGCCGAACGGCTGAATATCGATATCTCCGAAGCTGAACTGACAGCTTCGAAGGTATTCAATGACCCGAATCTTGCTGTTTCTTATTTCAACAATGAAAACCGTACCCTGCAAATGGGGGAAGGTGTGGAAGTGGAACTGAGCAAAACTTTCACTTTTGGCAAACGGGGTGCCGGTATCGCTCTTGCACAGAGCGAAAGTGCATTGACAAGGGCTCTGCTGAACGACTATTTCCGTAACCTGCGTGCAGATGCAACGGTAGCCTATCTGGAAGCCCTGAAGCAATATGAATTGTATAAGGTAAAAGAGAATGCTTATGAGAATATCCGGCGGCTTGCTGAAAGCGACAGTGTCCGTTTCTCTTTGGGGAAAATCATGGAGATAGATGCAACGCAAAGCCATTTGGAAGCGGATATTCTTCAAAATGAATTATTGCAGGCTGCGGCAGAGTTGCATAATGCTTACTCTAATCTAAGCCTGTTGATTGGTTCTGCAACACGTGATACGCTTTATCAGCCGGAAGCGGGATTGCATATCCCGTCTCGTAATTTAATTGTAGGAGATTTGCTTGCCACAGCCAATGAACAGCGTGCCGACCTTGTTGCTGCCTTGAAGAATAAGGAAGTCGCATCGAGAGCTTTGAAAGTGGCGCGCCGGGAACGCAATACCGATGTGGATTTATCCATAGCCGTGAGCCGGAACGGCAGGGTATATAATGAAGAAGCTCCCGCACCGCCTTTCACAGGTGTTACGGCTGGTATCGCTATCCCTCTTAAATTCTCCAATTTTAATAAAGGGACGGTCCGTGCTGCACGTTTCAGGGAGCAACAAGCCGAGATGCAATACCAGCAGGCTTTGCTCCAGGTACAAAATGAAGTGATGCAGGCATACCGTAATTATGTGGTATTCTCCAGTCAGGTACAACATTACGAACAAGGAATGTTACGTAAGGCACGTGAGGTAATCGACGGAAAAGTGTATAGCTACAACAGGGGAGAAGTATCCCTGTTGGAAGTACTGGATGCCCAGCGAACCTATGACGAGGTGCAGGCACAATACATAGAAACCTTGTTCAACCATAGCACATCGCTGGTTGAACTGGAAAAGAGTGCCGGGATTTGGGATATTGAATTATAATTTTTCAATAGAAGCAGGTTTGAATATCAATTTGAAATGTAATAGCTTATAATAATGAAGCACATATTTTACGTATTTCCTTCAATCGGTTGGCAAGAGAGCTTTTTTCTCGTGCTAAAGCCATGTTATAGCGCATTTGCATATTGATAAGCAATTCGGGATTGATATTTAAAGCTGCTTCTATCATTAATGCGAAATCACTGGTGATAGGACGTTTCCCATTCAATATTTCATTCAACATAGTATAAGGTATGCCTAATACTTCCGAGAACTTCTTTTGAGAGATTTTACGGCATTCCAATTCTTCTTTTAATACATCTCCTGGATGCGTGGGTAATCTTTTTATTGTGTCCATACTTCCCTTTTATTTATAATGATTAGTTATATCTGTTACAATACAAATGGTTATCATAGTTTCTGTCCCGTCCGTTTTGATTTTGAATATCAGCCGATAATGGTAGTCAATACGAATAGAGAAGAAATCTGTTTGTCCCTGTAGGGCTTCAATGTTTAAAGAGTTGAAGACAAATAAATCCTCTATTCGAGTAGCAGCAATTAAAGTATCGATGCGCTTTTGATATTTCTTCACGATAGCTGCATCAAAACGATATTTTTTATTTTTGCATTTACCGTTCTCGTACAACTCTTTCAGATAGTCCTTTTCATATTCAATAACCATATAGCCATTTGTTTTTGCAAATATAGTGTTTTTGATTTCAATATTCACTTTTTTAGTGAATATTATTTGAGTCAGTTACTTTTTAAGAAACAATCCATATTTAGCATATAAAAAGATATATCTTTGGATGATAAAAACAAGCAGGAAAAACATATGATATTCTATTTCACAGGAACCGGAAACTCTCTTTGGGTAGCAAAAGAATTAGGCAAAGCCCTGAATGAACCTGTCGTATCCATAACCGGCCAGTTGCAAAGCGGGGAAAATGAATATACCTGGACCCTCCGGGAAGATGAAACCATCGTGTTTGTCTATCCGGTCCATTCATGGGGACCGGCAATTCCCATCACTCGTTTTGCCTCCCGCCTGAAACTTTCCGGATACCGGAAACAATCTGTCTTTTCCGTCTGTACCTGTGGCGACGACTGTGGCTATACCGCAGATATGTTGGGAAAGACACTTGCTAAGCGGGGCATCACCCTCACCGCCGGCTATTCTGTTATCATGCCGAACAACTATATCCTGATGCCCGGCTTTAATGTCGATACGAAAGAAGTGGAGCAACAGAAGTTAAAAGATGCTCCATTACGCATCGCTGCAATTGCAGAAGCTATAAAAGAGCATACAGACGTTAATTTATATAAGAAAGGAAGTGTGCCTTTCCTGAAAAGTTATCTGGTTAATCCTCTTTTTGTTAACTTTGCAACCGGAAAGAATTCTTTTCATGTCACGGATGCCTGCATATCCTGCGGACTGTGTGAAAAGATTTGTCCGACCCAAACAATAACACTGGTCGATGGCAAGCCCGTATGGGCGAATACCTGTGTTCAATGCGTCGCTTGTATCCATCGCTGTCCGGTACGGGCAATCGAATATGGAAAAGAGACCTTGAAGAAAGGGAGGTACCATCATCCGGATATTAAATAATAAACACAATAAAGATGAAGCAATTCGTATTAGTAGCGCTGACCGCCCTGTTGATGGCAAGTTGTCAGGAAACGCCGAAAGGTTATGTGATAAACGGAGAAGTATCCGGTATGCCGGATGGAAAGATCTATCTTAAATCCTTCCGTAACAAAATGTTTTTTGATGTAGACACCGCCGAGATAAAGGACGGTAAGTTTACCTTTGAAGGTTCGGTAGAACAACCTCTGTTGTATGGACTGGCTACGGAACAGATGAATTATCCTGTCCAGTTCTTTATCGAAAATGCACCGATGAATGTAACGATAAGCGGAGATGGCGATGTAATAACTGTCGGAAACTCACCGGTGAATGACATCTTCCTGTCGAATGCCGAAAAAATATTTGAAGACGGTTATAATATCGATAGCCTGATTACCAAATATCCGGATTCTCCGGCTGCCGCATTCTACCTGTACCGTTATTTCACCTACCAGTTGTCATTGGATGAATTGAAGGCAACCCGTGCTAAAATATCTCCGGCATTGGCAAACAGCCCGTATGTGAAGGATTTGGATGGCATTATCAAACAATTGGAAAATGTGCAGATAGGAAAAATCGCTCCTGAATTTTCATTGCCCGATACAGCAGGCGTTTCTGTCTCCCTGTCCGATTTCAGAGGGAAATATGTATTACTTGACTTCTGGGCATCCTGGTGTCCCCCTTGCCGCCGTGAAAATCCGAATGTCGTAAAAGCATTCCAGGAATATGAGGATAAGAACTTTACGATTATCGGTATCTCACTCGATAATAATAAAGATAAATGGATGAAAGCCATAGCCGACGATAACCTGACCTGGACACATGTATCCGACCTGAAATACTGGGATTCCGAGATACCCGCCCTTTATGGTGTGCGCGGCATTCCTGCCAATATCCTGCTGGACCCGAACGGAGTTATCATAGCCCGGAATATAACAGGTGAAGATTTGCATAAAACACTTCAGGAAGTAATAAAATAACCGATGAGGAAATCAGTTTTCCTGCTTTTATCCATCCTTCTCTACACCTCTTTGCAGGCTGTGGAGAAGGATGTTTTTAATGAAGCAGTCCGTAATGCCGTTGCCCGGCAAATGAAGGCCTATCCAAAGTCTACATTAAAAGATTTGTATAAAAACTTCTTTCAGGATAAGTTTGGTCCGGGACATATCATTAGCGATACGACCTCTGCCGGAAACTATTTGCGGAGGGAGTTAGCTTCCTATTCGGAAATAGAAGGAGAGATTGCCGAACCTACCGGATGGGAGGGTAATTTCTATCGTGTCAACCTGTCTGTCATAAAAGAAGGGAAAATCCCTTATCAAACTTATTTTGACGCTTTTATCCGCAGTGTTCAGGGAATACAGCCTGTTGCTGTTTCCGACTGGAAAAAAGAGTGGCAAGCCATTGAATTAATTATCCGTTCCATGAATCTGTCCCTGCCCGGTTATGCCGACGACCGGAAAGAAATAGAGGAGCGTTTGGAGCGTGGCGAATATGTGGGGCACCATAGTAAAGTGTTTGAGGAAACCTATTCTCCCCATTATCGTATCGTCAGTAAGCAAATATTTGAAAAAGAATTGCAACCTATGTTATAATATACTTATAGCCTGAAACTTATGGCTTGCCCTGATAGTTTTATTGGTAGATAGGATAAAGGTTACAACATAGATATGAGAATTGCAATCAGCGGTAGTTCAGGCTTTATAGGAAAGCATCTTACAACATTTTTTGCAGGGCAGGGAGACACAGTCATTCCTTTGCCTCATTCCTTGTTCGGTAAAGAAGACAGCAAAGAATTGGAAGTTTCGCTTTCCGGTTGCGATGTTGTAATCAATCTGGCAGGTTCCACCATTAACCAACGATGGACGAAAGCTTCTAAAAGAAATATATTAAACAGCCGTATAGAGGTCACCCGCCAGCTTGTTTCCGTTATAAACCATATGCCTGTCAAACCGTCCCTTTTTATCTCTGCTTCGGCTGTCGGCATTTATCCCGATAGCGGAGTTTATACGGAAAGTAACCTGTCCGAAGGCCGTGGTTTTCTGGCGGAAGTTTGTAGCCGTTGGGAAGATGAGGCACAGAAGCTTTCCCCTGATGTACGCCTTGCAATTACACGTTTTGGTGTGGTCTTGGGAAAGGACGGAGGTGCATTCCCTAAAATGCTGCTGCCTTTCCGTTTATTTGCCGGAGGAAGAATAGCGTCCGGCAAACAAGGGTTTTCGTGGATACATATCGATGATGTATTGCGTGGCATACAGTTTATTATTACCCGTGAGCATCTCTCCGGCATTATTAATTTTGTCTCTCCTGAACCGATAACCAACCAAATATTAACTGAAAGTATCGCTAAAGTACTGCACCGTCCCGCCTGGATTCCCCTCCCTGCTTTTATCTTTCGTTTATTGTATGGAGAAGGCGAAGCCATGGTTACCCGCGGACAACAAGCCTATCCCGCCCGTTTATTATCGGCCGGCTATATTTTCCGTTATACGGATATACGCCGCGCGTTATATAGCCTTATTGGATAACGTCAAAACGATATTCCTCCCTCTACAGCCTTTTTTGTATCCTGATTGAATTTATGTTATTTGTGTAATATTTATTAAACTAAATATTAACATAAAAATAAGCTTTGTAGTGATAAAAATAGGTTATATAAAATGTATATATTGAAATATAAGCTTTGTGGCAGAATGCAAATGACTAAAAAAACGTTCCTTTATTTTAGTCATTGCAAAGGTATGTATTAAAAACGGTAAAACCAAAAGAAAAAATTATACAAATCTGTGGCTCTTCAACTTATCCTCTCTCTAATATTCCCATAATTAATCACTTACATCAGATCTGATAGACTAAAATAAAGGAACATTTTTTTAGTCATCTGTTCTGCATTTCACTTTTTGAAACCGCTAAAATAAACGAACGTTTTTTTAGTC
>UQLN01000086.1 GCA_900541965.1 uncultured Parabacteroides sp. | reverse complement strand
CAACGACCCCGAGATTACAAATCACGTGCTCTGGCCAACTGAGCTAAAGAGGCATTCAATCTCTCTCGATTGCGGGTGCAAAGGTAGATATTATTTTTTAATATGCAAGGCCCGGAAGCTATTTCCCCCCACTTTTTTTTCTTGCAAAAAATAAGAACCAAGTATTAATATACCCTGTTTATGGTATATACCAGTACAATAGCTATCTTTATCTTTGCAATAAGAAAAACAGATTAACACTAAAAAATTACAGATATGGCAAACGTAGCAAAAAAACTGACCGACCTTGTCGGTAACACTCCCCTGTTGGAGTTATCGAATTTCAATGCAAGCAAAGGATTAAAAGCCAAATTAATCGGTAAGCTGGAATATTTCAATCCTGCCGGTAGCGTAAAAGACCGGATTGCACTGGCGATGATTGAAGATGCAGAAGAGAAAGGACTCCTTAAACCGGGTGCTACCATCATCGAACCGACAAGTGGCAATACCGGAGTCGGACTGGCATTTGTTTCGGCTGCCAAAGGTTACAAACTGGTACTCACCATGCCTGAAACCATGAGCTTGGAACGCCGTAATTTATTGAAAGCATTAGGAGCCAACCTGGTACTGACTCCAGGAACGGAAGGCATGAAAGGTGCGATAGCCAAAGCAGAAGCGCTCCGCAACGAAACTCCGGGCTCCATCATCCTGCAACAGTTTGAGAACCCAGCCAATCCGGCCAAACACGAAAAGACAACCGCACAGGAAATCTGGCGTGATACGGATGGCAAGGTGGATATATTCGTTGCCGGTGTAGGCACAGGCGGAACCATCAGCGGTGTAGGCAAAGGCTTAAAAGCTCACAATCCGAATGTAAAAATTGTAGCTGTAGAACCGACCGACTCACCTGTCCTGTCCGGAGGCAAACCCGGTCCGCATAAAATACAAGGTATCGGTGCCGGCTTTATTCCGAAGGCTTATGACGGAAGCGTTGTAGACGAAATTATACAGGTAGAAGGAGACAATGCCATCCGTACTTCCCGCGAACTTGCCCAGAAGGAAGGTTTATTAGTCGGCATTTCATCGGGAGCTGCCGTCTATGCCGCCCTGAAACTGGCCGAACGTCCGGAAAATGCAGGAAAGACAATCGTTGCCCTGCTTCCCGACACAGGAGAACGTTATCTTTCCACTGCATTGTATGCCTTTGAAGAATATCCGCTTTAAGAAAAGCTACTTATATGATTTCCGGTAAGAGCACTGGTTTTCTGTCGGGAAATCCGCCGGTACTTTCTGGGTTACCTTCCCCGTTGCCGCCCATTCGGCTCCACGAAGAAGCAATACCTGGAAACCGGCACACTGCATCGCGGGATTATCTTCTACGGTTTCCCCAGCATGCCCGAGCATGGTATGGAAAATACGTGCATTCCCATAATCGACAGTAAATATCAGTGGCTCTTCGCGGCCGGAACCTCCGGTTTCCTTATCGGAATAAGCAGTAAAAAGAATATCTTTTATATTTCCCGGTCCACGCATACGGTCATATAATTCGTCTTTTGCATGACGCCATTTATTGGGTAACCCTTTTACTATAGGATGGACTTTGTTACGACCGTTCAATACATACTCATGTTGTCGCCCGTGCGAGCCGCCTACCCCAGCCGAACTGTCTTTTATCAACTTATCATCCTGCCAGTATACATACGGGCCGGACTTTTCATTACGTCCTTCCCAACCGCCCAATGCACAAATCTTATTAAACTCAGCCCATCCGGAAAAAGCATTATCGGCAGCATGATAAACAACTATCCCACCCCCGCTTTGCGCATATTCCAGGAAACGCTTATTGGTTTCTTCCGGCCAGGCATCACCATTGTAATCGAGTACGACCAACTGGTAAGGCGTAAAGTCAAGGACAAATCCGGACATATCTTTTCCTTGCCCGGGAGAGACCGCCAAATCCACCTCAAAACGTCCGGAATTTTCCAATATTTGCTTCAATACGACATGGCTAACCTGCCAATTGTGATTATTCTGTCCCGTAATCAACAGTGTTTTAACCGGCTTACGTGCCGATACCGTACAGGCCAACAACAAAGCTAAAGCTACAAACAGGAACTTCCCCACAGATACGTGTTTCATGATATTACTTGGTTTAAAGATTTTGTTTTGACAAAGATACGAAATACCCGAAACAAAAAGACAGCATTTTCAAAACATAGGTGTTTTGAATGCAAAGCATATATGTTTTAAAATCAAAACACCTATGTTTTGAAAACAGGGTATCGATACTTGCAACTCCCCTCTTCCCTCTCCTAAACAAGAACCATAAAAAGCGGCATATATTTTTTCATAGTTATGGTTTTTCAAAATCATAACTATGAATTGGGAAAACCATAACTATGACCGGGAAAAACAACATTTTATTTAATGGATTGTTAAGTGGCAAAAGAATATCAACCAAAACCCACCCAAGCTTGTTTTAAACGAGCTTATGAAAATAAACAGGACAAGAATAAAACTGAAATTAGTAGACGCCAGGCTATATTTCGTAAGCCTGATAGTGGGGTTGCTGACCGGAGCGGTTGCCGTACCCTACCACTACCTGCTGCAATTATTTTACAACCTGCGGAAAGCATTCTTCGATTCATCCCCACCCTGGTATCTCCACGTCCTGTTTTTCTTTATTCTATGGGGAATGCTCATCATTGTTTCCTGGATGGTGAAGCAATACCCGTTTATTTCAGGCGGAGGAATCTCCCAGACACGGGCTGCCATCAACGGGAGAATCGGCTATCTGCATTCGTTCCGCCAACTGTTGGCTAAATTCACAGGAGGTGTCATGACTTTAAGCTGCGGATTATCCATGGGACGGGAAGGACCTTCCGTACAAATGGGTTCTTATATCGGCGATTTGGTCGCCAAATGGGGGCATGTATTGAGCGGGGAGCGGAAACAGTTGCTTGCAGCCGGAGCCGGGGCCGGATTAGCTGCGGCATTTGCTGCACCACTTGCGGCAGCTACTCTGGTAATTGAATCGATTGAACGTTTCGATGCACCCAAGACAGCAATTACCACCCTGCTGGCGGGCGTTGTTGCCGGAGCAATTGCCAGCATGATGTACCCCATCAACCCCTATCATGAAATACAGGCGATAGCACCAGACCTGCCAAACGGGCTACAGATAAAGCTATTCTTGCTTTTTGCCGTAATCATCTCTCTGTTCGGCAAGCTTTATTCGCAGTTGATGCTACATGTCAAACGGCTATATCCGCGTATCAAGCAACCCGAATATATTAAGTTGCTGGGACTTGTATTCGTTGCTTACATTATCTCCCTTACCGTAACCGACCTGACCGGGGGAGGCGAACAGTTCCTCACCGAGCAGGCAATAGGAGGCAACAACAACCTCTATTGGATTGGCGGGATGATGTTACTGCATATGTTCTTCACCGTTTATTCTTTTTCATCCGGCTTGCCCGGAGGTAGCTTTATCCCCACACTTGTGACAGGGGGATTAGTCGGCAAATTATGTGCCCTGATACTTGTACAGAAAGGAATAATCGGACCTGAGAATGTGAGTTATGTAATGTTGATAGGGATGGCTGCATTCCTGATTGCCGTGATACGTACGCCGATTACAGCAATCATTTTGATTACCGAAATCACCGGACATTTTGAGGTATTCTATCCTTCCATCGTTGTGGGAGGGCTTACCTATTATTTTACGCAGTTATTGGAAATAAAGCCTTTCGATGTCCTGTTGTATGAAGAAATGATTAATAAGCCCCTGTTCAAGCAACAGAAAAGGGTAACACTGGATGTGGAAGTAATGGCAGGAGCCTTCCTAGACGGGAAGCCTACGGACAAGCTAAAACTCCCCGGGAATTGTATGATTATAAATGTACACCGTAACCATAAAAACCAGCCTCCCGCCGGAATGATTATTCAGGCGGGAGACCAGTTGACTATCGAGCTGGATGCTCAGGATATTGAAAAACTATATGAACCCTTAGTGAGTATGGCTAATATCTATTAAAGAAGATATATCCACAGCCCCATCAGGCAAAAAATAATATGAGTAATTGTGCGGTAAGGACACGGAGGAACATAGCCAGCGGATAAACGGTTGCATACCCCACCGAAGGAGCATCATTCCCTGCCGTAGCATTCGAATAAGCCAGTGCTGGCGGGTCGGTTGTACTTCCCGCAATCATTCCCATCAAAGTAAAATAATTGATTTTGCAGAAATAACGTCCGATACTTCCGATAATCAGCAACGGAACAATCGTGATAATAAAGCCGTAACCTATCCAGGCAAAACCGCCGTTGTTTACTATCGTATCGACGAAACCGTCGCCGGCGCTGATACCCACACAAGCAAGAAACAAGGTGATACCGATTTCGCGCAACATCAGATTGGCACTCTGGGTTGTATACGTAACCAGTTTATATTTATATCCGAAACGGCTGATTAAAATAGCCACAACCAGCGGACCACCGGCAAGACCTAACTTGACAGGCTGAGGGATACCCGGGAAAGAAATCGGAAGGCTACCCAATATGATACCCAGAGCTATACCGATAAAGATGGTAATCAGGTTCGGCTCGTTCAAACGTTTCATGGAATTTCCCAACACTTTCTCCACATTGGAGATAGCCGTTTCCGTACCTACCACATTCACACGGTCGCCCACTTGAAGAGTCAAACCGGGAGTTGCCACCAAATCGACACCGGCACGGTTGATACGGGTAATATTAATACCGTACAGCTTACGCAGCTTGAGTTGTCCCAAACGTTTACCGTTCAATTCCGGTTTTGTTATCAGAATACGGCGGTTCACCAACTGGCTTTCCATACGAATCCATTGCTTACGCTCCATATTAATTTCTTCTCCGATAAAAGCCTTGATTGTTTCAGCTTCTGTCTCGGTTGTGATAACAAAGATTTTATCATTTTCCTGAAGCTGCGTATTGGCGGATGCTATTTCAATTTTCTTATCGCTATCGCGCCAGATACGGGAAATAACAAAATCGTGATGTTCGAGCAGGTTGGAAAGCTCGCTGACTTTTTTACCGAAAATTGCCGGGTTCTTTACGATTAAGGAAATAGGCTTGGCTTCATTCTGATGTGAAGCGTCCTCGTTATTCAACTGCTCATTTTCTTTGTCAAAATTTACACGGAAAGCATAACGGACAAATATAATAGCAAGGATAATACCGATTACACCCAACGGATAAGCAACGGCATATCCCAAAGCAATCGTATTATCCCCCACACCGTGCATATCGGAATAAGCCTGCTGGGCAGCCCCCAGACCCGGAGTATTCGTTACGGCTCCGGATAAGATACCCACCATCGTAGGCATCGGAATACCCGTCACAAAATGCAAGATAATAGCAGTTGCAACACCTAAAAACACAATCCCGCAGGCAAGCATGTTCAAGGTTATTCCTCCTTGCTTGAAAGAAGAGAAAAAACCCGGTCCCACCTGCATACCTACAGAATAGACAAAGAGAATCAAACCGAATTCCTTAAAAAAGTGAATTACATTGTGGTTAATCGTAAAACCGAAATGTCCGAGGATAATACCGACGAACAATACCAGCGTAATGCCTAAAGAAACGCCAAACACTTTGATTTTTCCTAATTGAATGCCGGCTGCAATGACAAAGGAGAGTAAAAGAATTGAGTGCCCTATGCCCTCGCCCCATAGCAAATCATTTATCCAATCCATACTATATTTAAGTTTATTATTTGCCCTGAAAAAAGGTTGCAAATATAACTCTTTACTTTGTGTTTAACAACATAAACTGTATCTTTACCCACCAAATGAATAAAAAAGATGAAGAAGATTTACTACATTTTACTATGCTTATCAGCCTGTGTAGCTTCTCTCTGGGCACAGGATTCCGAAAAAACAGTCACTATAAAGACAAATGTAGGCACAATGAAGGTACGCTTATACAACGATGTGCCCAACCATGTCCGTACCTTTATCGACCGTGCCAATAAAGGAGAATACAACGGTACGCTTTTCACCCGCGTAATCAAAGAATTCATGATACAGGGCGGAGCACCAGACTCACGGAATGCACCTGCCGGAGCCCAGTGTGGTTTCGGAGACCGCAATGCGGAAATCCTGCCGGAGATGAAACCGCAATATTTCCATAAACGCGGTGCATTTGCCGCTCCCCGCCAAAACGACGACGTAAACCCACAAAAAAAATCGGATATGTCCCAGTTCTTTATCGTACAAGGCAAAGTGTACAGAAGCGGCGAACTGGATACGCTGGAACTGATTGCCAACAAAGACATCCGCCAGAAAGCGATCGATAAAATATACAAACCTGTTTATATGGACATGCAGATGTTGAAACAGACAAACAAACGCGAGTATACCAAACGCATGCGTAAAATCAGCGCGGAAGTCGACTCTATAATCCTGGCGACACCCGGACACCTGGTCTTTACCGACGAACAGCGCAAAGCCTATACTACTGTTGGCGGTTGCCACCATTTAGACGGTCATTATACCATCTTCGGGGAACTGACCGAAGGCTTCGATATCCTCGACCAGATTGCCAATCAACCTAAAGATGCTTACGACCGCCCCAAAAAAGATATACGTATAATCAGTGTAACCGTAGAATAATATGCTAAAAAGAGACTTTATCATGGTTCAGATACAGGAGCTCGCCAAGGTGGTGCTCCAAATCATTACGAACCGCAACAATGGGGCAACCCGCAAAATACCGGAGATGATACAAACGGTATACAGTTCCCTGAAACTGGACAGGGAAACCTTGATGGCAACATCTCCCGAAGCCCTTATCGACCGTCTGAACCAGGACGATGAAGGGGGTATCCTCCGCCTGGAAATAGCAATCAAGACCCTTATCGAGGAAAGTTACCTCTACCCGGATAAAGAAAAAGAAATGCTCCGGCAAGCCAAGACCTTACTGGAATATATCCAGACACACGACCATACCTTCTCGCTCGAACGGGTTACCATTCTGGGCGACGTGGAAGAAAGACTCCGGAATAATTAGTCAAACATTTGACTAATATTCCAGGGATATTTTCTACCTTTGTGCCGAAAAACAGCAAATAACAATGACCAACAACGAAGCGGCACACGAATTAATGCTCCAGATTCTAAAAACGCGGATGAACTTTCGCCAAACGATCCAACGGGTATTAAAATCAAACAACATAGACATGACATTCGAAATGCTCCAGGTAATGCACCGTTTATGGAAAGAACCCGGAGTAAGCCAACAATATCTGGCACTACAGACAGCCAAAGACAAATCCTGCCTGACTTACCTGATCAACAATCTCGAGAAAAAAGGTTGGGTGGAACGCCGGGAAGACCCGTCGGACCGACGCAACAAACTTATCCACCTCACCCCTGAAGGAGAAGCACTCTCCCTCCGTGTCAGACCTCTCCTCAACGAAATCTATCATCAGGTAGGCATCGGGATGACTCCCAAACAAATCGAATCGTTCATGAAACTTTTAAACAAACTGGATGACATATTGGATAAAATATAGTTTATTATTGTTATTGATATTCACGAAGCCTGCTGCTGCGCAAATGCAGCAACAGGCTTATCCTCTTTCTGTCGATGACCTTTTCAAACTGGGGACGGCAAACAATCTGCATCTTAAAGCCAGCCGGATACAGGAAATTATTGCCGGCGAAGAAGAAAAGGCAGCACAGGCATCCCGGCTACCGGATATCAATATCGGAGCCACGGCAGGTTATATCGGCCAACCTACCATCTTCAAACAGGGACTTACCAACCCCACACATCCCGACATGCCGGACTGGTCGCATAACTATAATGTAGAGGTAACACAACCACTTTACCAGGGCGGCAGAATACGCAACTCCATCCGGCGTGCCACCTTAAAGAAGCAGGTAGCGTCACTCAATACGGCAAGCGACCAGGCAGATATAAAGCTTTCGCTTCTCCGTCAATACACGGATCTTTTCTCTTTATATAAGGAGACAGAAGTATTTGCACGTAACATCGAAGAATCAGAGCGCAGGTTGGACGACATTCGCCGCTTATGGAAAGAAGGCATCGTAACGCGCAACGACGAAATACGCAGCGAACTGCAACTGACGAATGACGAACTGGCTCTCCGTGAAGCGAAAGACAATATCACCATCGTCTCCCAACAACTCGATATCCTGCTCGGACTGGATGAAACATTGCTCCTGTTGCCGGATACATCCTTATTATCCGTACAACCCTCACTCGACAATTGCGAAGCTTACATACAACAGGCTTATACCAACTTTCCGGGACTGCAAATCGCCCGTTACAATACACGTCTTGCCGAAAACGATATACGGCTCACCCAAGCTGATTACCTGCCCTCGCTTTCCGTACGGGCCGGCAATACATTATCGCGCCCGCTCAGCACGACCATGGAGGATGTGTTCGCCAATAACTGGAATATAGCCCTCAGTCTCTCCTACAATCTCTCTTCCCTCTACCGGAATAAACATAAAATGCACGAAGCAAAACAATACGTCGACCTCCGGCACAATGCGGAAGAACAGTTGATGCAGGAAATCCGTATCCAGGTACGCAGCGCCTATATCCGCCACAAGGAAGCTATCGACCGGATAAAGGCCTTGCAACTATCGGTCAGACAGGCGGAAGAAAACTACCGGATCGTGAACAACCGTTATCTCAACCAGCTCTCTATCCTTACCGACCTGCTGGACGCCAGCAGCGTAAGGCTCGAAGCCGAACTGCAACTCACTACAGCACAAAGTGAAGCTGTTTATACTTACTATCAACTTATGCACGCATGTGGTAATCTATAAACCCATAAAAAGATGAATACATCCAACCACCATAAAAGAAGAAGGCAACTGATTCGGTTAAAAATCAGGAATATCACCCTCAATACGGTCTGTATCCTCCTCGCGTTGGGAGGAATTTCCTGGACAATCAATTACTTCTGGAAATACGCCAACTACGAAATCACGAACGACGCTGTGGTAGACCAATATATCATTCCGGTCAACATCCGTGTGCCGGGGTATATCAATGATGTCCGTTTCACCGAACACCAGTTTGTAAAAGCGGGAGATACGCTTCTTATCCTCGACGACCGCGAATACCGCATCAAGTTGAAGGATGCCGAAGCGGCTCTGATGGATGCACGTGCCGCCCGCGATGCCTTGGGCTCCGGGATTCATACCTCCGAAGTGAATGTTTCGGTACAGGAAGCAAATATCGCCGAAACCAAAGCCCGCCTATGGCATCTCGAACAAGACTACCTCCGCTATGCCAACCTGCTGAAAGAAGAATCCGTTTCCCGCCAGCAGTACGAACAGGCAAAAGCCGATTACGAAGCGATGCAGGCACGCTACGATGCCCTGCTCCATCAGAAGCAGGCGGCGCAATCGCAATATACGGAAACGACCAAAAAGACAGGAAGTGCCGATGCCGCCATCCTCCGTAAAGAAGCCGAACTGGAAATGGCAAAGCTGAATCTCAGCTATGCCGTCGTTACGGCCCCCTACGACGGTTACATGGGGAGGCGTACTCTTGAAAAAGGACAACTGGTACAAGCCGGGCAAACCCTCACTTATCTGGTACGTGGACAGGACAAATGGATTACCGCCAATTATAAGGAAACGCAAATTGCCAACATATTTATCGGGCAAAAAGTGCTGATTAAGGTAGATGCACTCAAACAAAGGACATTCCACGGGGTTGTAACCGCCATATCCGAAGCCACCGGTTCTAAATATGCATTGGTTCCGACAGACAACTCTGCGGGTAATTTCGTAAAAGTACAGCAACGTATTCCTGTCCGCATCGACCTGGAAGATGTTTCCCCCGAAGACATGCAACTGCTCCGCGCCGGAATGATGGTGGAAACGGAAGCTCTACTCAGCCACTAACAAACTATAGTATGAGCCGCCTGCAAGCATTAAACGTTCCGATTCGCCCCTGGGTGCCACGATGGTTAGGACTTATCACCGCTTTTATTATCGTTCTGCCCATGACATTGGTCAACGGAGCCTATACAGGCGACATTATCGAGGTGTCGGGCACATTGGGGGTCATGAGCGAAGATATCCGGATGGCTTATTATGCAACCTCGGCAGGCATGGCGATAGCCTACCCTATTATTCCTTTACTTCGCCCGGTCATTACCACAAAAACGGTATTGCTGATCGATTTATTGCTACAGGCAATATTGAGCGTTGTTTGTGCCAATACGACACAAATGGAAATCGTAATTACATGCAGTTTCTTTATCGGAATACTGAAAGCCTTTGTAATGCTGGAGTTTATCAATATGACCAAACCGTTTTTCAGTCCGAAGAATGTCCGTAGCGAATTCTACGCCTACTTCTACCCGATAGTATTTTCCGGAGGACAAATATCCATGGCATTGACAGCCCAGCTTGCTTACTCCTACCAATGGCAATACATGTATTACTTCGTGATGATTTTGTTGTTGGTTGCTATTCTTTTTGTTCTGTTGTTTTTCCGTTATGCCCGCCGTCCCATCCACTTTCCTTTCCGGGAAATAGACTGGAAAAGCATGCTGCTGGGAGCATCCGCCATGCTGATGATTATTTATGTAGCGACTTATGGAAAAATGCTCGATTGGTTTTCTTCGGGAAAGATATTGGCTTATACATTTATCGCCCCGCTGTTGCTCTGGCTTTTCATACACCGTCAACAGGCAAGGAAAACGCCTTTTATCCGCCTTTCGATTCTGAACAGCAGCAAAGCACTGATAGGCTATCTGTTTATGATTATCACAATGGTGCTATCCTCTTCCAGTTCGTTGCTTACCAGCTATCTCAATTCTGTGCTCCGGATAGACAGTGTACATGCCAACTCTCTATATCTCTGGATGCTCCCGGGATTTGCGTGCGGTGCATTTATCTGCTACTGGTGGTTTAAATGGCAACGATGGCGTTTCAGGATACTGATAGCAGGCGGTATGTCGTGTTTTGTCGTCTATTTGGCTATCCTCTATTTCGGCATTCGTCCGGATGGTACATACGAAATGCTCTACTTACCGATGTTCTTTCGTGGAATGGGTATGTTAATCCTGTTTATTGCTTTCGGTGTGTATGTGGTAGAAGACCTCAACCCGAAGTTAATGATTTATAATGCGTTCTTTCTGATTACTTTCCGATCGGTAATGGCACCGGCACTTGCCACTTCTTTCTTCAACAACATGATTTACCGTTTGCAACTGCAATCCATGTCTGTCCTTTCAGAAAACATGCGGATGGACAATCCGATTGCCGCCGGCCAATATGACCAAGCTCTAAATAATGCCCTGGCACAAGGACATCCTATGGAAGAGGCCGCACAATTAGCAACCAATACCCTCTACAATACCCTACAAACACAAGGCCTGCTGTTAGGCTTAAAAACTTTACTCGGATACACCTTACTGTTCGCCATCGTCATGGCTGTCATATCCCGGTTTATCCCGTTCCATAAAACATTGAAGGTCGCTATTGTAAGGACCGGGGAAGATATGGTGTAAACAGGTGACAGTTGACAAGTGACAGTTGACAGTTAACTGGGTATATATTCCAGTTTTTCTAATTGCAATAGAGTAATGCGGAAGTAACCGGACTACGGTCTTTCTATGTCTTTTCTTATGAATAAGCTGAAAAAAAGTATGTGAAGTTCGTCGAAGACTACGTTAAAACTTGACAAATATATAAAGATCTTACTACATATTAATGCAGTAACAGTTTGATTTTTAAGGCTTATTCTTTATAAGAAAACCCTTAAAAACATGAGGATATATGAATCTCAACAACTTTCACGGCATGAAAATTATTAAGATATTCTAATTTTTAACGTAGTCTTCGACGAACTTATATCGGCATTCTTTATGGAACACTGGATTAAATATTTAACAAGCACAAACAATTAATTTATATGGATATGAAAACAAAACTACAAGGTCTATCTCTCTCTATCAGACCGGCACAGATACTCGCAACAAGCGTATATCTGTTTGCCGCTGTACTGTTTACTTCCTGTACGACGGAAGCAGATAAAGCAGACCGCACACCTACAGATGGAACGGACAATGCAAACAGACGGGAGGTATTACTTTCCTTTAAGAACAAACTCACAGTGAAAGCTACCAAGGCGGAGATTCAAGCTACAACTAAAGCAGATGTTCCCATTGCCACCGAAGCAGAGAACGAAATCGCCACGCTCGATGTATACGTATTTGGAGCGAAAGCAGAAGGTGATGCCTATACTTTCCGCGAACGGTTCGCCTATCGGCAGGATGGCTCGTCACTCCCGGCAGGGGCTAAAGACCTTAACATTACACCAACTACGGATAATGCAACTACTACCGCATTGCTGGAACTGCAAAAAGGCTTATTTGTCCGCCTTTACTGCATTGCCAACCAAACAGAACTGATTAACCCTG
>UQLN01000085.1 GCA_900541965.1 uncultured Parabacteroides sp. | reverse complement strand
CAAACCTGTAACCGGCTGATCCGTAGTCAGCTACTCTATTCAGTTGAGCTACGCGGCCATTATTTCTTGATTGCGAGTGCAAAGGTAGTATATTTTTTAAAACATACAAGCCTTTCCGTTCTCTTTTTTTAGCTTAATCTAACATTTTAGGATTAAAGATCAGATAACCAATATTTAAGCCGAAATTAAAATTTTTGGATGGATAACTATATCCGTTTGCATATAAACTGATGGAAGCAAACGGAAGGTGCAAAACTAATGCTGCTTCTCCCATGTATTGGAATGATTTCAGGAATTTTCCATAATAGGGGAGAGCCATATAGGAATTATCAGTAATATATTCTTCCTTCTTTATCTCATACAGAGGAGCGAAACCATATAATCCCAGCCGTAAATGAAGCAGCTTGCTGAATTTCCAAATAGGAGTTATACCTGCAGCTACATACTGGTTTGCCCGGAATGCCTCATTGAATATAATTTGGCTGTGTGGCGTAGGTGTAAATGCCGGAGCCTGCAGGACCGATGCCGTATAGTTATTCATCAGGTTTTTGCTGGAGATAACAAATTCTCCGGTTATACCCAGACTTAGCCGTGGGGTGAATGATTTGTATTGTTCCCATACCCCTTTCATCTGTAGCCAGCTGTGGGTGGTTTTCCCATATTCTTTTCCGTCAGGATTACTGGTAGGGGAAGGAGAGTATTCTTCTATCCCAGTGACATACTGTGCTATCAGGAATTGTTTTTTTCCGGCAGTGGGGAATTGTTTATAGTTCAGTGAGTTTTGTTCTATGCTAAGTGATCCGCTAAACAAGTCGTACCAGCTATGGTCGAACGTTACATTCTGAAAAGGCAAATTAGATGTCTGCAGATAATAGTCGTTTAGACGTCCGTAAGCAAATCCGATTTCCGCTTTTGCACGGTTCAGGAAAGGAAAGCCCAGTTTAAATTTTGTATATAACTCTTTTTGCTTAATAAAAGCAGGTAATACATCTTCATAGAATAAAGATTGGCTTTCCGAAAATTTCCTGTCGGAGAATACCCCTTGCCAATTCAGATAAGTAGGTATTTTAGTTTGCAGGTAAAGACGCCCGTTTAGCATAACCCCGCTAAAAGCATTACCGACCTGAAAGTCAGAGTTTACATCAGCCGCAAAGCGTCCCAGATATTGGTAGCCTAATCCTATGAATAACTGATTTGCCTGATAGGAAGACACATTACCTCCGAATGAAACTTTTATTTCTTCCCGCATCTTAACATCCAGATAGAGGTCGAATTTCTTTTCTTTCCGGTTGTACACGGCATGAGGCATAATTTCTTTGATTTTCGAATAAGTCAGCATTTTGAAATAGGCCCGCTTAAAGTCTTCCATTGTAAACTCATGGTTGATGTCGCGGTGGAGCTGCGACTCGATATATTTACGTTGCGATTCACTAACCCCTGTTACATAGATGTTCTGGAATATCAGAGGAGGCAAACCTCTTTTGTAATTTTCCCGGCGTTTGCTAACTTCACTGAGTTCGACCCGGCGTGGAATACGCGACTTAATGGAATCCATCATAGCCATAGTCCGTTTGTATCCGATATCCATAAGTTCACGTGCTTTCTGGAAGTCCAGTAAAGAGACATTGGAAAACTTGAACTTTATCATCATTCCTTCATCTTCAGGAACATCGTATTCAGTTTTCTGCATAATCATTGTTTCAAGCTGGTTATACGGACTGGAAGACGGTTTTTGATTACCTCCTGCAACAGCGGAACCGAAAATAAAGTCAGGATGAAACGCATCTTTCATCGGCCCTACCGGGAAGTTGTCATAAATACCTCCATCAAACAAGGGTATACTGTCTTTCCATATAGGCTGGAAGAAGAAAGGGAAAGTCATGGATGCACGTACGGCATCCCCTAAGTCTCCATTCTTAAATATGATAGCTTTTTTACTATAAATATCGGAAGCTACACTGCGGAAAGGAACAAACAGATTATCGAAATTCCATCCGGCTTTTGCTGTCGCCTGCGAATAAAGAGCCATAAATGCCTGATTCATCTGAATAGGATTAATCAGACTCTGAGGTAGGAAGTTCGCTTTCACTTGCAGAGAATCCGTCATATCTATAGAGAAGTGACCGAACTCCGGAGTTGGGTCGGGCCTTTTAAAGTAATATTTATATTCATTCTCTACAGTCCCGGTTTGCCAGTAGCCGAATTCTTCCGAAAGCATCAGTTCTAACATTTCTTCGGGTGTATACCCCATGGCATATAAACTGCCTACAATGGCCCCGGCCGAGGTCCCTGTTATATAATCGATGGGAATATTATTGTCTTCCAATGCTTTGATTACTCCGATGTGTGCAGCTCCCTTTGCGCCGCCTCCGCTTAATACCAGGCCTACTTTTTGAGCATGTATACTATGTAAACAGATAAAAAACAAGACTGTAAATACAGCTATTTTCCTCATAATAATTTTGATTCTCTTATTTAAATTCAAAAATAAATATATTTTTCAGTCTATTTGATTTTGTGAGTGTTAAATATAGAATAAAAGCAGACAATCTTCTTTTGGGTAAATTGGTTCAAAAGATGACTGCTTTACGGCTTTTGTGATATAGAAATAAAAAACAGAGCGAAATGAACCGGTAAGGTTCGTTTCGCTCTGTATATTTAAGTTGTAGATATGCTTTAATCTATCGGGAGATTAACCGATCATCTGTACACTGCGTTTGATGAATTGGCTTAAAGCTTCTCCTTTCAACATGCCGTTGGCCAGTAAGGCAAGGTCGATAAGCTGGCTGATTACTTTGTTGCCGCTTGCATATTCAGCAAGGATCGCATCGCGTTGAGCTGCCAGTTCGTCTACCTTTTTATTCGTATTGGTCATATCTTCTTTTTCAGCAGAAGTAATTTCTTCTTCCTTCTTCTTTCCCTGGGCTTCACGCAGATCGCTCTGACGAGTTTTCCACCCTTTCAGGTCATCCAGGATGGGTTTCAGCTTTTCTGTACAGGTCTTTTCTTCATCGGCAAGCACTTGTTTAACCAGTTCGTGGTCTGTGTTCAGTACCAGGTTGTAGTTGTCCGGCATTTCACCATAGAAAGACATGCCTGGTTGCATGGCAGACATTTCACGCATACGGCGCATGTATTCGCTTTGTGTTAGCATAACCGGATTAGAGCTTGCTCCGAGAGCTTCAAAAGTTACATAGAAATCAGTTTTTTCTATTTTCGGCAACTGGCTCTTGAATATTTCCTGTAAAGCAGTCTTCTGATCTTCATCCAGTGTTACCTGACCGGCATCACTCTTACGTATCAGGTTATCGATAGTATCGCTGTCTACACGAACAAAACGAGTTTTCTCAAATTTCTGTTCGAACTGGCTGATAGCATGTACATCCAACTGTCCATCCATAATCAGAACGCTATAGGCTTTGTCTTTAGCTGCCTGAATATAGCTGTACTGGTCGTTTGCATTGGTTGTATATAAGTAAATCAGATTACCATCTTTGTCCGTCTGGTTGGTTTCTGTCAGCGTTTTGTATTCTTCCAGTATGTAATATTTACCGTCTACATCTTTCAATAAAGCGAATTTGGCCGCACGGTCGTAGAATTTCTCTTCGCTCAACATGCCATACTGGATGAAAAGTTTCAGGCTATCCCATTTTTCTTCGAACTGAGAACGGTCTGATTTAAAGATTTCTTCCAATCTGTCGGCAACCTTTTTAGTGATATGGTTGGAAATCTTCTTCACATTCTGGTCGCTTTGCAGATATGAACGGGAAACGTTCAAAGGAATATCCGGAGAATCGAGTACACCATGCAGCAATGTCAGGAATTCCGGAACGATGCCTTCTACAGAATCGGTAACGAATACCTGGTTGCTATATAACTGGATTTTGTTACGATGCAAGTCCATGTTACTCTTGATGCGCGGGAAATATAAGATACCGGTCAAATGGAACGGATAATCTACATTCAGGTGAATCCAGAACAACGGTTCTTCTGCCATTGGATACAGCTCGCGGTAGAACTTCTTATAATCTTCATCTTTCATATCGGCAGGTTTACGAACCCATGCCGGTTGTACGTCGTTGATGATATTATCTTCGTCAGTGTCTACATATTTGCCATCTTTCCATTCCTGTTTTTTCCCGAAAGCGATAGGAACAGGCAAGTAGCGGCAATATTTAGTCAGCAGCCCGTTCAGTTTGTCCTTATTCAGGAAGTCTTTGTTTTCATCATCGATGTAAAGAATGATGTCTGTTCCACGGTCTGCTTTGTCAGTTTCTTCCAAAGTGTATTCAGGAGTACCATCACAACTCCATTTCATAGGAACAGCTCCTTCTTTATAAGATTTGGTAACGATTTCAACCTTCTTTGATACCATGAAAGAAGAATAGAAACCAAGTCCGAAGTGGCCGATGATAGCTGCTGCATCGTTTTTATATTTCTGAACGAATTCTTCAGCACCGGAGAAAGCGATCTGGTTAATATACTTGTCGATTTCTTCGGCAGTCATACCAATACCGCGATCGGATATTTTGATTATTTTGTCATCGAAGCTGACACGAACTGTCAGGTCTCCCAGTTCTCCTTTAAATTCACCGACTGATGCCAATGTCTTTAATTTCTGTGTGGCATCTACGGCATTGGACACTAATTCACGAAGGAAAATTTCGTGGTCACTGTACAAAAATTTCTTGATAATCGGGAAGATGTTCTCACTGGTAACACCAATGTTTCCTTGCTTGCTCATAATCAAATATTTATATTTTTATAGTTAATCGATAAAATCTATTTTTGTTTGCAATCATAACAGGCTATGCAAAATAAGTGCCATATTGGAATCGGGTAATTAAACAACCTTGTTTTTATGACAATATTACAGAGTGGAGACACATTGTCATTTCCCGTCAGAAGGTTAAAAAACTCTTTTGCCATGCGGATTTTATCGATTGTTTGTCGGGGTTGAATGTTTTTTATTTAGATTTACATCCTTATAAAGTGTGTGTGACAGAAGAGTGTTTTTTAGATATATTCTCAATTGTATCGTGTAGTTTCCTCGCTTTTCTTTTATTTAATGTATAATCTGCTTTCTGAAGGAAACGGTTAGCAAAAGTATTGTCCGGAATGAGAACATTGGGTAAGATTTTATTGATGATTGTGGTGGGACTGAGTTTTATGGCATGTAGCAAAAAGCAGAATGACAATGCAAAGATTGCAGGAATCTGGCATGTGGAAGGGGCGGTTTATAAGGAAAAACAGGTTGCGGACTTTAATAAGTCGCCTTATTTTATAGCAACGGAAACTCATTTCTTTTTCGGAGAGGCGGAAACAGCCCAGTCCGGTTTAAATTATTGTTCTTATACCTATAATGGGAAAGATATGATTATGTATGCTAAAAATGAAGAGGGAGGGAAGGCATGGATTATTTATGTCTTGCAACAGAATACGGAGAAGCTGGTATTTGAATATGACAGGGATGGAGACGGGGAGATGATTGTAATTTCCTTAATCCGGGCTAAATGAAAAAGGAGATAGTGGCTTCGATTATGAAGGTTGTTAGGCATAGATTCAAAACATATATGCTTTGATTTTAAAACATATATGTTTTGAATGCAAAACACCTATGTTTTAAAATAACAAGGCCGCCCCTGAAAAGAGACGGCCTTCTATTTTGGCATTGCGAGAATTATTCAGCGCTTTCAGTTGCCGGAGCTGCTTCTTCTGTAGGAGCTGCTTCTTCGGCCTGCTTAGCAGCTTCAGCGGCTGCCAATTCTGCTTTCTTTTTAGCTACGATCTCTGCTTTTGCCTTGTTTGCTTCTTTTTCAGCTTCTAAAAGAGCTTTGGCAGCAGCTTTTGCAGCTTCACTGTCTTTTTCTTTTACAGCCTGTAAAGATGCTTGTTTACCTTTCAACCAAGCTTCGAATTTAGCTTCTGCTGTAGCTTCGTCGAAAGCACCTTTCTTAACACCTTCCAATAAGTGTTTTTTCATGCAAACACCTTCACGGGAAAGGATGTTACGAGTAGTGTCTGTAGGTTGTGCACCTACCTGTAACCAATACAAAGCTCTTTCGAAGTTCAAATCTACTGTAGCAGGATTAGTGTTCGGATTATAAGAACCTATCCTTTCAATAAACTTTCCATCACGTGGAGCCCTGCTGTCTGCGACTACAATCTGGTAAAAAGCATAGCTTTTACGACCGTGTCTTTGCAATCTAATTTTTGTTGCCATGTTTGAATAATTAATTTAAGCTGTTTGTATTAGCGGGTGCAAAGATAGGGCTTTTTGTATATAAAACAAATATTTCCCCGCCTGAATTTTCAGTCAGGGAAAATTCCCTACCTTTGTGCCTTCAATTAATAAAGTTATAATACATATGATTTCAGTAGACGGATTAACTGTTGAATTTGGTGGGGCTGCTCTTTTCTCGGATGTATCGTTTGTTATTAATGAAAAAGACCGGATTGCCCTGATGGGGAAAAATGGAGCCGGTAAATCTACATTATTAAAGATATTGGCAGGAGTACGTGAACCGACACGTGGCAAAGTGTCTGCACCGAAAGATACGGTTATAGCCTATCTGCCCCAGCATTTAATGACAGAAGACGGCAGGACGGTTTTTGAAGAAACAGCCCAGGCATTCGCCCATCTGCATGAGATGGAGGCGGAGATTGCCGCTATCAACAAAGAGTTGGAAACCCGTACGGATTATGATTCTGATAGTTATTATGAATTGATAGAACGTGTCTCTACATTGAGCGAGAAATTCTACTCGATTGAAGAAATCAATTATGATGCGGATATAGAGAAAACATTGCTGGGGTTAGGATTTACGCGTGAAGACTTTACACGCCAGACCAGCGAGTTTAGTGGCGGATGGCGCATGCGTATCGAGTTGGCCAAGCTATTGCTGAAGAAACCGGATGTCTTGTTACTCGACGAGCCGACTAACCATCTGGACATCGAGTCTATCCAATGGTTGGAAGATTTCCTGATTGATAACGGACAAGCTGTGATTGTAATCAGTCACGACCGTGCTTTCGTAGATCATATTACTACCCGTACCATAGAAGTAACTATGGGACGTATTTATGATTATAAGGTAAACTACAGTTCTTACCTTCAACTTCGTAAGGAACGTCGCGAACAACAACAAAAAGCTTTTGACGAACAGCAAAAATTTATAGCTGAGACAAAAGAGTTTATCGAACGTTTCAAAGGTACTTATTCGAAGACCCTGCAAGTACAGAGCCGTGTGAAAATGCTTGAGAAGCTGGAAATACTGGAGGTGGATGAAGAAGATACTTCTGCTTTGCGTTTGAAATTTCCACCGGCTCCGCGTTCCGGTTCTTATCCTGTTATGATTGAAAATGTAGGGAAGACTTATGGTGACCATGTCGTTTTCAAAAATGCGAACCTGACTATAGAACGTGGAGATAAGATAGCTTTTGTAGGGAAGAATGGTGAAGGTAAATCTACATTGGTAAAATGTATTATGAAAGAGATTGAGCATGAAGGAACGCTTACACTTGGTCATAATGTGATGATTGGTTATTTTGCTCAGAACCAGGCATCCTTGCTGGATGAAAACCTGACTGTCTTCCAGACTATCGATGATGTGGCAAAAGGGGATATCCGTAATAAAATAAAGGACCTGCTTGGTGCTTTCATGTTTGGTGGCGAGAACTCGACAAAGAAAGTGAAAGT
Source organism: uncultured Parabacteroides sp. (assembly GCA_900541965.1). Lineage (GTDB taxonomy): Bacteria > Bacteroidota > Bacteroidia > Bacteroidales > Tannerellaceae > Parabacteroides. Next base: position 5,073 of record UQLN01000085.1, on the reverse strand, counting down.
CCTTTCTGGTGGCGAGCGTACTCGTCTGGCTATGATTAAGCTCTTGCTGGAACCGGTTAACCTGCTGATTCTCGATGAACCTACCAACCATTTGGATATGAAAACCAAGGATATTTTGAAGCAAGCGTTGATTGATTTCGACGGAACGTTGATTGTCGTATCTCATGACCGTGATTTCCTGGATGGACTTGTATCCAAAGTATATGAGTTCGGTCACAAAAAAGTAACCGAACACTTGGAAGGTATCTACGAATTCATGCAGCGTAAAAAGATGGAGAATCTGAACGAACTGGAAAGGAAAAATTAAAGCCTTATTCCTAAGCTCAGCATAACATCATAAGTGGAACTGTTCACCGTCGGATAGTATTTATATTCTGTCCGTCGGGTGAAATACCGGTTCGAAACGGAGATGTTGAATTTGTCCTTCAGCAAATATCCCAATCTTACGGAAAACATAGTCAATCGTGCATTGCCTATGTTTCCCTGGATGTTTGTATCATTCAATTGTTCCGGATCCCAGAAATTATCCGGATTGTATCCTTTCCAGGTAAATATCTGGTAGTTCTCCATGTTGATGAGGAATGCCAGGCGTTTGTTGTAGATGGCGCCTGTCAATAATTTACCGCTGAAACCGCTTCCCAGATTATAATCCCGGTCTCCTAATTTCAGATAATCGGAGATACTTGCCCCCAAAGCTACTCCGTTCAGGTAAAACTCGGCGAAGATGTCGGTTTTATCATCCTTATTGTTTGCCCGCTTATAATAGATAAGACCTCCACCGGCTGCTGCTGCTTCCGATATGCGGTAAGGTGTATGCGATTTGAGTCCGGAATCGTAATAGTCGAAATGTTGGAATACACCGGCAGTCAGGGTTCGCGGACCTTTTTCCCAAACCCTTTTTCCCCATAAAGCGCCGATAGCATTTACTTGGGTGATAAGCGGCTGTGATGAGAATAAGTCTATGCCCATATGAAAACGGAACCATTCGTATGGTGAATAAAATTCATCATAAAACGGGTCTCCATAGTCCAGATGGAAAGAGATATTCATACTGACGGAACTTTCCCTTTCTTTGCTTTGATCCAGTTTTAGTTCGGATAGGTAGCGAGGGCCGGTAGTAATAATGAAGTTGACCGGTACGGAGGGGAAATGCCTTCCTTTATTTGTCCTGTGTTTCCAGGCATCACCGGAAATCAAACGGTTTATCCCTCGCATGGGAGAGATGATACCTGCTAATATTTCACGTCCTACCCGTTCAGCTCCGTGGCTACGGTTGTCGATGAACAAATCCGACAGGCGGTAAGTGATTTCTCCCAACTCGATACCTCCGAATGTGGTGGCAAGCATATCATTGATAGAAGGGGGTTCCGTCTCCATGAAGAACTCCCACATCAGGCTACCTCCGGCAGTATAAGGTATGGATTGCCAGAAATTCAACCCGTTGCTACGGGCAGCATTAAAATAAAGTGAGCCGTGATAAGGGTGGGCAAACAGGTTTGTCGAGAATTTATCCGTATCCCAAACCGGACCTGTTTTAAAATTATTCTTAATAGTACCCCAGTTTATACGGGCAAAATCTTCATTTACAACATAACGGTCAAAAACCCAAACTCCCATATTCAAACTAAAGACCTCCAGTGCCGCCTTCCATGGGCGGGGAGGATTTATTTTGATGCTATCGCTGGTATATTGTCGGGTCGCTCTTTGAGGGAAATATCCCTGGCTCCAGGTTGTCAACGGATAGAGCAAATACAAGAGTGTACCAAATATTATTTTTCTCATTTTGCTGTTTGTTTGGTAAAATCATCAACGCATAATCGGCTACAAACATATTTATTATAAACAAAAATTTATTTGTTTGGTTTAAATTATTCTCAGGTCATTTCTATATAAATACAGAATATAGTGAGCTTTTTATTAATTTTGCAGAAAAAACACAATGATAGATTTTATCACCTTTTGCGATTACACAGGGACATTCGCATTTGCAATTAGTGGTATCCGACTTGCTTCCGCCAAACAGTTCGACTGGTTTGGAGCTTATGTTGTCGGAGTTGTAACAGCCGTTGGCGGAGGAACGATCCGCGATATTTTATTAAACGCTACGCCTTTTTGGATGGAACAGGCTTCCTATCTGGTTATATCCGCTCTGGCTTTGCTTTTTGTGATAATTTTTAGAAAATATGTCATTAGTCTGAAAAATACCTTCTTTATTTTTGATGCGATTGGCTTAGGGCTTTTTGGTGTTGTTGGAGTAGAGAAGGCACTTGCATTCGGTTTTCCTATGTGGGTGGCGATTGTAATGGGAACCATCACGGGTGCATTTGGGGGAATGATTCGTGATATATTGATAAATGAAGTGCCTCTTATATTCAGAAAAGATATTTATGCTTTGGCATGTGTGTTCGGTGGTATTGTATATTGTATTTGTTTGTCGATAGGAGTGAGTCCTTTGCTGACTCAATTTATTTCGGCGGCAAGTATTTTTATATCCCGTATCCTTGCAGTGAAATATCATATAAGTGTGCCAGTGTTGAAAGGAGAAGAATAAAATTATTACCTTTGCAGTTATATGGCGATAAATATGAATACTCAGTGTGAGAAAGCTTCTATCCTGCTTATTTATACAGGGGGAACTATCGGTATGATTGAAAATCCGGAGACTGGCGTCCTTGAATCTTTTAATTTCCAACATCTTAAGGATAATATGCCGGAATTAAAAAAACTGGGATATGCTGTATCTACTATTCAGTTCGACCCGGCTATGGATTCTTCTGAAATGGGACCGGAATCGTGGATGAAGATTGTAAAGATCATAGCGGATAACTACCAGTCGTATGATGGATTTGTAGTGCTGCATGGTACGGATACAATGTCGTTTACTGCTTCAGCTCTGAGTTTCATGCTTGAAAACCTAAGTAAGCCGGTCATCTTTACCGGTTCGCAATTGCCTATAGGCATGTTGAGGACGGATGGTAAGGAAAATCTGATTACAGCAATAGAGATAGCTGCTGCAAAAGAAAATGGTATCCCTATTGTTCCGGAAGTTTGTATCTTTTTTGAAAATGACCTGCTGAGAGGAAACCGTACCAGTAAGATTAATGCTGACAACTTCAATGCTTTCCGTTCGTATAATTATCCGGCGCTTGCTCATGCCGGTATTTATATAAAGTATGATACGCAGCAGATTTATCATTCTGTGTCCCGGAAGCCATTGAAACCCCATTATTTACTGGACCGGAATATTGCCGTACTAAAATTGTTTCCCGGCATTTCTCCGCAGGTAGTAGAGAGTATTTTAAATATTCCGGACCTGAAAGGCGTTGTGATGGAAACCTTCGGAAGTGGTAATGCTCCGTGTTACGATTGGTTCCTAAAGATGCTGAAAGAAGCAGTAGACCGTGGGATTGTTATTGTGAATGTAACCCAATGTAGTGCCGGAAGTGTGGAAATGCACCGGTATGAAACAGGGCATAAATTGTTGGAAGCGGGTGTGATAAGTGGTTTTGACAGTACAACAGAAAGCGCGGTTACAAAACTGATGTTCCTTTTTGGTCATGGCCTGACACCGGATGAGGTGAAAGAGCATATGAACTGTTCGCTTATCGGGGAGGTGACAATCCCTGATACATTCCGTCCATAATTTAAGCCGGATGTTAATGATTAAAGAAAAATGAAACTGTCATTTTTAAGTTTAGCAAGTGGAAGCAGTGGAAACTGCTATTATCTGGGTACCCCTGAATATGGGGTGTTGGTTGATGCCGGTATAGGCATCCGTACGATAAGAAAGGTATTGAAGGATAATTCTATAGATTTCTCTAAAATTGTAGCTGTTCTGATTACGCACGATCATGCGGATCATATCAAAACAGTAGGCTGTTTAGGAGAGAAATTTTGTATACCTGTATATACAACAGAAGCTGTACACCGTGGAATCGATAAGAGCCGTTATGTGGAAGAAACTTTGAACAGTTCCCGCAGGATTATAGAAAAGGAAGTTCCTTTTACTATCCGGGATTTCCGTATTACGGCATTTGAAGTACCTCACGACAGTACCGATAGTGTAGGGTATCTGATAGAATACGGCGAACATAAATTTACTTTTGCCACGGATGTCGGTCATATAACAGACATCGTAAGCAAATATATGAGCATGGCAAACCATCTGATTATTGAAGCTAATTATGATGAGGAAATGCTTCAATTCGGAACGTATCCTGCTTTCCTGAAAGAGCGGGTGGCAAGTCCGACCGGCCATTTGAGCAATCGTGAGGCAGCAGAGTTCCTTGCTACTCATTATGACCCGAAATTAAAGGATATTTGGTTGTGTCATTTAAGCCGCGATAATAATCATCCCGAATTAGCATATAAAACGGTGGATATCCGTCTGTTCCAAGAAGGGATACGGGTAGGGAAGGATGTCTCTTTAGTAGCATTGAAGCGGACTACGCCTTCTGATATTTATGAATTCGAATAATTTTCCGGGCAAAAAAAGCTCTGAAAAGTTTGCAAAGAAAAATTAAACCTCTATCTTTGCACCCGCAATCGAGAAACAAAGATTGCATGAATGACTTGGTAGCTCAGCTGGTAGAGCAAATGACTCTTAATCATTGGGTCGAGGGTTCGAGCCCCTCCCAGGTCACTCAAAAGAAATATACATGATGACTTGGTAGCTCAGTTGGTAGAGCAAATGACTCTTAATCATTGGGTCGAGGGTTCGAGCCCCTCCCAGGTCACTTAAAGTAACAAGTTAATAAACAGCATTTTACAGTTTGATCTGTGAAGTGCTGTTTTTGTTTATGCCTCATTTTTGATGGGAAAATGGATTATACCGGGGAGTATATGGATTCATCCTTCGTGTCTCGGAAGATAGACTTTTGCAATAAAAAAACCTACAAATCACTGATTTGTAGGTTTTTGTCCGGCTTTCCAAGCGGAGAGACAGGCTCTCGAACCTATACATTCAAGAAATATCATAAAATTGCAAATTACTGATAATCACACACAATTTGGAATACATAGTAAATCTAAATCTTTCTGAATATCTTTTGCTATTCCAAATATTGGGTGTAT
>UQLN01000084.1 GCA_900541965.1 uncultured Parabacteroides sp. | reverse complement strand
TGCCCAATAAGGTCTAAAAACAAAGCATATATGGTTTGAAATCGAAACATATATGTTTTAAAGTCAAAATATAGGTGTTTTGCCGCGCAGATTATTGTTTTTTTATGCGCAGATAGTTGGAATTAGTAGCGGGACTAATTGAAATTACCCTCCGAGTAAATGGAAAAAGGTGCCCGATCCGGTACAAAAAGCTCCGGTTTAGCGTTAAAAAAGGCTCAAATCCTCCTGAAACGCATTTTATACATATATACAGAGTTACCACAAAGGGCTTAATTCAATCAAAGTAACACATAATAAAGAAAAAGACCGACATTATGTAAAAAAAAGACCATCCGGATATGCCGGACAATCCCCCCGTATACGGCAGAGTTATGTTTATTATTTGTTTATTCCATTTCCAGATAACACCACATCGGATAGTGATCCGAATAACGAATCTTATCAATCGTACAGTTCATTGGTTTCATATTCGAAGAATGAAGGATATTATCGATGCGGAACCAGAAGAAGTTTTCATTATAGGTTACACCTATCCCGCGTCCCGACGCAGCAAACGCATCTACCAAAGGTCCTTGTATCGTACGGTGGGCATACGAAATCGGCGTATCGTTAAAGTCGCCGCAAACAAGGATATAGTCGGTGTCTGCTTTTCGGATTTCTTCAGCTACTGCTTCGGCTTGTTTCGCACGGACACGGAAAGCCGGTCCTAACTTTTGCTCGATAGAGCCGCGAAGCCCGTCGAACGTTTCCGAATTAATATTCTTAATAAAAGCGGAATAATGACTACGGTCTTCCGTTGTCAGCTTAAATGATTCCAAATGGTTATTTACCAGGGTCAATGTTTTACCTTTTATATTTACCCGGTGTACGGAAGAACCGTTAAACTTGCTATCATACTTTATTTTGCGGGATTTGGACAATGGGTATTTGGATAAAACCGCCACATTGAATTTCAGGTCGCCGGAAGTTCCAACCGGAATCACGGAACGATACTTATACATCGAAAAAGCCTTATTCAATTTTTCCATCGTAAGAAAATTCCGGGATTTGCCTACTGCATATTCCTGAAGGCAAACAATATCTGCACCGGAATTGGCGATATATTGAACTATCGGATTGGGAGAATCCCCTGTGTGGTCCTTATACCCGAATCCCATGACATTATAGGTCAACACTTTCAACACATTTTCTTTAGGAATCTCTTCCACCCTGTCGTGAAATGGGAAATAATGCCTTACCGGTTTCTGGCATATCAGAAAAGACAGCAATCCGACCAGGACAAACCGCCATTCCCAAAGGAACAGCCAATAAATAACAAATAGTAGATTCAATGTGCAGAAAACCGGAAATCCAAGGCCCAGATAAGAAAATAAAACACTTTTTTCCGGAGACACACGATCTGAAAAAGCTGATGCGATAAACAGCAAAATTACTATTACATTGGCTATGCCGAAAATAGACTTGAATAGTATCTTTACAGCTTTAAACCCCTCATTCATTTTTTACTGGCATCAAATAATTTTTTCTTTTCATCAGTAGATAAACTCTCGTAGCCGGACCGTTTCAGCTTGTCCAGTATTGCGTCGATATCCACATTTGCCTGATGCTTGCGGGCATTATATTCATAGTCAGTCTCCGGACGTTTATAAGTAACACGCATCTTTGGTTTTCTTTTCCCTAAATTTACCGCCCAGTCTATGATCCGGTTCATCGGTGCCGTCAAATCTTTTCCTTCTTTGATACGCATGGCAAACCATATGCCAAACAAAGCACCGCCAATATGTGCAATATGCCCGCCGGCATTCTCCGAAGTAATAGCCAGTAAATCTATCACAAAAGTGAACAACGCCAGATAAATCAATTTAACTCTGCCTATCAAGAAAAGCAGTATCTCCTGATCCTTCCGATAAAAAGAAACGGCAAAAACAACTGCCATCACAGAAGCAGAAGCTCCCATCAGATAACTATTGGCAGCCACACTACTAAAATACGGGAATATGTTATAAGATACAATAAACAGTAATCCTCCGGCTATTCCCCCCAATACATATAAACCTCCCAACTGCCGCTCGCTGAAATAAGAGAGAAACAGTCCTCCGAACCAATACAACCAAAGCATATTAAATAAGATATGCAGAAAATCATAATGGGTAAACATGTAAGTAATAATTGTCCAGGGATGATACAGCAACTCTTCCGGAGAAGAAGGCATTTGCAAATATTGCAAATAAGGGAACCAACTCAGATTAAACAACTTCAGGATTACTGCAGCAAGCCTGATAAGAATAAATAGCCCTACATTTATATATATAAGTTTCGCCAGAATATTTCCCGAACGAAACATCTGTTTCATATTAATAAAAATATCTCCCATTGTTTGAGTCTTTCTTTTTCCAATACCGAACTAAGAAATAACCGAATATCATACCACCCAAGTGAGCAAAATGCGCTACCGAGTCGCCGCTATAATTGGCAACCCCCATAAATAATTCGGCTAATCCGTAAAATACAACAAAATATTTAGCTTTAATAGGAATCGGTATAAACATCAAATAAAGCGGTACATTCGGGAATAACATGGCAAATGCCAACAAAATACCGAATACGGAACCGGATGCTCCAATTGTTATCAGATAGTTCAAAGAAGGATCATTGGCAATAAGCTGTCCCAATGTGACACCGTTGGCACTGGCAAAAGAATGGACCGAATAAAGCCATACCAGTTCCTGAGTTATACCGGCGCCAATACCGGTAATCAAATAGAAAGTAAGAAAACGCTTCGGCCCCCAGACGTTTTCCAGTACCCGCCCGAACATATATACCCCGAACATATTGAAGAATACATGCGTAAAGGAATGGGTATCATGCATAAACATATAAGTAATCAACTGGAACGGGTAGAAATCTTTTGCTCCCGGAAAATGCAATCCCAGCAATTGAACCAAATCGATGCCTACCTTAGGCAAAACCAGGCTTGCGAGCCAAAATAAAAGATTAATAATGATAAGGTTTTTCGTGACCATCGGGATACTGTTCAAAAAGCCCGAACTGTTTTGATTCATCATATGTCTTACTAATTTAAGCACAAAGGTATATATATTTTGGCAGTTTCCTGTAAAATCATTATTAAAACATAGTAAATCAAGAAAAAAAACAGATTTTTCCTTTGTTGTGTATCAAATAAAAACTACATTTGGCACCATTAATCAGACTATCACAAGAATTGTTTAATATATTAACTAACAAACCATCATGAACAAAACAGAATTTATTAATGCCGTATCAGAAAAGGCGGGTTTAAGTAAAGTTGACGCAAAAAAAGCAGTAGAAGCATTCGTTGAAACAGTTGGCGAAGAAATGAAAGCTGGCGGTAAAGTAGCACTATTAGGTTTTGGTACTTTTTCTGTAACAGAAAAAGCTGCTCGCAAAGGTGTTAACCCGAAAACTAAAGCTACAATCGAAATCCCAGCTCGCAAAGCTGTTAAATTCAAACCGGGAGCTGAATTAGCAGAAATCGTTAAGTAAAAACCATTTACTTTTCCAATAAAAAAGGCGTCTTGAGTTACAAGGTGCCTTTTTTATTGCGTAAGAATGACATTATCAATTCATAGTTATGATTTTCCCAATTCATAACTATGATTTAATAAAACCATAACTATGAACTCTTCTATACAAAACGATTTTATGGTTTTTACAAAATAAACGCGTACCTTTGCGTCCAAAATAAAAATCCGTATATAGTATTACAGATATGGTTATTGAACAACAGATTACCGGTGCAATCATTGCCGGAATTAAAGAATTGTATGGGGCAGATGTTACTGCCAACCAAATACAGTTGCAAAAGACAAAGAAAGAATTTAAAGGTCACCTCACCCTGGTAGTTTTTCCATTCCTTCGCATGTCCAAAAAATCTCCGGAACAGACTGCACAGGAAATCGGGGAATACCTGCAAAAAAATGAACCTGCGGTTGCTTCATTCAACGTAATCAAAGGGTTCCTGAATCTGACAATCGATTGCTCCTGCTGGATCGACCTGCTGAACAATATAAACGGACAACCTGCATATGGTATTGTTCCCGTAACAGAACAATCGCCGCTGGTTATGATCGAGTATTCTTCCCCGAATACAAACAAGCCTCTACATTTAGGTCATGTCCGTAATAATCTGCTTGGTTTCAGCTTATCGGAAATTATGAAAGCAAACGGATACAAAGTGGTTAAAACCAACATTGTAAATGACCGCGGTATCCATATCTGTAAGTCCATGCTGGCATGGCAAAAATGGGGTAACGGGGTAACACCTGAAACTTCAGGCAAAAAGGGCGACCACCTGATTGGTGATTTCTACGTTTTATTCAGCAACAAGCTGAAAGAAGAAACAGCCGCTCTTGAAGCACAGGGCATGACAAAAGAAGAAGCTGAAGCAGCCTCGCCTTTAATGGCAGAAGCCCGTGAAATGCTACGTAAATGGGAAGCCGGAGACACTGAAGTACGTGCCCTTTGGGAAATGATGAACAACTGGGTATACGCCGGCTTTGACGAAACCTATAAAAAGATGGGGGTTGATTTCGATAAGATTTATTACGAATCACAAACTTATCTGGAAGGTAAAGGAAAAGTGCTGGAAGGACTGGATAAAGGTATCTTCTACCGCCGTGAAGACGGTTCTGTCTGGGCCGACCTGACAGGGGAGGGACTGGATGAAAAACTGTTACTCCGTGCAGATGGAACTTCCGTTTATATGACACAGGATATAGGTACGGCAAAATTACGTTTTGACGACTATCCTATCAATAAAATGATTTATGTAGTTGGAAATGAGCAGAACTACCATTTCCAGGTACTATCAATCCTATTGGATAAATTAGGTTTTGAGTTCGGAAAGGGATTAGTCCATTTCTCTTATGGCATGGTAGAACTTCCGGAAGGAAAAATGAAAAGCCGTGAAGGAACAGTTGTCGATGCAGACGACCTGATGGAAGAAATGGTTAATACTGCGCGTGAAATCTCACAAGAACTGGGAAAACTGGATGAGATGACACAGGAAGAGGCTGAAAATATCGCCCGAATCGTTGGATTAGGCTCCCTGAAATATTTTATCCTAAAAGTAGATCCTCGCAAAAACATGACTTTCAATCCGAAAGAGTCTATCGACTTCAACGGAAACACAGGTCCTTTCATCCAATATACCTATGCCCGTATCCGTTCCGTACTACGTAAAGCGGCAGAACAGGGTATCGTATTGCCGGAACAGTTGCCGACAACTACCGGAATCTCAGAGAAAGAAGAATCTTTAATCCAGATGATTGCAGATTATGCATCTATCGTGCGTGAGGCAGGAAAAGAATACAGCCCGGCCTACATAGCCAACTATATTTATGATTTGGTAAAAGAATACAACCAATTCTACCACGACTTTTCTATTCTGCGTGAAGAAAACGAGGAGTTAAAGAAATTCCGCCTTGTTTTATCTGCGAATGTGGCAAAGATTGTTAAGTCGGGTATGTCGCTTCTGGGCATTGAAGTTCCGGAAAGGATGTAACAAATGATTATTCCATAACAAATAGAAAACCATACACATTACAGGCTCTCCTTCGATTTCAGAAATATGAAATTACGGAGAGCCTTACTTTTTAGTATTTACCTCAAGAAAATAAAGGACTCACTTATAATCCTGTAACCGCCATTCTTAGTATATTTGCAACATAATTTACAGGATTCTGAAAAATGAATGAAACCATATTAAACGGTTTATTAAATCTGTTTGCCATTTTCGCTTCTGTTGTCCGGATAGAAGAAAAACAGGCAAGCCGCGCTGTCCATTCCTATCTTTCCAGTCATTTCGGTGTTCGTTCCCATAAAGAATATATTGAATTATACACAGAACTACGGGGTATGTATGATGATTCCCTCTTTCCTATCGACAAGGAAGATGTAATCCGGAACATATGCGAGCAAATGAAAATCAAGTTAAGAGCGGAAGAACAGTTGCTTCTCCTAATCCGCTTTGTCGAGTTTGCCCATACCAACAGTGATGAATTTAAAAACCATCTGAATCTGTTCCATCTCGTAGCTGATATCTTTTCTATCTCGCAGGAAGAATTCAATGAAACAATGGATTTCGTTACAGGAACATCCGCCTCATCTTCTATACTCACAATCAGCGAAGAAGAAAATATTACGGAAAACCATATCATACGTAAAGGCATGGAAGGCTCTATCCGTGTCTGGTATATCCGCCGCTTCGACAAACTGATTTTCACCTATCATGGCAACGGGCTCGTATTCATGAACGACATTCCGCTTTCTTCGGATATGTTCTATGCCTGGCAACGAAGCAGTGTATTAAAAGGCCCTCTGTTCCTGCCTGTTTACTATAGTGATTTACTCTCCGTCTTTTATAAAAAAGAAAAGAAAGAAACGATTACCCTTTCCGGCAGGAATCTCGATTTCACTTTCAAAAACAGCCACAATGGGCTTCATAACTTTTCTTTCAATCTGGAATCCGGGCAACTGGTTGCTATTATGGGAGGCAGCGGAGTCGGAAAATCAACTCTTTTAGGCATCTTAAACGGGACAATTCTTCCGGACAAAGGGAGCTTAACGATAAACGGACATCCGCTTAACTCACCTGAAGCACGCCAACTGATCGGCTTTGTACCTCAGGACGATTTATTGATAGAAGAACTTACCGTATACCAGAATTTATGGTTTACAGCACGCCTTTGTTTTGCCAACCTCTCTGAACAGGAGATTGACCAACGTGTAAAAACCGTACTTTGCGAACTGGATTTGGAAGAAATAAAAGACCTGGAAGTGGGCTCTCCTATCCGTAAAACAATTAGTGGCGGACAGAGAAAGCGCCTGAACATTGCCCAGGAACTTATTCGCGAACCGGCCATTCTCTATCTTGACGAACCGACATCCGGATTATCTTCTACAGATTCGGAAAAAGTGATTATGTTACTGAAAGAACAGACTCACCGGGGGAAGCTGGTTATTGTGAATATCCACCAGCCCTCTTCCGAAATTTATAAGTTATTCGACAGACTCTGGTTATTGGACCGCGGGGGGTATCCCATTTATGATGGCAATCCTATAGAAGCGATTACCTACTTTAAACATGCGGCCAAATATACCGACGAAGATATAAGCGTTTGCAGTACATGCGGGAATGTAAACCCGGAACTTATACTGAATATCATCGACTCGAAAAAAATCGATGATTCGGGAAATCTGACCAATATCCGCAAATTCACTCCGGAAGAATGGCATGAGAAATATATTTCATCCCGTCCGGATTACCGGTTGACTATAGAAAAAGAGCTTCCCGAAAATAATCAAAAGAAACCGTCGTGGCTAAAACAATTTTTCATTTTCCTGGAACGGAATGTCCGGACTAAACTAGTAAACCGGCAATATCTGTTGATTGTCCTTTTGGAAGCACCTCTGTTGGCCTTGATCGTTGCACTTCTTACCCGATTTACCGATGATGGAGGGTATACCTTATTAGGAAATAAGAATTTTGTTTCTTACATTTTCATGTCTGTGATTGTTGCCACATTCATGGGACTTAGTATCAGCGCCGAGGAAATTATAAAAGACAGGACTATACTGAAAAGGGAGAAATTCCTCCGGTTAAGCAGAAGCAGTTACCTTACTTCCAAGATTATTTATCTTTTCGCCATCTCCGGTATCCAAACATTGCTGTTTATTGCGGTTGGTAATTCTATTATACAGGTTGGCGCCGGAATGTTCTTTATCTGGTGGAGTGTTTTATGGGCTATTTCATTTTTAGCCAATCTTACAGGATTGATTTTATCTCAATCCATGAATTCCGTAGTTGCCATTTATATAACAATCCCTCTATTACTAATTCCACAAATCCTTTTATGTGGATTGGTTATCAAATTTGATGACCTGAACACCAAGGCTGCCGACGAAAATATCGTGCCGCTCATCGGTGAAGTGATTCCGTCACGTTGGGCTTTTGAAGCACTAATGGTCGAGCAATTCAGGGACAATGAATACAATAAGATTTTCTTCCTTATGGACAAGGAAAAATATCTGGCACAGTATTATGAAAATATCCATGCCCCGGAAGTCCGCCATTTGGCTGAAGAATTACAAACTAAAGATAATCCGGACATACGGAAAACAGTTGAAAACGAACTTGCCGTATTAAGTCGTGCAGCCCGTATTACACCCAGAAAAGAAAATGAGTCTTACCTCTCCTACTTGGATAAAGTAGACAAAGCTTTGCATATCCGGGCACGTAACTTTACAGCACTATCGGAACAAACAGTTGAAAATATTGATAATGAACACGGCAAGGAATGGCTTGTTAATTTAAAGAAAAATAATCATAATTCTGCAATTGAGGACCTTGTGATGGGTACAGGTAATCCTCACCTGTTTAAAGAAGCCAATCATCGCATTTACCCTGCAATCGGACAGATTTACATAAAACCTGACAATCAATGGGGAAGGGCTGCCTTCTACAGCCATGAAAAAAATATAGGAGGAATCTATTTTTCTACCTATATATTTAATTTATTGGTTATCGGATTCTTTGCATTATTAGCGATTATCGCTATATTCGCAGAGTTTCCGGGACGTATCCTCAAAAGAGACGAATAAAAAATAGGAAAGAATATAAATTATTAAATTATATATTATGAAAAAGAGTGTATTAAGCATGCTCACTGTAGCAGCATTAGTGTTTGGTATGACTTCTTGTAACGGTACCAAAAAGGCAAATGATGAAGCCGAAAAAACAGAAGAGGCTGCCGTTATTGCAGGAAATGCGCCTAAAGACTTATTGACAGAGGAATTGAAAACAGAAACAATCCAACTGTTAAAAGACATGCCGGATTCAGATGTTCCTTACCGGATTTCAACAGGTGACGTTACTATCAACGTAGGAAGCATCAACTATATGTTGCCTGCTGCAAAAGTTTCCGAACTGACAACAAAAGCGCAACAGGCACGTGCCCTGGGTATGTATCTGTCCGATTGCAATATCCTGAAGGCTATGAAAAAACCGACAAGCGAAGTTGAAGGTGCAATCTCAAAACTGGCTACTGCCCTGAATGTTACTTTCGTTCTGGATATCCTGAAAGAACAGGCTCCGAAAGATGCAAGCAAAGAAGATTTGCAGAAATTCATAAATGCACAGGAAGACAAAATTATCGACAGAATGGCTGCTGAAGACAAAATGGATGTAGCTATCGAAATGTTGGGAGGTATGACTGCTGAAAATGCTTGCCTGCTGGCAAATCCTTCATTGGTAGTTAAAGGCGATGCCACATCTGCAGGTCTTTCCGATACTATGGCAAAACGTGTTGACATGCTGGGCGAAATCGTATCAGATCTTTCCGCTTACTATCCTGATTTGAAACAACTCAGTGAAACTATTGCTCCTTTGAAAGAAAAAACAGCTACAGTACAGGAAGCAAGAGCTGCTAATGCAGAAATCTTGGGTATCCGTGATACTTTGCTGAAATAAGAAATAATAACATACAATAAAAAAAGCGCTGGTTTAGCATATAAGCAAAACCAGCGCTTTTTTTATGATTAAAATATTCTCTTATCCTTTGTAAGCAATAGACAACATGGTTATATCGTCGGACTGAACAGCACCTATAACAAATTCGCCAACTGTTTCGGTAATCCGTTCAACTACTTCTTTCGGATCTTTTCCTGTCAGCTTTTTACAATTATCCAAAAGACGTTGCTCTCCATAAAAGTCATTCTTAATGTTCACTGCTTCCGTCACTCCGTCTGTATAAAGGAATAAATTATCACCGGGCAAAAGCTTCAATTCTTTTTCATGATAAACGACATCATTAATAGCCCCCAGCACCATGTCACCGGTTAAGGGCAATTCCGACACAGCACCGTCTTTCTTGAGCAAAACGGGCGAATTATGTCCTGCATTGCAATAAGTGACCACACCTGTATGGATATTCAGTATTCCATAGAATACAGTGACAAACATATCGTTCACGCTCTCCTGGCAAAGAAGCAGGTTTGAACGTTGCATGCACATTGCGGCAGAATTCTCGGTCAATGCAATTGCCCGTATTACAGTCCGGCTTATAGCCATGAAAATAGCGGCAGGCACTCCTTTCCCTGATACGTCTGCAATTACAAACCCTAACCTGTCATGATCGATACGAAAAAAATCATAGAAATCGCCACCTACATATTTGGCTGCATTCATATAAGCATAAACATCAAATGATTTCAGCTCCGGAAAAGGAGGGAAAGTCTTCGGTAAAATAGTTTGCTGTATTTCCTGGGCCACATGCAAATCATTTTGTATTGATTCCAATTGGGAATGCTCCTGCTGTGCCTGTTTAATAAAAGCGATCTGTTCGGCCGCCTTCTCTATCGTCCGTTCCAAATCCTCCAGGTTGATAGGCTTCGTAGTAAAATCAAATGCGCCTTGATTCATGGCAGTACGGATATTTTCCATGTCGCCATAAGCCGAAACCATAATACATTTCAAGGCAGGATTACGCATTTCATTAATCCGGGTAAGCAGAGTGAGTCCATCCATTTCCGGCATATTGATATCACTCAGGATAACATCAAAATCAGGATTGGCAAGAAGCATTTGAAGCGCCTCCAAACCATTATGGGCAAATAAAAATTCATATTCCCCTTTTTTTATTTTACGACGAAAATACTGGGTAAGCAATATTTCCAGGTCCTGTTCGTCGTCTACACTCAATATTTTTATTGCCATAGCATTTATTTTCGTTTTTTATTATTGAATAGGGATGATAATTGTAAAGCGGGTAAACTCGCCCGGAAGCGATTCCACCTCAACCTTCCCCCCATGCTTCTGTTCTATAATAGATTTGGTAATCGATAAACCAAGTCCGGTTCCTTCACCTATTGGCTTTGTTGTGAAAAACGGAGTAAAAAGTTTCTCTTTTACATCCTGAGTGATTCCCATTCCATTATCTTCAATAGAAAGAAGAATCTGATCCTGCTGCCGCTTCAAAGAAATTTGAATTGTCGGTATATAAGGAGTTTCCGATATCCCTTTAGCCTTACTGAACACTGCATAACAAGCGTTATTCATCAAATTCAAAACTGCACGACTAAAGTCCTGAGGTACAACTTTCACTAAAGGCAACCCAACTTCATAGTCTTCCCTGATTGTAACGTTAAAACTCTTATTATTTGCACGAACAGCATGGTAAGAAAGCCAAACATATTCTTTCGTTAATTGAGCCAGGTCTGTAGGAATAAACTCATCATCTTTTCCCCGGGAATAAAGCAATATTCCCCGGACTATACTGGATGCCCGATTCCCATTCTCCTCTATTTTAAACATATTCCCCTGCAAATCAGACATAATCTCACGAAGCTCCTCATCTGCCTCAGAGGATAGCTGACCATGCAATTCATCCAGAATCTCTTCCATATCCTGTAGCAACTTACAGGATAATTTACTGAAATTAATCACAAAATTAAGCGGATTCTGGATTTCATGTGCAATACCGGCACTCAACAGTCCAAGTGAGGCCATTTTCTCTTGCTGACTTGCCTGCTTTTTCAGGCGTTCTAATTCAGAATGTTCATCACTCATTGTTATTGTTGTTTTGATGAATGGGAATAGTTATCATAAACTCAGTAAAGTGACCTTTCTCACTTTTCACAATAATAGAACCCTGATGGTTCAATATCACCTCACGACAAAGATACAGACCTACGCCGGCAGCTTCGGCTGTTGGCTTAGTTGTAAAGAACGGTTCAAAAATTTTCGCTTTAATACTATCTTCTATACCTATGCCATTATCACGGATGGTCAGGACAAAAGTCCCATTCAACCTCTTTTCCAGCACCAAGTCTATTTGGGGCAGGAAAGCTTCTTTACGTGCCTTACGCATAAGTGCATAAATGCTATTCTTCAATAGACTAAGCATCACTTTGTTCATCTGCTCAATGTCTATTTCCGCCATCAAAGGTTCGGATGGACTATTTAAATTAATCTGTATTTGCAGTTTTTCAATTTCTTCCTGATAAGATTTACGGATTACATCAATGTTAACACTGCAAAGATCACATACATCGGTCAGAACTGTATTTCCATGGCGGTCCTTCAACAGTTCTTCCATAGCTTTCACGATACGAACCGTATTACAACCATGTTCATTAATTTTTTGCAGATTACCATTCAACAGATCAAGTATTTCAATACTATCCTGAAAAATTTCTTTCGACATGACAGCCTGCTCACCCGAGATATTCTGCTTCAAATCTTTTATCAGATTGGAAGAAAGACTTGCAAAATTATTGATATAATTGATTGGATTAAGAATGCGGTCCACCAGACCTT
This sequence comes from uncultured Parabacteroides sp., assembly GCA_900541965.1. GTDB lineage: Bacteria > Bacteroidota > Bacteroidia > Bacteroidales > Tannerellaceae > Parabacteroides. Next base: position 467 of record UQLN01000084.1, on the reverse strand, counting down.
GAGTTAACTGCCCAACAGTTGCCAACTTTTCTTTACGAACCAGTTCATCCTGCGCTTTTGCCAATGCATCAAGCGCCTCTGACAGTTTTTTTGATTCTTTCAATACCTGGTCACGCTGTATACGCAGTTCTATCGTCCGTTCTTCCACAATCTTAGCCAGATATTCTTTCTGTTTCAGCTGTTTTTTCAAGCGGCTCTTAAAAATCTGCAAGATAACAAGAGCAAGTATAAGAAATCCGGTTATCGCATCCCAATTATAATAAAAACCTAAAATGATTGCTACAACATCTACAAGAAATGCCTTCTCAACAATCTGTTGCTTAAGCTTTAGTTTCGCTATATCTTTAATGTCAAAATCAGCCATTTCAGTTCATGTCTTTAATCATTGTCAATATATTCTTCCCATCCCGGCGGATATAATGGACATCTGTCATTAATTGTTTCACAAGATAGATGCCTAATCCTCC
>UQLN01000083.1 GCA_900541965.1 uncultured Parabacteroides sp. | reverse complement strand
TCTGCCTTAGCTAATTCGCCGACCTTTTTTATTCTTGCAAACAGCGAACAGAGAAGCCGCTCGCCCCGACGTCCGTGCGCTGGTCCAACGTAGCACTGCTGAAGCGCACAAAGCTGGCGTACGCCCTACCCGACGGAACCGACGACGACCAGTAGTAGCCGTAGGAACCCTGATTGCCGGACGAACCGTCATCGCGGCTGCGAGAGCCCGCAGCAGGCAAAACGAGCTGAGGATAGCCGCTCTCTGCATTTACGTTGAATAAACCACCACTGCCATCCCAAGTGGTTGCATTACCGATAGAGTTTAATTCATCGATAGTAGGTATACGGTATTTTGCCGGGCAAGGGTCGTTTGCTCCTTTACTACTACCGTTCCATAAACTGTTATTTTGACTGTTGAACCAGTTCCAAGGGTTGGTGGTTTGTTTACGCAGAATTTGGGAGACTGCATATTGCCGATAAACTCATTAGGCATACAGCAATATCATTTTATAAGTAATCAATGTTAAATATCGCCTCATATTCTACACAATCTTGGGGCTTGTCGCAAATAATTTGTAGTTTTGCGACAAATGTAATGCAATGGCAAGTATAGAAGACAGTATTTTGACAGCTATTAAAGCCAAAGGAAGAGGAAGCATCTTCTTTCCTTCCGATTTTACGTCATACGGAGAAGTCAAGGCGGTTGGAAAAAGTCTTGAACGACTGACCGCAAAAGGTGACATCATCCGTTTGGCAAGAGGCATATATTTATATCCAGAGATTGATACAGTCTTAGGACTAGGCATATTGATGCCATCCATAGAACAGATTGCTGAAACCATAGCCCGTAGGGATAAGGCTCGTATCGTACCAACCGGCATTTATGCTATGAATAAATTGGGAATATTTACCCAAGTTCCGATGAACGTAGTTTATCTGACTGATGGCGCGCCTCGTAAAGTAAGTTTGGGAAATGGTCGCTCAATACAGTTTAAATATACAACCCCAAAAAATCTCTCATTCACAAATCCACTCGCAATGCTTGTTACATCTGCATTAAAAGAAGAAGGGAAAGATAATGTAACGGACGATATTGCCAAGCAAATTAAGAATGCGCTTCAAAAAGAACAAAAAGAGAACGTTCTGGCAGATGAAGCACTTATGCCAGCATGGATAAGAACCTTCACAAGACAAGCGTATGAATAATTACTTTCAACTATCCAAAGAACAACAAATGGTGCAAATTTCATCAGATGCAGCTAGTTTCTGTATAGACACAGCAACGCAAGGAACAATCGTATGGATTGATAACAACAACAAAATATTCGGAGAGGTATTTCCTAAAGAAAAATAATATGGATATTCAAGAGATAAAAAAGATAATACATGCCCTTGTAGAGAAGTACGAGTCGAATCGTGATTTCTACAGAACCTCTAAATTCAACGAAACCCAGGTAAGAAATGAGTTCCTTGATCCTTTGTTTGAGGTTCTTGGTTGGGATATTCGTAATATGTCGGGTAAGAAGACAAATGAACGCGAGGTGCTTTTGGAGGAATCACTTAAAGCCAATGCTGCTACTCATTCAAAGAAACCAGACTATACGTTTCGTCTCTTTGGTGAGCGCAAGTTTTTCTTAGAGGCAAAGAAGCCATGTGTGGATATTAGTGCCGATGATAATCCTGCCAAGCAGGTTAGACGTTATGGATATACGGCTAACCTTAAAATTTCTGTGCTGTCTAACTTTGAAGACTTATATATCTATGATACTTCATATAAAGTTGAGGACGGAGATACTCTGACCAAGGCTCGTATCAAAGCATATCATTACACTGATTATGAAAATGCAGTGGAAGAACTCCTAGAATTAGTAGGAAAGGAATCCGTATATACGGGGCACTTTGAAGAAGTGTGGGATGACATTGAACTAAATGTAATACATAAGTCGGTGGATTCGTTATTTCTGGAGCAAATAAACCAATGGCGTTTGATGCTTGGTCAACAAATTCTTTCTTATGATTCTAACTTGGAGATTGATTATTTAGGAGATATTGTTCAGAGCTATATCAACAAGATACTCTTCCTCCGTGTTTGTGAGGATAGAAATATCGAAACTTACCAACGTCTGCTTACTATTGCTAATCATAATAGCCATGAAGAACTTGTAGCCAAGTTTAAGGAAGCTGATAATAAATATAATTCAGGTTTATTTGAGGAACTGATTTCAGAAAATGTAATCGGAAATATCAGTTCTTCGTTTTGGACGATAATCCGTCAGCTCTATTTCCCTGAAAGCCCATACTCGTTCACTGTACTTTCTTCAGATATTCTTGGTCGCATTTATGAAATATTCCTTGCCGAGAAACTGGCTGTAGTAGATGACGAACTTAAGATTGTTAAGAAACCAGAGAATGCAGAACGCGATATTGTTACAACGCCAAACTTTGTAGTACGTGAAATATTGCGCCAAACTGCCGTTGAAATCATCCAAGGTAAAACTGCAAACGAAATCAATAATTTAAAATGCGCAGATATAGCATGTGGCTCAGGTGCATTCTTGTTGGAGTTATACCAGATGCTCCATGACTCATTGGTGGATTTTTATATCGAAAATGATTGTAGTAAACTTGTTCAGACGAGTATTGGCACTTACAAGTTGCCATATGAAATGAAACGCAATCTGTTGGTTAACTGCATTTATGGTGTTGATAAGGACTTTAATGCCGTTGAAGCATGTAAATTCGGATTACTACTCAAATTACTTGAAGATGAAGACGTAAACTCTTTGTCTTCATTTCATCCTATATTGCCTGATCTTTCAAATAATATCTTCTATGGCAACAGCCTTCTGAGCACAGCTGACGTTCCTGCAGGTGATGCTCTTGAAATTAATCCGTTTGATTTTGGTGACAGAACTTTTGACTTGATTGTTGGTAATCCTCCATACATGAAAACTGAGGATATCAAAGCATTTACTCCTAAGGAAAAATTTCTTTACGAAAAAGAAAATAGATATAAGACTGCATACAAGCAATATGATAAGTACTTCCTTTTCATAGAACGTGCTTTGAATCTTTTGAAACCAGATGGCTATTTAGGTTACATAGTTCCAAGTAAATTTATGAAGGTTGGAGCCGCAAAGGAACTCCGCAGTCTCATTGCCAATAATGCTTATCTCAAAGCTATGACTTCATTTGGTGCTCATCAAGTATTTGCAGACAAATCAACCTATACTTGCATTATGGTGTTGGAAAAGAATAAACATGAGAATTTTAAATATTCAGAGGTAAGCGATTTCATTGGTTGGAGAGTGAGGAATGCCAATGCTTGTAAGTTCTTCAATCGTCCATCAACTACAATTAAAGCTGGTACTTGGGTATTGTGTACGGACGAACATTTGCCTTCATTGAAGGCGGTAACTGCACATGCTAAACCGCTTGGTGATATTGTCGGTGATGATTATATTTTCAATGGGATCCAGACAAGTGCGAATAAGGTTTATGTATTCGTTCCGATATTAGAAACGCGAACAACCTACACTTTTAAGGCTTTTGATGGCAACGAATATGAAGTAGAAAAAGCTGTGACAAAGCCATATTTCAAAACGGCTCAAGGCTCAGATGCAATGAGCACTTATCGTACATTCAAGCCCAACGCTCGTGTATTCTTTCCATATAAAAAGGATAATGATGGACATCTGCAATTGATACCTCTTGTAACTATCCAAAGACGTTATCCTTTATTCTACGCATTCTTGATGGCCGCAAAACCTGAACTAAATAAGGTATCCAGGGATATTCAACCAAAACCAACTACAGCAGATGAGTGGTACCGTTACGGAAGACACCAAAGTCTGGAAGCGTGTGAAATAAAAGAAAAGATGATAGTAGGAGTATTGGCTCAGGCTGATAAATATGCCATAGACAACAACGGAGCCTTAGTATCATCTGGTGGTACAGCTGGTTATTGTCTGGTTAGTGTTCCTTTGGATAGTCCGTATTCAATTTACTATATACAAGCCATCTTGGGTTCAATACAAGGGGAATGGCTTGCCTCTCTCTATGGTGAGATATTCCGTGGTGGTTACATCGCTCGTGGTACAAAGGTATTGAAACAAATACCGATTCGTGAAATTGACTTTACAAATCAAAATGAGCAAAATGCTCACGATGATATTGTCGACCGTCAAAAGAGACTCATTGAGTTAGGCGATAAGATTTGTAAGGCAGCAAAGAATAGGAGGAACCTTATACCATTACAACGCCAATTTGATTTACTTAAACAGGAACAGCAGAACGCCATCAACATACTTTATGGCATGACGAATGATGAAGTATCATTAATTCCTAAGATAAGAGAACTTTATGCAGCTGATTGAGAATGCAACTGACCAAAAGCTGAGAGGTGCTTATTATACTCCTCCAGCAATAGCCAAATTTATCCTGCAATGGGGAATTAATGGCAGTAGTGATTCAAACATACTTGAACCGAGTTGTGGTGACGGTGTGTTCCTTGAGTGCATTGGCAACAGCGAAATGCTCTACAATAGTGTTACTGCAGTTGAATACGAAGTAGGAGAAGCTGAAAAGGCACGAGCAATAGCCTTGCATGATTCAGAAGTAATCAATGCCGACTTTCATCGTTTCTGTCTTGATACTGATAAGCGTTTCAACTTAGTGGTTGGAAATCCTCCGTTCATTCGTTATCAGTATTATGATCCTGAACAACAGAAATTAGCAGATGAAATATTCGAACGTTCTAAGTTGAAGAGAACAAAACTAACGAATGCTTGGGTCACATTTGTGATAGGATGCAGTCAGTTGTTGACCGAGACTGGCAAGATGGGATTTGTTATCCCATCCGAACTTCTTATGGTCAAGTATGCCCAGCAATTGCGCCAATACCTTGCAAAGAACTTCAATAAGATACATATCATTTCTTTTGAGAAGCTTGTTTTTGAGGAAATCCAGCAAGAGGTTGTCCTACTGTTGTGTGAGAAAAATGGTACTGATGAGCACTTGATTGAACACATCGAGGTAAAGGATGCTGATGGCTTGCTTACTCTTAATCCTCACAGATTAAAATTTCCTACCAAGAAGATAGATTTCCATACTGATAAGTGGACATACTATTTCCTTGAAAAGAAAGAACTCAACCTGTTGGATAAAGTAAAGCGTAACATGCCCTCTATTTCTACTTATGCAAATGTAGAAGTTGGAATTACAACAGGGGCTAATGATTACTTTACAGTACCGGAATCTGTAGTAACTCTCTACAAATTAAAAGAGTATGCAAGACCTATGGTCGGTAGAAGTGTACAGGTTAACAGTCTATGTTTTACGGAAAAAGATTGGCTATCAAATGTGGATACGGGTGCCAAAGCGCATCTTCTTGTTTTCCCCTCAGGAGTTAAAAAGAGTGGAAATGAAGGTGTAAAGGCTTATATTGAAAATGGAGAAAAAGAAGGCGTAAACAAAGGTTATAAAACAGGTATACGTGATGAATGGTACATAATTCCATCCATTAAGCTTTCTGATGCGCTTTTCCTTCGCCGCAACAATCAGTACCCAAAGTTCGTATTGAATGAGGCTAAGGCTTACACTACTGATACTATGCACAGAGTATTCATCAAGGATGGAGTAAACAAGAAAGCATTTGTAGCAAGTTACTATAACTCTCTATCATTTACCTTTGCTGAGATTCTTGGTCGCAATTTTGGTGGTGGTTGTTTGGAACTCATGCCAAGTGAGGTAGGAGGTATCTATATGCCTTATCGCGTTGAGAATGAAGCGTTGTTTGATGGGATTGACGGAATGTTACGTCAGAAGAGAACCGCTGACGAAATTCTTAATTATACCGACAGAATAATTCTTCATGAAGGTATGGGACTTAGTATGGAAGAGGTTCAAACTGCTCGTTCCATCTGGCATAAAATTATGGGCAGACGTTTAAGTCGTGAGACTCTCGAAAAGAAAGAAATGAAGGTTGAAAAGAAAACAAAATACACTCAACTGAACTTCCTTGACTTATTTGAGCAATATCAGAACAATAGCATCGTTGAGAATAGCATTGTTCGTGAGGATATGGCTGAATATGTTGCATCATCTCACAAGCATTTTATCGACGTGTCCAAAAATGTACTCATCAGCCTTGTTAAGAAAGATAACTTCAATCAATACCTTAACAAGTCTGCCAAGATTTATTATACAGGTAAGAAATTTCCATCTAAAGTTGCTCTTAACAAATTGTATTACTTCATGCCTTATCTGAAAGGTAAGGGTATTCGTGACTTATACTTGATAAAGATTGCCCGAGTAGGCACACGTAAAGAAGGCCAATTAGGTGAAAATAAGAACGATTTCCGCTTAGTTTTCGAAATTGAGTATGTAACCCAACTATTTGACGATTATCAGTCAATAGACCTGAAAATCTGGAGAACGTTTACAGATACAACAATGGAAAATATTATGAAATTATAAAACAAATAACATCAGAAACAAGAAGAGATATTATAGATACTATAACTAATAGTAGCCTTAATCTTGGATATTCGGTAAGTACTTCTTTCTGTTGGCATGGTGTACTATCTTTATATATTTGTGAAATTTTAACGTAGTCTTAATTGAACTAAACAATCTATTTTAGCGTATTAATCCGAATAGCTCCGGATACCTCCCGTTTCGGTAAATGCAGTCTTCCGTGCAATGTGTTATAAGAAAGTAGTTAGTCTTGGAATGTCAAGGTTATGATTAAAGAAACAGGAATCACCCTTGTTTCATCATATACCGAATGAAACTCTCTTCCACACCTCCGCTCTGCCCCTGCAACTGAATAAAAGAGAACATCCGCTCGGCTGAGAAATTTTCCACATCTATTACTTTCAATTGACCGGACATCAGTTCGCGTGTTACGGCACGGACGGATATGATGGCAAGCGTATCCGAATTCTCGATAAAGGACTTGATACTTTCCGTACTGCCCAACTGCATACGTACGTTCAACTGGGTCATTTTTATCTGATGTTTCGCCAAGGCGTCTTCCAGAACATTGAGCGTACCGGAACCGTTTTCACGCAAAACGAGTGGCATACGGCATAGTTCTTCCAGCGTCAGTTCGTCGTAGTGGGCAAAAGAGCTGCCGGTATGTGCCACAACCACCAGTTCATCCTTCATAAAGGGCTGGTAGCGCAGCGTATTCTGGCGGATATTGCCCTCCACCATTCCCAAGGTAATCTTCCCGTCATACAGAGCCTGCTCGATGTACCGGCTATTACCGTTAAGCAAAGTGATACGGACATCCGGGAATTTGCGAATGAAAGAAGCAAGCACGGGAGGCAGAACATATTGGGCTATAGTGGTACTGGCACCAATGGACAATTCGCCGGAAAGGTTGTCCGTCAGCAGGTTCATCTCGAACTCCATCTGCCGGTAAGCCGATAGCAACTGGTTTGTATGGGAAAGAAGCAACTCGCCGGCAACAGTCAGGGCTATCTTATTCCCCGTCCGGTTGAAAAGAGGAATCTTGTACTGGGTTTCCAGTTCGTGTATATGTTTGCTGATGGCAGGCTGGCTGATAAACAACTCCTTCGACGCTTTAGTAAAACTCAGGTTGGTAGCTACACTGTGAAATACCTTTAAACGGAAATCCATATGCTTTATGCTTTTTAATCCGACAATGGGAACAAAGATACTGCATTATTTAATACCTTTGTACCACAGAACATGTAGAAAAATAAACTTGCATTCGTACTATGAAACGTTATAAGAAAGGACTTATTATAACAGCCGTCACACTGTTATCTTTAATTTTTATTATACCGTCTATCCTTTTCGCCGTATTAAACTGGGGGGTACTGCCTCCGGAGAAACTGACACCTCTCGTTATCGAACAAACAAACAAGTTCCTTGAAGCGCACCTGGAATGCGAACGAATAGAACTGACCTACTTCGAAACCTATCCTTATTTAGGGGTCAAACTTACAAACGGACGACTGATTTCCCACATGGCAAAAGACTCGCTGACGATAGAAGAGCCGGATGAAGACATGGTTATGTCTGTCGACTCGCTGTTCAGTTTCCGCCATGCAACACTGTCCATACAACCGTTGGACTACTTATTTGGCGGCAAAGTCACAATTAAAAATTTCTCTTTGGACACTCCCCGCTTCTTCGGATATGTGAATGAAAAAGGTGCTGCAAACTGGGATATTTACCAAAGCGAAGACACCACCGGGAGCGAGACTCAGCTCCCTCCCATCGACATACAGAGAGTACGTATAAAAGACGGTTTCTTCGTTTACGACGACCGGCAAGCGGAAACCTTTGCCGAGATAAGCGGTTTCTTCCTGAAATTAGACGGCTCGCTTACGGACGGACAAAACAAGCTGGATGTGGAAACAAAAACTGCCTCCATCCTGTTTGAAAGCCCGGGATATACGTTAAAGAATGATTTAGCCCTCCAATTTAAAAGCCGTCTCCTGCTGGCAGACAATTACAATTCGGTAACGCTCGAGGGTGCAGAACTATTAATCAATAATCTGCCATTCACCACAAACGGTTCCGTAGTAAACCTGCCGGATGAAAAACGGATGAGGATAGACCTCGATATGGGGATGAAGATTTCAGATATGAATGACCTGCTGGCATTTATTCCCGACGCGTATTTCCAAAACCGGGACAAAACGATAGCCAAAGGCTCCATTCTGTTGGAAGGAGACATCCATGGTTTCCTGAGCGACAGTATCTTCCCCCAAATAAACCTATGCTGTAAAGTGGAGAACGGTTCTTACCACATCAAAGATGTCAAACATGGCATCGACACTCTCCAAATGGACATGGATATCCACTTAAACGGGGAATATCCGGACTCCTCTTTTATTTCTCTGGAAGAGTTGACAATGAAGGGCCTGAATACTTCTCTCACCATGCAGGGAGAAGCAACCAACCTGCTTAAAAATCCGGCTATCCAGGCAAAGATGAAAGGTAACGTGGACTTTACCCGCCTGTGCAAAGAGTTCCTGAATCCGGATACTTTACTGGTGGAAGGTTCCATGAATGCGGATTTCTCTACAAAGTTTACATTGAACGATGTATTGGACAGCCGCTTCAACAAAATCCAGGCAAACGGTAGTCTGAGGGTAGATTCTCTGAAAGCGTTCAGCCAGCCGCTGGCTATGGATATATTTGTAAACGGTGCACGCTTTGCCATCGACTCTATGCGCAAGGACAGCAGCCGTTACCTGAAACAAAAAGACTTACTTGGTTTTACAATGTCTATTGACAGCATGAATGTGAAATATCAGGAAGATATCCGGACCAACATCAGCCAACTGGTAATGAAGGCACAGACCTCGCCTGTCATAGATACAACGGCAGTTATACCGATGACAGGCAGCATCACCTTCAACCATTTACGGACACGCATGCAGGATTCGACTTGGTTAGTTACCGGTCGCACTGTTTTAGAAGGGGGCATTAAAGCTTCCGCTTCTAACAAACAAATACCTACGGCCGCTGCAAGAATCACGGTCGATACATTAAAATATATCAGTATTCCGTTACGTTCGGGAGTCGTATTGGCAAGCAGCAAATTTGTTATTGAAGCACTCCCTTATCGGGATGCCCGCAAACAGATGATGGCATACCGTACACGCAGGGATTCTACCCGCCGCGATTCAACCTCTTTGGCTGTCAACCGTGCCAGACGCAACAGGACAGCAACAGACAGCACAGCTAATGGTTCGCTCCTGCGTAAGTGGGAAGCACGGGGAAGTCTGTCTTTCCAGCAAATGCGTGGATTCAGCCGCCTCTTCCCTCTTCCTTTGAGAATGGACCCGACGACATTGAAGTTTAACACGAACAATGTAACTCTTACAGATGCCTGTCTCCATGCAGGAAAAAGTAATTTCACCCTGAGTGGCGAAATAAGCCAGATACGACGGGCTATGCTTAGAGGCGGAAAACTGACAGGTAAGTTCAACCTCACTTCCGATTACATCGATTGCGAACAATTGATGAAAGCCCTGAACAAAGGGCTCGAGTTCTCTGAGAAATCGACAAACAATTCTGACCTGGCAGGAGTGACTGATGAGAATATTGCCACAATAGATACACACGTTGAAGAAGCAATCGCCGAAACGAAAGCCGATACAACCAGCCAATTGTTTATCATCCCCGCATTCCTGGACATTACCCTCAATACGAATGCTAAAAAGATAGACTTCGACGACTTGAAACTGGAAAATGTCCAAGGGGAAGTGGTCATCCGAGACCAGAGCATCAACCTGAACAAGCTGAACATGCACTCCAATATCGGCTGCGGACATCTCACAATGGCTTACACTGCAAAAGACAAAACAGGGGCTACCACCGGTTTCGACCTGGATATGGAAGATATACTGGTAGATAAACTGATCGGTTTATTCCCGGCTATCGATACGCTGGTTCCTATGTTGCGTTCATTTGAAGGTGTGGTAGACTGCCAGATGTCTGCTACCTGCAAGATAGACTCGACCATGTCTCTTATTCTTCCGTCGCTAAATTCCGCTTGCTATCTGAATGGTAAGAATATGGTGCTTCTGGATGGCGAAACCTTCACTGAAATATCCAAAACGCTGATGTTTAAAAACAAAAAGCGGAATATAATAGAGCATATTGCTGTAGACTTTACAATAAAGGACAATAAAATAGATGTGTTCCCCTTCTTGATAGAAATGGACCGTTACCGGGTGGCAGTCGGTGGTACGCACAACATGGATATGACATTCAATTACCATCTGTCGGTTCTTAAATCGCCCGTTCCGTTTAAACTGGGAATCGATATCACCGGCAATCTGGATGATTTCAAATACAAGATAACCAAATGCAAATACAAGGATATCTTTAAGCCGGCCAGAGAAGCAGAAATGGATAGCATACGTATAGACATCCGCAAAGAGATACGTGCGGCCATCCGTAAACAAATAGAAGAGGCTGCACCGGAATTATCGGGCAGCCTCGAGGTAAATAATGTTCCTATGCATCAGCATGAGGACGAACAGCAGGAACCGGACCGGGGAGTTTTATAATTCCCGTCCGGCATACATGCGTTCGTAATATTTCATATAATCCCCTCCGGTTATCTCTTCTACCCATTTCTGGTTTTCCAGATACCAGCGGATTGTTTTTACGATACCTACTTCAAAAGAGGTTTCGGGAGTCCATCCCAGCTCATTCGTAATTTTTGTCGGGTCGATGGCATAACGCTGGTCGTGTCCGAGACGGTCTTTAACGAAGGTGATAAGGTCTTCATTTATCCAATCGATGGATATTTGCCCGTCGGCTCCGATTTCCTGTTTCTTTAATACCTTACGGTATTCGGGATTCTCGGTCATCAACCGGCGGATGGTTTGAATAGTCAGTTTTACGATTTCAATATTCTGCTTTTCATTATGACCGCCTACATTATATACTTCTCCTTCCCTACCTTGGTGGATTACCATATCGATGGCTTTGCAGTGGTCTTCCACATACAACCAGTCTCGAACATTCGAACCGTCACCATATACAGGAAGCGATTTGCCTTCCAGAATATTCTTTATGATTAGCGGAATCAGTTTTTCCGGGAAGTGGTACGGACCGTAGTTGTTGGAACAACGGGTTATACTTACCGGCATTTTATAAGTTTCGGAATAAGCCTTGACAAAGAGGTCCGAACTTGTTTTGGAGGCACTGTACGGGCTGCGCGGGTCCAACGGGGTTGTTTCATGGAAATAACCTTCAGCTCCCAGACTGCCATATACTTCATCGGTAGATACCTGATGGAAACGCACGCCTTCACGCCATTCGGGATAACCGGAAGTCCCCTTTCCCGTTACCCAGGCTTTGCGGGCTGCATCCAATAAATTCTGGGTTCCCAATATATTTGTAAGCAGGAATAACTGGGGATTCTCGATACTACGGTCTACGTGGCTTTCTGCTGCAAAATTCACTACATAGTCGAAGTTATACTTTGCAAACAGTTCGTCGGCCAAAGCACGATCGCAGATATCACCTTTTACAAACTCACAACGCTTTCCATCGATATCTTCTGCAATTGTTCCGAGATTACCGGCATAGGTCAATAAATCCAACACAACAATCTTGATGTCCGGGTACTTTGCCAGCATATACTTAACAAAATTAGCTCCAATAAAACCGGCAGCACCGGTAACCAGGTAAGTCTTCATATCTGTATTTCTTTAGTTTGTAATTTTAGAACGTAAAGTTTAATTCCGCATCTTTCAATAGAGGGGCATTCCGGTCTTTATCCGACAAATTTACAACAGCAGGGTCTGTGATTCCCCAATCCACTCCAACGGAAGGATCATCGAAACGTATACCTCTTTCATGTGAGGGTGTATACGGATTATCTACTTTATAAGTAAAAACAGCCTCATCACTTAATACATGGAAACCATGGGCAAACCCTTGCGGAACGAAGAACTGACGTTTGTTCTCTCCTGATAATTCCACTGACACATATTTACCGAAAGTAGGCGAACCAACACGTAAATCTACAGCCACATCCAAAACGGTTCCTTTTATCACCCGCACCAGTTTAGACTGTGAATAAGGAGCCAACTGATAATGCAGACCTCGCAACACTCCTTTTGATGAACAGGACTCGTTATCCTGTACAAAATTAATTTTGCCGACATGTTGTTCAAACTCTTCCTTCTTCCAGGCTTCCATAAAATACCCGCGTGCATCTTCAAACACTTTAGGTTCAATAATCCATACTCCGGGGATTTCTGTTTCTATATACGTCATTTCTTTTTTATTATATGATAACGGAGGACAAAGTAACTGCTTTTTCCTCAGTCCTGCAACCTTTCGTTCTTGGAAAAAGACGCAAAAACATTTGCATATTCCAAACATATTATTTTACTTTGCACTCGCTAAACGGAAAGGCTGTTTGGTAAATGATGGTTCCTTGGATGAGTGGCTTAGTCAGCGGTCTGCAAAACCGTGTACGGCGGTTC
>UQLN01000082.1 GCA_900541965.1 uncultured Parabacteroides sp. | reverse complement strand
TCGCTAAAAGTTTATTCTTCAATCGGTTAAGTCAAACCGATAAAAATCTAAAATAAATTGTTTCATCGTTCGTTATCATTAAATAAGACAGACCAATACCTTTTAAGAGCTACTTGTTCTACTTCAGATAAACTTCCATAGGTGCCAAAGTCCGGAGAAGGCCATCCGGCCCCAGAGCTCTGATACGGGTAATAAAAAAACGGGAACCCTTTTCCTGGCGACGGATTTGTTCCTTTTGCCTGTGGGTAAAACCGGCATTTTCCGAAACTTCAGGCATTACATTTCCCATCGAATCAAAAAATGCCAGCTCAAACCCAAGGACTTTAAAAGAAACATTTAACACTCCATCATCAACTGCGGCAAACAAACTATCGACTTCAAGCAAACTATGTTTAGTTATCCATCCATTCTTAAATAAACGGGCATTCCCTTCCACATCTTTATAGCTTATATAAGGCTGTGGTTCCGGTAAAGAACGGACATGGAATCTCTTTTTTTCTATCATTTTACGACTTCCATCCGGCATCTCGGCAGTTACAGTAACAATTGCATCCACTCCCGCTTTCGGCGGATATGCTTCCCAAAGATTTCCTTTACGGGACAGTTTCCCTCCTGTTATTCCTGCATTCACCCGCTTGCCGGAAACTCCAGACACCACGATATGCAGAGGATTGGCAATGCCGGCATACAAGATATTTGTCAGCAAGGGAGTCACTGCCGCTTCGGAACGGAGTGGTTCGGATTGTTTTTCGATACTGCGGAATATACTGTCTTTCTTTTCACATTTCTGCTCCACGGCTACCGGGCACTCCGGTATCATCAACAATGGGAATCTATTTGTCCCATGATTTCCGGTATCAACCGGACATAGGGCGTATATCCCCGCATTTCCTGCAGGTTTATCTGAAGTTATATGTAATGCCGTCATCGCAATGAATACAAGATACATCAGATTAATCATCTTCTGGCGGGACGTCATGCGGTCATTCATGCTTTTTCTCCATTTCATATAACAGGCGGATATAGACACGATTCAATTCCACCAGTTCACGGTTTATCCGCTCAATCGTTTCCATCTGCGAACTGATATATTCCAATTGCCCTTTATACTGGGTATTCAGAAGGGACACGTCCCGGTTTACTCTGTCTATCTGCCCTAAACAATCATAAAGCGGATAAGGCAACCTTTCAGGCTCCCCGGTTGCCTGCTCCGAAATCTTTTCTTCCATCAGCGGAACCTCAAACGCAGAGACCCAAAATACAAGTGCTTCTATACTCATTGCAACCACCAATATCAGGTTTGCATAGGGCCAATGGAGAATTTTAAACATAGCCCCTATAATAACGACAGAAGCGCCCCAACTGTAACAAAAATTCAATACCCGTTTTCCCTGCTTGCCGGCAAGAAACATTTCCAATCTGTTCTTATAAATCCTGTATTTCCCCATAGTCACTCCGGTTATTATCATTTTCTGTATCTCTTTGTTGCGGCAAATCCAACCTGCGTACGCACACATCGAAAACCGATGTAGGCATGTGCTTCATCCTGATACCCGAAAGTCCGCATATCCGAGCGGACAAAACGGGCTATATCTTTCCATGAACCGCCACGAACCACTTTTCTTTTCAACACGGCAGGGTCTTCTTTTGCTGCACGATATTGTAAATCCGGATTTATGTCATTCATCCGGACAAGCCCGGTCTCCTGATAGGCAGTAGAAGTCCACTCTGCCACATTACCAGCCATATCATATACACCATATTTATTAGGAAGAAAAGAACCCGTACGTGCTGTTATCAAATGCCCGTCTTCCACATAGTTTCCTTTTCCGGGTTTAAAGTTTGCCCGGAAACATCCTTTTTTGCACAGCATATCCTCTCCATCCCACGGATATTTATTCTCATTCCTGCCAGCACGTGCCGCATACTCCCACTCCGCTTCGGTCGGTAAACGAAAAGGTTCAGACAACTGCCCGCCCCTTCCATTCCGGGATTGACGAAATTGATGGGTCCGCCATGCACAATAGGCAGTTGCCTGCTCCCAGGAGACGCCGACTACCGGATAATCATCATATCCGGGGTGAGTAAAATACAAACGCATATAAGGTTCATTGCAGGCATTCCTGAAATCATTTATCCAACAGGTTTCATCCGGATAAATATTTACAATATATGTATTCAGAAAATCCCAGGGGCCGCTTAACGGACGTGTTATCGTTTCATTCACAATCCTGCCATCTTCGGAGATGTATGCCGTATCCTTGGATATCATAACGGCCATGCCTGAATACGGATTATTCCTGCGCAAAGCCGCCGAAGCATAATCGTACCATTCATATTTAAAATTCATTTGGCGGGCATCCAGTTTCTTCTCCCCTGTAACCGGGTTTATGGAATAGATACTTTCTATAGCTGCCTGTTCATCTTCGTCCGGATGCCGCCAGGGTATAGCGCGGTTCCAATCTAAAAAGGGAGTTACCGGTTCCCCGTATTTATCTTCTGTAATTTTATACAGCTCATTCCCACCATAGGCAGGATCGGCAAGCCGCTCACGAATAATGGAATCGCGTACCCAATAAACAAACTTGCGGTATTCGGCATTTGTCACTTCCGTTTCATCCATCCAGAACGACTCGACAGAAACGTTTTTAGCCATCGGGCGATACCCCCATAAAGAATCTTCTTCTGCAAGCCCCATATTAAAAGAACCTCTGCCTATCAGAACCATACCTTCGGGAGTCGCTTCCCGAAGTGCAAGCGGATTATTCCAGACAGCCTCTCCCCCGCCACTCAGCAAAGGATTGCCGCAGGATACACACAACAGGATTGCTATCAATGCCATCAATAACTTTTTCATCCGGATTCAATTATTCCTTATTTACTTATCAGAGATAAATCAATTGCTCTTCACGTTAAATATAAACGGGACCTTTCCGGATAAATTGTATAATTAGGGGAAGAAAATAAAAACTGTAGTTTCCGCAACAGACACCGGGCGGTAACTGTGACAGATACCGAGCGGTAATCATTGCAGTTAGCGAACGGTAACGATCGCAATTACCGAGCGGTAACGTCGGCAGTTATGGGACAGTAACGACTGTCGTTACAAAACGGCAAACGATGAATCCCCTCGTCCAGCTCATCAGATTTTCATACGATACGATATAAATGAAATGAGCCCGGTTAAATACCGAGCTCATTACTTAAAGAAATATACGTTTAATTCAAAATGCGTTTACCGCACATTAATATTCTTCCTCATTGAAGAAAAAGTCTTCCTTACTTGGATAATCCGGCCAGATATCTTCCATACATTCGTAAATCTCGCCTTCGTCTTCCATTTCCTGCAAATTTTCTATTACTTCTAAAGGCGCACCTGAACGTTGTGCATAATCAATCAATTCATCCTTGGTTGCAGGCCAGGGAGCGTCTTCCAGTTTTGAAGCTAACTCTAATGTCCAATACATAGCTGTCTAGTATTAATAACTACCTTGCAGTAGTCAGGTTTCCAATTTTTCCGCAAAAATAAAACAATATTCTTTAGATGCAAGTATAATCCCATATTATTTCTTTACCATTATTGCGGATGCACTCTTTACGTGCCAGAACAAACAGATAATCAGAGAGTCTGTTCATAAAAACAAGTACAGGTTCTTCAACCTCTACAGTCTCAGCCAAACGGTAAATCTGGCGTTCTGCGCGGCGGCATACGGTACGGCATACATGTGCCAGTGATGCGGAACGGCTTCCTCCGGGCAAAACAAAATTACGCATCTTGGGTAATTCACCGTCTATACGGTCTATTTCATGTTCGATACGGGTAATCGTTTCGGGCATCACCTTGCTTTCTATCTTCAGTTCGGTACTCTCCTGGTCGGTTGCCAGATAAGAACCGATAGTAAATAATTTATGCTGTATAAAAAGCAGGAAATCCTGGTCGGCTTTATCCTCGAGCGAAGTAATCAGCAAACCGATAAAAGAATTCAATTCATCCACCGTACCATAGCTTTCGATACGTTGATGCGCTTTAGACACACGTTGTCCGCCCACTAGGGAAGTGGTGCCTTTATCACCTGTCCCGGTATATATTATACTCTTTTTCATATCTATAAATCTTTAATTCTACATACATATAATCATCTATGCAATCAAGATGTTGCAAAACAAGGCATAAAATTCATTTCTTTTAGCGAGCCCTGCAAATTATCAGGAAGAAAAATAAACAATATAATCCCGTTTATGCAGCCGCTTATTAAAAAACACGATTCCCATGGAATATAAATCGACAGTCACAGTTACTTCCGGATGATTACATACATTTTCCCAGAACTCACGCATCTTACGGCTGGATTTGATACCTTCGAAGACAAAAACTGTATCTTCATGTACACGTTTCAGGCATTCTTCAAACAGCCAAAGGTTATTTTGTTGTTCATACAGGGTATTGAAGAATACGAAATCAATCCGCTCCATATCCACCAAGGCTTGAGGCAGGAGTTCTTTATACCCCCCTACACGCAAATCGACCGGATTCCGCGCAGCTTTATCAAAGACAAGGCGGGCGATAGATGCAAACTCAGGAACATTCTCCAAGGCTATACATTTCAACCCTGTGGCATAAGATGTGAGATACAGAGTAGATAACCCCATTGAGGGACCCAATTGAAGAACATTTTTAGATTTAAAATAATTCGATAAACGGAACAGTAAAGCGCCATGTTTCGGTTTGATTGCCTCCCGTTCCACGATTTCCCCGATAGTACGTTTCTTTAATTTACCCCTCTTCTGCCTGTCGGGATAAGTAATTATATCTTCACGGAAAAGTAACTTTCTCCGCATCAACTCGATTTCATTAAAACTATAATAAGAACATCGCTCTTCTATTACTTTGGTTATCAGGTTAAATACAAAAGGAGAATGAACCCCGTACCCTTTCCTGTACCGGATTCCCCTATATAACAATATGCTTTTCCGCAATGTATTAGCCTTTGGTATAATGCGCATATTTATCTGTTTTAGCCAGCAAAAATAATACATATGCACGAAAAAGCGAATTCTCAGAAGCTTGCTTTATCGTCTTCCGGAGCCGTATAGGTTAATATCTGTCCGCTTAATTGGAGCAAAGAAACTTCACACAGCTTGGTTGAATATTCGGCAATAGACTGTCGTTCTTCTGCTTCCAACAAACTGTTTTGGGCTTCACGCAGCTCGATACCGGACAATTCTCCCAACTTATACCGGTCAATTGCAATGCGGTAATTTTCCTGAGCAGCAACCAGATTCTCTTTTTCAAGGCTCCACAAATTCAGGTTATTCCGGTAAGCCATCCAGAAGTTACTCAGGTCGGCGCGGAGAGACAATTCCAATTCTTGTGTCTTCAACGTCTGGTTTTCAATCTGAATACGTGAATTTCGCTGTTCACGGCGGCGGTTAAAACCATCGAAAATACTTATTCCGACAGTCAAGCCATAATTCAACCCAAGCCGTCGTTGCAGGTCTGTAGTTCCCACTTCATTCCAGTTTGCCGTATAGCCATAACCGGCATTCAGTTTTACATACGGATAGTTCCGGCTCTTTATTTTCTTCAAATCCAGTTCGGAAATTGTACGGTTCTTTTGGGCTATCAGCAAGGAAGCATTGGATGCCAGCGTATTCTGCCATAGTTCTACCTCATCCAGAAAAGGATTGGGAGTGATGGAAGAATCCTTTATCATGATCTCTTCCTCCACATTATCGAGTGCCATCAGTTCATTCAGGCGGATACGGGAAGTATGGAGGACCTCCTGCTGGTTCAGCACATTGGAACTGTCTGCATTAAAGTCGACCTGAGCCTGTTGCAAATCCAAACGGGACATCGAACCGATAAAATACCGTTCTTCTACGATACGCAAGCGTTCTCTCGACAGATCGAGTGTCGACTTCAGGTTGCGCAAACGGATTTTCTGGCGAATCAGGTTATAATATTCACCGGACAGGGTGGCAACAAAGTCCTCGATAGTCATACGGGTATTCAATTCTCCCATGCGTTTCAACTCCTTCAAACGGGAATATTCCGCCTGGATACCGAATCCATCGAAAACAGTCCAGTTAACGTTCAGTCCGACATTGGCTGTTTCGCTCGTTATCCCGTTCGACTTTTCGGTCGTTCCATCAGTCATCCGGTTATTGTTATTATTGACTGTACCGCTAAAGCCGCCGCTCATATCCACCGTAGGCAGATAACCGGCATTTCCTATCGTTGCATTATTATCGCTTATCTGCTGTTCGTTGCGAATGATACGGATTGAATAATTACGTTCCAACCCCGTTTCTATGCACCGTTTGAGGTTGTACACATCTTGAGCCTTTGCTGAAAAAACAGCCAAGACTGCGAATACTCCTATAATTAACTCTCGTCTCATGCTTTGCCTTTTTTTACATGTCTGTCTGTTGAAATAAAACTATACATGGCCGGTACGATAAATAAGGTAAGGAATGTAGATACAAGCATACCTCCCACTACCGCAATACCCATTGCAATACGTCCCTGTGCACCTTCACCCGAGGCATATACCAACGGGACCAAACCTAAAATAGTAGAAATACTCGTCATCAGAATCGGGCGCAAACGTTGTATGGATGCAGAGCGGATCGCCTCGGCCATACTTAATCCGGATTCCTGTCGCTGATTGGCAAACTCGACAATCAGGATACCATTTTTCGCCACCAGACCTATCAACATAATTATACCGATCTGGCTGAATATATTCATAGTCACACCCGAATAACTCATAAAGATTAATGCACCTGCAATAGCCAATGGTACGGTAAACATCACCACCAACGGGTCTTTAAAACTCTCGAACTGTGCGGCCAATACCAGATAAATCATAAACAAGGCAAGAATCATGGCAAACATCAAACTATCCGAACTTTCCCGGAATTCCTTTGATTCGCCGGAAAGAGCAGTACGGAAGCTGCTATCCAATGTCTCGCTGGCAATACGGTCCATCTCATCCAAACCATCCCCAATCGTATAGCCTTTATTTAAGCCGCTGGACACGGTTGCCGACACAAAACGGTTATACCGGTATAACTGAGGTGGTGCCACATCTTCTTTCAAGGATACAAGGTTATCCAACTGAATCATCTCACCGCCATCACTGCGTACATAGATAGATTTCAAATCCAACGGCGTATTACGCTGTTGCCGGTTGATTTCGCCTAATATCTGATACTGCTTTCCATTCATATAGAAATAGCCCATACGCTGACCACTCAGCGCATACTGCAATGTCTGTGCAATCGTGCGAGTACTAACTCCCAGCGAAGAGGCCTTATCACGGTTAATCTCGATACGGGCTTCAGGCTTCGTAAACTTCAGGTTTACATCCGCCATCTGGAACACGGGGCTTTCATTTACTTTCTGCATGAAAGCAGGCAAATGTTCCTGTAGCTTCTCCAGACTGGTTGCCTGCAATACATATTGCACCGGCATACCTCCACGTCGTCCGCCGAAAGTGGATTGCTGCTGTACGAATGCACGGGCTTCCGTCTTTCCACGCACATGCTTCGATAACACATCGGCAATTTCCATCTGCGAACGTTTGCGGTCCTTGATATCCGGAAGCAAAACCGTAATATATCCGTTACTATTATTGGCACGCACTGTTAATGCCTGACGTTCCGGAGCCAATGTATCAGCCATAGCAGCAATCTGGTCTGTAAAGTCGCGGATAAACTCGAAAGTAGCCCCTTCCTGTGCCCGAATATTAATCGAGATAGAGGAACGGTCTTCCAACGGAGATAACTCAGAACGAATCGTATTCCAGAAATAACCGATAGAGCCGAAAAGAATCACAACGATAGGTATGGACCACCACTTATGGTTCAGGAAGGCATTCAATGTCTTCGCATATATATTATTTAATCCCTCGAAGAACGGCTCGGTCTTCGTATATAACCAACCTTTATTTTCCCGTTTTTTCAACAGTTTAGTTGCCAACATCGGTGTGAAGGTCAGAGCGACAAAAGAAGATATCGTCACCGAACCGGCAATCACAATACTGAACTCCTTGAATAAACGCCCCGTCA
Source organism: uncultured Parabacteroides sp. (assembly GCA_900541965.1). GTDB lineage: Bacteria > Bacteroidota > Bacteroidia > Bacteroidales > Tannerellaceae > Parabacteroides. The sequence goes on along the minus strand of UQLN01000082.1, from coordinate 5,462 downwards.
TACCTTCCATAAAAACAATCGGAAGGAATACAGATACCAGTGTTACCGTCGTAGACACTACAGCAAAAAAGATTTCCTTCGAACCTTCGATACCCGCTTCTTTCGGTTCCATCCCCTGCTCGATACGCACATAGATATTCTCCGCCATCACAATCGCATCGTCTACCACAAGACCGACCGAAAGCACTACCGCCAACATCGTCAGCACATTGATGGAGAAACCCGAGACATACATCACAAAGAACGCTCCCACCAGTGAAACTGGGATTACCACCACAGGCACCATCGTCACACGCCAGTCGCGCAAGAACAGGAAGATAATCAATACCACTAAAAGGAAAGCCACATAGATTGTTTCTTCCACCTCCTTGATGGAGGCACGGATAAAACGGGTATTATCATACACCATTTCGACCGTAACATCTTCCGGCAAGTCTTTTTCCAACTGCTCGATACGTTTATAGGCTTCATTGGCAATCTCAATCTGGTTGGCACCCGGCTGCGGGATAATCACATCGATAACCATCGGCTCTCCGTTTTTACGCATCACGCTTCGCAAATCTTCCGGACTTACCTCGGCACGCCCTACATCCTGGAAACGGATGATATTCTCGCCATCCCGTTTAATAATCAAATCATTAAATTCTGTTGCAGTATGCATCAAACCGAGCGTACGGATAGACAGGTCTATGGTATTCCCTTCGATACTGCCGGAAGGTAATTCGACATTTTCTGCATCGACCGCATTTTTCACGTCCAACGGAGTGACTCCATAACCAGCCATCTTGATGGGGTCCAACCACAAACGCATGGAATAACGTTTCTGCCCCCAGATATCCACACCACTCACATTCGGGATTGTCTGAAGCCGTTCCTTTACCGTCAATTCGGCAATTTCACTCAGTTCCATCAACGAACGCTTACTACTCCGGATACCGATCTGCATAATCGGAGTTGCATCCGCATCCGCTTTCGATACAGTTGGAGGGTCGCAATCGCGGGGCAAATAACGTTGGGCACGTGATACTTTGTCACGTACGTCATTTGCTGCCGTTTCCAGGTCTACAGACAATTCAAATTCTACCGTAATACGGCAACTTCCCTGGCTACTGACACTACTCAACGAACGGATACCCGGAATACCGTTGATGTTCTGTTCCAACGGCTCCGTAATCTGGTTCATGATAACCTCGGCATTAGCACCCGGATAGGATACATTCACCGATATAATAGGATTGTCCACACTCGGGAACTCACGCACTCCCAGAAATTTATAACCAATCATCCCGAACAACAGGAGGATAAGCATCATAACGGTCGAGAGTACCGGCCTCTTTATACTTATTTCAGAAATATTCGCCATGTTGTCGTTACTTCAGATTATCAATCGCCACTTTCATTCCCGTACGAAGTTGCATCACACCGGAAGTAATCACCGTATCACCAACACTCAGTCCCTTCAAAACCTGAACCTGACTCTCGGTGCGAAGTCCCAGAATAATCTCCGCAGGTTCCGCCACACCACTTTTATACAAATAAACGATGTTCTTTCCCATTTCAGGAATCAGAGCTTCACTGGGGATAGCCAATGCTTCTTTTATCTCACGGCGGGTAATTTCAACAGAGGTATAACGTCCCGGTGCAATCGATTCGTCCCTGTTCGGATAAGTCGCACGCACTTTCAACGAGCGGGTAGCCTCATCTATTTTACTTTCCACTGCATATACGGTTGCCTTATAATCCTGCATCATACCAACGGACGAGTTCATACGGAATACGATCGGCGTACCGTCTGTTATATCTTCCGCATATCGCTCCGGAACGGAAAACTCAATTTTTAAAGGAGATATCTTAGTTAATTTGGAGATTATGGTCGAAGGAGAAGCATATGCTCCCTCGCTGACATTACGAAGACCGATGATACCATCGAAGGGAGCACGAAGTTCCGTCTGGGCAATATTGGCTTTAACCAATTCAATATCCGCCATTAGTTTTTCAAATTCGGTTGCAACCTGTTCGTATGCCTCCTGGCTGACTGCATCTTTTTCCAACAAGGTATGTTGCCTGTATACACGGTCTTTTGCCAAAGGTATCTGGGCTTCCAGTTTTTTCAATTCGGCTTGTAGTGGTTTATCATTAATTTTAGCCAATAAGTCGCCAGCCTTCACATGCGTTCCTTCCGTAAAATAAATAGCAACAATCTTTCCGGATGCTTCAAAAGAAAGGTCTACTTCTTCATCAGGCATCGTACTTCCGGTTACAATCGCTTTGTCTGTGAGTGACTGGTACTTCAGGACCTCCGCATTGATACGAAGTACTTGTTTCTGAATTTGACTTCCCGCTGTCGGAACTACTTCTTCCGCATCTTTAGACGCTTTTAACTTGCTTTTAATCTGTGGGTAAACAATCATCCCTGCAATCAGTAATAAAATTGCAGCCGTAACGCCCCACTTCATTCTCTTAGTCATATTATCTCTTCAGGTATTCAACAAAAAACATTATCGACATGTAAATATACATAAGTATGCTGAATTATGACAAAGCTAAATAAAAAAGGTTTAACGGGACTTCTGAAAATACTCATAGTTATGATTTTTCCAATTCATAGTTATGATTTCGGAAAACCATAACTATAATCCTTATAAAAGGGTATTTCCAGCCATATCAAAATAAAGTGGTTTCCTCAGAATAAATTCACCAATAGTTTTTCAAACATCCGCGTCATGGTTGCCATGTTACAGGAATAATTATTTGAAAAAACAGCAACCGCATATGTCTTCCCATCTATCTCCACATATCCGGCATAAGAACGAACCCGGCTGATACCACCACTTTTCAGACGGGCTTTTCCCTGTAGCTTTGTATCTTTCAAAAAGTTTCGCACAGAACCTTCTATTCCTGCCTGCGGCAAAGATGTGATAAACGCATCAGAATATTTAGAATGAAGAGCCATATAAGTCAGCAGATCATTTATAAACCGGGCGGAAACCTTATCAAAAGGAGCTAACCCCGAACCGTCATTCATCCATAAAGGGAACACATCCAAGCCCTTACTTTTCCAATATCCTGTAACCGCTTTAATACCTCTGCCAAAAGATGAGATCACCTCATTTTTACCTGGCTTATACTGTAATCCTACAGTTTTTACCAATGCGTCTGCAAATAGATTATGGCTGACATGATTCGTTACTTTCGCTATCTCTTTCAATTCAGGAGAATAAGTAGTTACCAACGTATGTCTTTTATTTGTATTCCATCTGCCTGCTTCTTTCTCTATCCGGTAGCAGGTCGGTGCCTTATGGACAGTAATGCCTGCGGCCTTCATCTTTTTGGTAAGATATTGAGCCAAAAACAATGCTGGTTCCGGAATATCCCCCTTTAATACATGATTTTCCCTATTTGCCGGAATAGCTCCATATAAATAACGTTCATTCGCATAAGGAGCACCCACAATATAGGCACTGTCCAAAGCCGCAGGAGCCGATTTCAAATAATTGGAAAAGTGGATAAATGAAACATCCGGTTCCGTCCGCTTAATAGTTACACGAGAACCGGGAGCTCCACTTTGCAAATACAATTTATACATATTATCAAAGATAGAAAGTCCATAACTACCTGGAGCATAATAATTCCCCATATCTTCCCGCAGCCAACGGATAGAAACCCCTTCCGTATCAAATATACTTTCATCGGCAATAACGGCACCCTTTACTTCTTTTATTCCGGCTTTTTGTATTGCATCTATCCATTTTCTCATAAAAGTATTTTGCTCGGAAGCAAAATAAGAAGAACCCAAACTTGGGTCTCCACTTCCTTTTATATAAAGATTTCCCTTTAATATGCCATTTTCAAGAGTGCCTTCATACTCTATTGAAGTAGGATAACGGTAATCCTCCCCCAACATCTCAAGCGCCGTAGCAGTTGCTACGGTTTTAAGAACAGAGGCTGGCGCTACTTGCAGATCCGGCTCATGGCTATAAACGATTTTCCCACTATTCAATTCTTTGACAACAAGTGAAAAAGAAGCCCCTCTCATAAAAGGAGAACTTAACAACTGCCTGATTGCCTGTGATGTTTGGGCACTTCCAGTTAAGACACAACATATCGAGATGAAAAGAATAAATATTTTTTTACGCATATCTTTAATCTATTCTACTTTATTTTATCTTTGTTCCGAGCAAAGATAAAAAATTAAACAGGAACAATATGTTCGACAGACCTTTTACATTTGATCGAGTTGTACGTATCGTATTTAGTATTGCAATTGTCGGTGGCATCATCTTCTTAATTGCATTGCTGCGAAATGCCTTACTTCCTTTTCTTATCGCTTGGTTATTGGCATATATGATGCAGCCTTTCGTGAAATTCTTCCAGTACAAGCTTAAATTCAGAAGCCGTATACTTTCGATTGTTGCAGTTATTATATCTACAATTTTAGTATGCACCATGCTCTATTTTCTTGTAGTACCTTCTGTCACACAGGAAGTAAACAGGACCATGGAGTTGATACAGGAACCTAATCAAAACTATGAACGCATTCCTATGATTCCCCAGTCCTGGATTCACTTCATTGAGAAAAATATAGATCCGGATGAGTTATATAAATTACTTAGTAAAGAAAATATAGAGAATGCGATAAAACAATTAGCTCCTAAAATGTGGATATTGCTGACAAACACTTTTTCAGTGCTTTTCAGTATTACCATTATTTTCATCATCTTACTCTATTTTATCTTTATCTTATTAGATTATGAACGGATTGCCGACGGATGGATTAAACTGATTCCGGGGCGCTACCGCCCCTTTGTCCAGGGATTGGCCGAAGATGTGGAATACAGTATGAACCGCTATTTCCGCGGGCAGTCTCTGATTGCTCTTTGCGTAGGCGTACTTTTAGCTATCGGCTTCAAAATTATTGATTTCCCTCTGGCTGTTATATTGGGATTATTTATTGGCGTTTTAAACCTGATTCCTTACATGCAGGCTATCGGTATCATTCCTATGATTCTACTTGCTTTATTAAAAGCAGCAGAAACCGGTGAAAATTTCTGGATTATATTCGGACTGGCGGTTTTAGTCCTTTGTATCGTACAAGTCATCCAGGATTTATACCTGACTCCACGTATCATGGGAAAAGCGATGGGGCTAAATCCTGCTATTATTTTACTATCCCTGTCTATTTGGGGGACTTTATTAGGTTTTATCGGATTAATTATTGCCTTGCCTTTAACAACACTATTCCTCTCTTATTACAAGCGATTTATCTTACACGAAGAAGAGGAATATGATATAAAATCAATCCCTTCAACAGAAAAAAGCATAGAGAAAAGTAAAAAAAAGTAGCTTCAACTCTTGCATATATAAAAAAAAGCCCTACCTTTGCACCCGCATTACAGAAGTAACGCACCGGATGATTCGCTAGCTCAGCAGGTAGAGCACATCCCTTTTAAGGATGGGGTCCT
>UQLN01000081.1 GCA_900541965.1 uncultured Parabacteroides sp. | reverse complement strand
AGGTGACAGGTGACAGGTGACAGGTGACAGGTGACAGGTGACAGGTGACAGGTGATAACAAAATAAACGAAAGAAGCAAATTCTACCCAAAGAAAATTGCTCCTTTTTTATGTTTTAAAAATCCCGCTCGCCACTAACTGTCAACTGTCAACTGTCAACTATTTCCCCCTCCGTTCAGAATTGAAGCAACAATTCCGAACCCGGTTGAAGTTCACAAAATAACATTCCATTTACAACCGGTAGAGAGACCGCTTTTTGGTTGATATGTATGCTTAAGTTTTCAGAATTAGCAGGTAACTTGATATGGAAAGTACCGGGAACAAGAGCTTTCAGCGTTGCTTCCGTCAGTTCATTATCTTGCCACTTGGCAGACACTTCACCTCCACCACGAACTTTCAAGCCTTTAAAACTACCTTCTTTCCATGCAGAAGGCAAAGCAGGCAATAATTCAATTGCACCTGTTTGGCTTTGAAGCAACATTTCTGCTATACCAGCCGTACCTCCAAAATTACCATCAATCTGGAAAGGCGGATGCGCACAGAAAAGATTCGGATACGTACCACCGCCATTTGTCATATTTGTTGTCTTATCTACACATGGACGCAATAAATCTCCAAGCAACTTATAACAATGGTCGCCATCGTGCAAACGTGCCCAGAAATTAATCTTCCATGCCATCGACCATCCTGTACTTTGGTCTCCACGTGCTTCCAACGACTTACGTGCAGCCTCGGCAAGTTGAGGTGTTTGTTCCATTGAAATTTCATTTCCCGGATACAAACCATATAAATGAGAAACATGGCGATGATGCGGTTCTACTTCTTCATACGGTTCCAACCATTCCATGATACGGCCATCCTTACCTATCGTCGTAGGCATCAAGCCCGCCCTTTTAACTGCCAGTTCTTCAGAAAAAGCAGAATCTATCCCCAAAATGGCTGCTGCATCTATTGTATTAGTAAACAGTTCACGTAAAATCTGGTTATCCATTGTCGAGCCGGCACAGATAGAAACAACCTTGCCATTCGGTAATTTATAAGCATTTTCCGGAGAAGTGGTAGGAGCTGTCACCAAGAAACCATTACGCGGGTCTTTTACCAGCATATCCACAAAAAAGAGGGAAGCCCCTTTCATCACCGGATATACATCTTTCAGGTATTCCTTGTCCTGCGTATATAAATAATGCATGTATAAATGTTCACACAACCATGCGGCGGAAGTATTGGTCGCCCCCCAGGAAGGATGTTCGCCGGGAGCAGTAAATTCCCATACATTACCCAGAATATGCGTTACCCATCCGCGAGCATTATAAAAAGCCTTTGCCGTTTGTTCACCGCTTGCCACCTGTTGTTTAGTCCATTCAGCTAACGGAAGATGCAATTCGGACAAATTGGTTACTTCTGCCGGCCAATGATTCATTTGCAGATTAATATTCAAATGATAATCGCCATTCCAAGGGGTATTGATCGTATTGCACCACAAGCCCTGCAAGTTGGGAGGTAATAAACCGACACGCGTAGACGATATTAATAAATAACGTCCGAACTGGAAATATAAGGCAGCCAAACCGGGATCATTCTTATCCTTGTTAAATGCTTCCAGCCGCTTATCCATTGGAAGATTCTCCCTTTCCGTATGTCCCAGATCCAGTTCCACGCGCCCGAACAGGGAACGATAAGCCGCAATATGTTCTTTTCTTAACGTAGCATAATCCTTCTTTTCCGCTTTTGCCAATAAAGACTGAACCTTTGCTTCCGGCTCTTTCTCAAAATAATCGGTAGCCATGCTCACTAACAAAATTGCTTCCGTCGCATTTTTTACAGAAACAGAACTATCATTTGCAATAACCCTTCCGCCTTTCGGAAGAAGTACCCGAACACGGGACGCATATTGCATACCTTTCATCTCTATTGTATCCACGCCGTCGAATAAGCGTCCTTGCATCAATAAGTCGTTCCCTTCAGTAAATACTTTATAATGCTCGGGACGGTTCATACCTACTGAAAAATTCAACGAATTATCAACGTCTGCCGTCAAACGGATAACGCCCAGGTCATCGGAAAAAGAAGTAAAAGCTTCACGATTGAAAGTGGTCTTTCCCTTACGGAAAGAAACGGATGCGATAGCCTCATTCAAATTTAATGTACGATTGTAGGCAGAAACAGAATCTTTGCCGGAAGGATATTCGTAATCGAGCAGCAAATTTCCAAACAGTTGGTAACTTCCATACGGCACCTTTGCCCCCTGCCCTTCACCACTACCGGGTCCCTTGCACACAAAAGTCCGGTACATCAGTTCCTGTGCTTCATCATTACGTCCTTCAAATAATAACTTACGGATAGCAGGAAGTGCATATAAAGCCTGGGGATTATCCGTAACCTGCTTGCTGCCGGACCACATGGATATTTCATTCAAAACAAATTTCTCACTATCGATGCCCCCGTCCGGCATCATTCCCAAACGTCCATTCCCCAAAGGAAAGGTTTCTTCCCAAATCCGGGCCGGAGTATCAAAATGATAAGACAAGGCATTCCCGGATTTCATCTCCGGCATATTACATCCCCATAGGAATAAAAGGGACAAAGCCATACAGAGTGGGAACCATTTCCGTCCCACACCCGATAATTTAGTTTTCATAGGCATTATTTAGTTTAGATTTTCAGAAACTCTGCATATCACACAGACGCTTATAATAGCCGTCCCGTTCCAACAGTTCATCATGGCGTCCGCGTTCTACAATCTCGCCTTCATGCATCACACATATTTCATCTGCATTGCGGATGGTGGAAAGACGGTGGGCAATCACAATTGTTGTACGGTTGCGCATCAAATTTTCCAGGGCTTCCTGTACCAGACGTTCAGATTCGGTATCGAGAGCGGAAGTCGCTTCATCGAGTATCAGAATCGGCGGATTCTTTAAAATGGCACGGGCGATACTGATACGCTGGCGTTGGCCACCGGATAATTTTCCTCCACGGTCGCCGATATTCGTATCGTACCCTTCTTCACTCGCCATAATAAATTCATGCGCATTGGCAATACGGGCAGCTTCCTGCACCTGTTCCAAAGTGGCACCTTCCACACCAAAAGAAATATTATTAAAGAACGTATCATTAAACAGGATGGCTTCCTGATTTACATTTCCCATCAATCCCCGCAAATCGTAGAGAGTTGCCTCCCGTACATCGGTTCCGTCAATGGTAATTCCACCTTTATCCACATCATAGAAGCGGGGTAATAAATCCACAAGGGTACTTTTTCCGGAACCCGACTGTCCGACTAATGCGACTGTTTTACCCTTCGGTATAGTCAAATTAATACCTTTCAATATCCAGTCATGCTGGTATTTGAACCAAACGTCATTATAGCGGATACATTCGTTCAAAGCAATCGGTTTCGGATTTGCCGGATTATTGATATTGCTTTCCGCCTGTAATATTTTATCGACACGCTCCATGGATGCCAACCCTTTCTGGATGGCATATACAGATTTGCTCAAATCCTTTGCCGGATTGATAATACTGTAGAAAATTACCAGGTAATAAATAAACGTTGAAGCATCTATCGGGCTGTTGCTACTTAAAATCAACGTACCTCCATACCACAAAACGATAGCTATCGTCGCCGTTCCAAGGAACTCACTCATCGGATGCGCCATCTGTTGACGGCGGTAAATACGGTTGGTCAGTTGACGGAAAGTATCGTTGCTTTTTTCAAAGCGTTGCTGTATTTTTTTCTCCGCATTAAATGCTTTGATGATACGGAGCCCGCCAAGCGTTTCCTCTATCTGGCTCATCAGATAGCCCCACTGTTGCTGTCCTTCAAAAGATTTACGTTTCAGCTTCTTCCCTACCTGCCCCATTATATAGCCGGCAATCGGCAGCAAGATAAAGACAAACAAGGTCAACTGCCAGCTAATGGCAATCATTCCAATCAGATAAATAAGAATCAGAATCGGGTTTTTGAAAAGCATATCCAGCGAACTCATAATAGACGCCTCTATCTCGTTTACATCACCAGATACGCGCGCTATGATATCGCCTTTCCGCTCTTCAGAGAAGAAACCCAGCGGCAATTCCGTTATCTTACGGTTTATCTGGTTACGAATGTCACGGACAACGCCGGTGCGGATAGGTATCATGGTAAAGAACGCCATATACATGGTTCCTACCTTCAAAAAAGTAGACACGATAAGGAAGATACCTAATACAATCAACGTAAAGGACCCTCCACGTGTTTCTATCATATCGGAAACAAACCAGAAAAAGTTATTCTTCAATAATTCAGGGGTAGCCTTCCAGGCTTCAAAAGACAACGGATTGAATGTCCAGTCCATATACGAATAAGTCTCATCACTGATTTTAAACAGGATATTCAAAATCGGAATTATCAAAGCAAAAGAGAAGAGGTTTAAAATGGCAGACAGGACATTAAATATCACATTCCATACCATAAATTTCTTATAAGGAGGCACAAAACGCCTTAATACGCGGAGAAAATCTTTCATATTTAAATGTTGGATTGAATTTGGGGCGCAAGTTACTCAATATCCACCGGATTACGGGCATAACTGGAAATTTTTATTACCTTTATCCGCTCAATCAAAAAACATATTTATACATGAAAAACGCTATTATCCTTTGCGCCCTGTTAGCATTCGGTCCCGTTTGCATGGCACAACAAGCTGAGAAATACCCGTTGGGTAACTATCAGGAACTGACAGACACAAAACCTCATGATAGTGAAGCTGTCTGGGACAAACAAGCCAAACCTGTGCAACTTAGCTGGGGTTCCACCGACATCCGTTATAAGAAACTGAACGTACCGGAAGTGGCAAAAACATCCCGCCTGCAATCCAAAGCATGGAAAGGCGAACGGATAAATGCCCAAGCCGTATTATGGACAAAAGAAAATCTGGAAGGAGCAACCATCACAGTCAGCGACCTGAAAAACGGCAGTGCTGTCATCCCGTCTTCTGCTGTCACTACTAATTTCGTCCGCTATGTAATGACCGACGAATTAAATAAAGACCGTAAAGGCGGTTGCGGGCATCGCGAAAACAAAGCCGAATGGGATTCTTCCGTTGTTGCCGATGTTTTAGATATTGTAAAGATCCACGACATCCAAGCCTGCACCACTCAACCGATATGGATGAATGTATGGGTTCCGTTCGACGCCCGTCCCGGCAAATATAAAGGTACACTGACTGTTTCAGGCAAGAATTTCCAGCCGATGAACCTGCAAGTGGAAATCGATGTATTGAACCGTACACTGCCGGAACCGAAAGACTGGAAATTCCATCTGGACTTATGGCAGAACCCGTATTCCGTAGCCCGCTATTACCAAGTTCCTTTATGGAGCAAAGCGCATTTCGATGCCATGCGCCCCATCATGAAAATGCTTGCCAATGCCGGACAGCGTGCAATCACCGCCAGCATCATGCACAAACCATGGGCAGGACAAACCGAAGACCATTTCGACAGCATGGTGTTCCGCATGAAGAAAATCGACGGCACATGGGAATATGATTATACGGTATTCGACAAATGGGTTGAATTTATGATGAATGAAATAGGTATCAAAGATTTAATCAGTTGCTATACAATGATTCCGTGGGCATTGACTTTCGACTATTACGACCAGGCTACCAACCGTGTACAATTTATCAACGCCAAGCCGGGTGATGCCGAATATGCTGAATATTGGGGTACTTTCCTGAAAGATTTCTCCCGTCACCTGCGTGAAAAGGGTTGGTTCGAGAAGACGGCTATTTCGATGGACGAACGTCCTATGGAAGCCATGCGCGAAGCCATCAAAGTGATCAAACAGGCCGACCCTGAATTTAAAATCACTTTGGCTGGAAACTATCATCCTGAAATCCAATCCGACCTGTATTACCTGAGCATCCCGTACGGTCATAAATTCCCGGCTGACGTAAAGGCTGCCCGCGAGAAGGCCGGACAAATCAGTACGGTTTATACTTGTTGCTCGGAAGCTTTCCCCAACACATTCACATTCTCCGACCCGGCCGAAGCCCCTTGGACTGTATTGCACGCCATTGCCGGAGGTTACGACGGTTACCTGCGTTGGGCTGTAAACAGTTGGACTGCCGACCCGCTTCGCGACTCCCGTTTCCGTACATGGGCTGCCGGCGATACCTACAGCATCTATCCGGGCCCGAGAAGCAGTATCCGTTTCGAACGTCTGGTCGAAGGCATTCAGGACTGCGAAAAAGTTCGTATCCTTCGCGAAGAACTGGCAGCAAAAGGTGCTAAAAGCAAACTGGAAAAGCTGAACAAAGCAGTTGCCAAATTCACTCCGGAAGGCTTGGCCGAAACACAACAGACGGCGGCAGAGATGGTAAATGAATTGAGTAGGTTGCTGAATACGCTGTAAGAACAAGTTGAGCGAATATATAATTAGGGGTATGTTGCCATAATGGAACATACCCCTAAATTGTTTTTATCATCTTAGGGTAATCATTTTATAATAATTTTCTTTACACAAAATGATTACTATATAGCAATTCAAAATAATATGTTGCATTCCTATTTTCTGGTCACATCGAATAGAGTATAGATAACTTAAAAATGTCTTATTGCAATGGCACTTAACCTAATAATTTCCAAACTAATTTTACTTTCGTATATTTAAAAATCCCATATATCCCATATCAAAGGATTATTCAAAGATTCATTCAAAATATCACATTCTGTTTGAACATCTTGTATAGATGGATCCTCCATAGTACGAACGCATAAATCCTCCCAATCTATTGATGCAGAAAGTTTCTGTGAATTACTTTCTTGATTCTGACTACCATCACACCGACATTGATGGAATCCTATCATTTCAAGAACCTTCTGATTCATCTTCAATTCCGGATTATATTTAATTCGATAATATTCTCTCAAATAATATTTTAATGGAAATTTAAACCTTTTATCGTAATCTTTCAGAAACTCTTTCACAACATTTTCATCAAAGCCTGTTTCATTTCGCATTAAATGCTTATTTGTATAAGCTATAGATGTATAACGACTATATTGTTTTAAAATAGCAGTATTTTTTTTATCTGCATAATAATATTTACCAGCTTCTTTTATCAAAGAATCTATTTTATCTTCAACTTCTTCTAATGTATTATTTTCAATTCTCACAATACCAGAATTTGCCAATTCTAAAGCCTTCATATCCCGAATTCTCGGTTCTGGTTGAAACGTCATATTTAAATGATATAAAAAAAAGTCTTCTTTTCCTTCTTCAAGATAACCTACATACTCATTAAACCAACGTCGATACGTTTTAACATTACTTTTGACAATCTCTATTTCTTCCTCATTCAAATCCTGTTCTTTTATCGCTTCTTTATTTTCATTATCTCTAATACCTTTATAACGTATTACAACTGGGACCTTATAATTTTTATATCCAGAAAGTAGCCTTTCACAACTTGGAGAACAATGATACGCAGGAGTGCTCTTATTCTCATATACCCACCAAAAAGTATCTTCTTCAAACTCTTTATTACACTTTACATATATCTCTGTAATAAATTCTTCTGGATTTTTCATTAATTCTTTATATGCTAATAGTGCTTTTTCTTCATACCGACTAAACATATAAAGTTTATGTTTATATACATCTCCTTCAATTTGTATCTTATTCAAATCTATTTTTCTAAGAATCTTAGCAGCATTTGATTTCGTAATATAAACATCCATAGTATTATATATAAAGTTCCTCCCTGTCCCCTCCGTTCGGCGTCCATAAATAAAAAAAGCGTGGGAACTATCGTTTATCACTGTCTTGAGGCTCTCGACTGCCCATCAACCAATAATAGAACAATAGTCCCACGCTTAATGTACGTATATAGTCTATCTGTCACCAGATAGGTATATAACAAACACAAGCGTAGGAGCCATTTGCCTATTATCTTGGTTGATTGAAACTGTCGAGATTTCAAGACAAGATAATATCGAAACGCTTCTACGTTAAATTTCTTCGACAAAAATCGGCATTTTTGTCTGCCTTTCAAAATTTTAGCCCATAAAAAAGGCTGTAACCCCAAGATTACAGCCCTTCCACCATCTTATCATTTACAAGATTTACAATTCACTCGGCTTGTCCCCGTCGCTGCCTCCTCCGGCATCCGGGTTGGGTTGATTGCTGCTGCCACCATCGGTTTTGCCGCCTTTGCCTTTGCCAGAGCGGTGGGAGATGGATACGCGGAACTCGTCAATCATGGCATTCCACCAGGTGAAAAGTTCCAGGTATTTATCTTCACCGTTCACTAAGGCAAGTGCGTTGAGCGATTCAACCAGCGCATCGTAAGCCTTAAAGAATACAGGACGCGTATCGGCGACTTTCAACGGCGTATTGCGCTGTCCGGATTCCAGACGGCGGGCATCCGAAAGTTCGGCGCATTTCTGGTTTATTTTTTTCAACTCAGCCACCCAGTCAGTCAGGCCCAGCGTGGCAAAATCGGCTTTATAAGTATCCGATTCGGCTGCCTGGATTAAATTCTCCACCATACCGGTCTGGTCGTTGAAGCTGAGCTGAGTGGTACCCTTAAACTTACTCACCAAAGGAACCAGACGCAAAGCCGCCGCTTTTTTGTCGGCATCAAAATGATTGGTAAAGGTCCGTGCCTGGGTCAGGATACCGGTTTGGATTTCATCACGTTTTTTATCTGTAGCCTCCATTTCGGAAGTCAGAATACTTTTGTTGAGTTTTATCAAACTGTCGTCGTAGGTTTGAAGGGCTGTCTGATAGGTTTCAAAGGGAACCTCCACACCTAATGCAGCAGCTCCCGCTGTACTGATTTTCTTCTCAATAGCACGACCTGTGGCTAACCACTCGTTACTTCTCAATTTTGATTTAGGGATAGGTTGAATTTTTGCCATGTCAATCACATTTAAAATTTATATTTTTGTTTAGAAAAATTACCGGCTTAACTCTCTATTTTATTCCTTCGGAGGTCTCCGAAGCCATTTCCAAGCACTATTTCCTGCCTTCGGACGCCTCCGAAGCTATTTCCAAGCACTATTTCCTACCTTCGGACGCCTCCGAAGCTATTTCCAAGCACTATTTCCTACCTTCGGACGCCTCCGAAGCTATTTCCAAGCACTATTTCCTACCTTCGGACGCCTCCGAAGCCATTTCCAAGCACTATTTCCTACCTTCGGACGCCTCCGAAGCCATTTCCAAGCACTATTTCCTGCCTTCGGACGCCTCCGAAGCTATTTCCAAGCACTATTTCCTGCCTTCGGACGCCTGCGGAGCAAAAAAACAGTGCTGCAACCCATCTCCAACCAATAGCGAAGATATTTTGCAGCACTGCATCCTGCCTTTGCCCGCATCCGGAACAAGTCCGTAAGCTTTGAAAACAAAGGTATACCATAAGATTTATAAAACCAATCTTTCCCTGATAATATATTGCGTAAAGACTAACCTATTTCGTCGTCCCATCTCTGCACACGCACACTTTGACTGGTCTTTTCCAATTGGCTGTCCAAAAAACTCTTGGGGCTCAGTTCATGTATGGCTTTTTCCCAGTTTTTCTCAATTGATTCGCAATTATAGGTAAGCTCATCCCATACTTTATCCACCAATTCATCAATATCATATTCTGAATCCTTTCCCAGCTGTATTACTTTAAGCATATGCCGGCGCAAAATATTCTTTGCATCAGGATTTGCCATCATTTTTTTGTGTATCGCACGGATTTGCAGGATATCCTCCGGACTTTTAAAATCCAATTTGGTAAGCATGCTCAGTTCATGCCATAACGTATTCTCTTCATACGCCATAGCCTTATAATAACTCAGATTTTCTTCGTCAAGGAAAGTGATGTAGGTCGTTAATTTCTTATACACTTTAACCAGGGATAACCCTTGGCCGGATATAAGGAAATTTTTCTCTTTCAAATCCTCCTCCGTCCATTTTTTAGGACAGAAAACTGTTATCCTGCGGTCCCAATTATTGAGCATATAATAAATAGCCGGATGCATGCCCCGGAGGTTGATATGATTGTAATCGAGGAAACGCTCTTTATACCGTTGCAGAAAATGAGGAGTCAACATCTCCAACTGGTATGAATCGAGATTATTCATAAAAAGATAAAATACCTGGTCGCCTTTATGCCAAGGGGTATACAAAAGGCAAGCGCCTTGCAATCCTCCCTCCGAACCTCTTCCCATAAACCGGAAACTGACATTCCAGGTATTTTTCGACTTCGTACGAATTGTTTTACTTTCTACCAATGAATGAATAAGACGCACCCCTCCTCCTGTATCTGGTTTAAAATTCCGTATATACTGCTCGAAAGCAATTTTTACTTTCATCCTGATTTCCAGAAAATCACGCAAGGCGGCATTCTGCAATTCCTCATCTGTCATTGCCGGGGTAAACATGCAATCCTTATTTTTCCCTGATAAATATATTAACCGGAGTCCCCGTAAATTCCCAATTCTCACGAATCTTGTTTTCAAGGAAACGTTTGTACGGGTCCTTTATCCACTGAGGCAGGTTACAGAAGAAAACAAAGGAAGGAACTTGTCCTGCCGGAAGCTGGGTGATATATTTAATCTTGATGTATTTGCCTTTCCATGCCGGCGGCGGATAATTCTCGATAATCGGCAGCATGATTTCATTCAGCTTGGCGGTTCTTGTAAACCGCTTCGGCTGTCTCCAAGACTTTCAGGATACGTTGCTTGGTCAGTGCTGAAA
This sequence comes from uncultured Parabacteroides sp., assembly GCA_900541965.1. GTDB lineage: Bacteria > Bacteroidota > Bacteroidia > Bacteroidales > Tannerellaceae > Parabacteroides. The sequence goes on along the minus strand of UQLN01000081.1, from coordinate 4,176 downwards.
TAAACAAAATCGGGAAATCCGTAAACGGGGCCAACCGTTCGCGAATGGCATTCGTAAACGTATCAATCACTTTCTGGCTCTTGTCTTCTACCAAATCCCATTTGTTCACACAGACAACCAATCCTTTCTTATTTTTCTGCACCAGCGAGAAGATATTCAAATCCTGGCTTTCGATACCACGGGTGGCATCCAACATCAACACGCAGACATCCGAATTTTCAATCGCACGGATGGAGCGGATAACCGAATAATATTCCAGGTCTTCGTTCACCTTTCCTTTCTTACGGATACCGGCGGTATCCACCAGATAGAAATTAAGGCCGAACTTATTGTATTTCGTATAAATGGAATCGCGTGTCGTACCGGCAATATCCGTTACAATATGGCGGTCTTCCCCGATAAACGCGTTAATCAAAGAAGATTTGCCTGCATTCGGACGACCGATAATGGCGATACGGGGAATATCTTCCTCTACTATTTCCTGTTTATCTTCGGGCAACAACTCTATAATCTTGTCCAATAAATCACCGGAACAAGAACCGTTGATAGCCGAAACACAGAACGGGTCGCCCAAACCAAATCCATAAAATTCGGCGGAAGCCGGATGAAGGTCGAAGTTGTCCGCTTTATTGGCTACCACCACCACAGGCTTCTTTGTGCGGCGAAGGATGTCGGCTACCTCATTATCCAAATCGGTAATGCCGCTCATCACATCGACAACAAACAAAATCACATCGGCTTCTTCCAATGCCACTTGTACCTGTTTATTGATTTCTCCTTCGAAAATATCTTCCGAGTTTACTACCCATCCGCCTGTGTCGATCAGCGAAAATTCTTTACCCGTCCACTCTACTTTGCCATACTGGCGGTCGCGAGTTGTACCTGCCTCCTCGTTCACAATCGCCTGACGGGACTGAGTAAGGCGATTAAAAAGAGTGGACTTACCTACGTTGGGCCTGCCAACTATTGCAACAATATTTCCCATAAACTACAATTCATTTTTAAGAGCCGGGGCTCTAATCCAACTGATATCCGAAATTCTTCAGTATGTTATCCCTGTTGCGCCAGTCTTTTTCAACCTTGACAAACATTTCCAGGAATACCTTTTTCTCGAAGAAACGTTCTATATCTTTACGTGCCATGGCTCCTACCTTTTTAAGAGCCTGCCCGCGGTGCCCGATAATAATTCCCTTCTGGGAATCGCGTTCCACAATGATGAGCGCTTTGATATGTATCATATCCGCATCTTCCTTGAACAACTCCACAACGACTTCCACTGCATAGGGGATTTCCTTCTGATAATACAAAAGTATTTTCTCGCGGATAATCTCTGTCACGAAGAAGCGGGCGGGTTTGTCTGTCAACGCATCTTTTTCAAAATAGGGAGGCGATTCGGGCATCAAATCTTCCACCCTGCGCTTTACATAATCTATATTGAAGTTCGATAAAGCTGAAATCGGAATGATTTCGGCTTTCGGAAGAAGTTCCTTCCAGTTGGCAACCAGTTTTTCCAGTTCCGGCTGGGTAGTCGTATCAATCTTGTTTATCAGCAACAAGACAGGACACTCCATTTTCTGCACACGCAGAAGAAATTCTTCATTCTTATCGATTGTCTCAACGACATCGGTTACGTATAAGAGCACATCGGCATCACCTAAAGCCGACTGTGAAAAGTTAAGCATGGATTCCTGCAACTTATAATTCGGCTGCAGTACCCCCGGCGTGTCTGAATACACAATCTGCATATCATCGGTATTCACAATCCCCATAATACGATGACGGGTAGTCTGCGCTTTCGACGTGATGATAGAAATACGTTCCCCTACCAAACGGTTCATCAGCGTAGATTTCCCTACGTTCGGATTACCGACAATATTAACAAAACCGGATTTATGCTTGTTCTCCATCATAACCCCATTTAAGATAAATTGCACCCCAAGTAAATCCGGCACCAAAAGCAGCAAGGATCAGGTTGTCCCCTTTCTTCAATTGCTTCTCCCACTCCCAAAGACAGATAGGAATTGTTCCGGCACTGGTATTGCCATATTTCTGAATATTAATCATTACCTTGTCCATATCCACACCCAGGCGTTTGGCTGTTGCATCTATAATACGCAAATTAGCCTGATGGGGGACAATCCAAGCAATATCATCATGTGTTAACTGATTACGTTCCGCTATTTCGGCAGCCACATCCGCCATATAGGATACAGCATACTTGAACACATATTTCCCATCCTGGAAAACAAAATGTTCACGATTATCAACTGTTTCATGGCTGGGAGGATAAGCCGATCCCCCGGATTTCATAATCAAATGTGAGTAACCGACACCATCCGTACGCAGGATTGTATCCATTACACCAAAGTTTTCTGTTGTAGGTTCAAGTAAAACGGCGCCACAAGCATCTCCGAACAACGGACAGGTAGAACGGTCCGTATAATCTGTAATAGCGGTCATTTTATCTCCGGCTACGACTATTACTTTCGAATAGCGCCCGGAACGAATATAGTTGGCTCCTGTTTCCAATGCATATAAAAAGCCGGCACAAGCACCTTGTACATCAAAAGTCATTGCATTTTTACACCCGGTATGGTAAGCAATGATAGAAGAAGTCGTTGGGAAATGATGGTCTGCAGTCGTTGTCGCAGTCAAAATCACTTCGATTTCTTCCGATTTGACTTTTGTCTTTTCAAGCAGTTGATTTACTGCGCGTATACCCATGTAAGAAGTACCTTTGCCTTCTCCTTTCAATATACGACGTTCTTTTATGCCTACACGCGTCATGATCCATTCGTCCGTTGTATCGACCATTTTCGAAATATCTTCGTTTGTCAACACATCTTCCGGAACATATCCGCCAACCCCCGTTATAACCGCATTAATTTTATCCATAACTTAAAAAAATAAATAGGACAATTATCCTAATTAAAAAAAAGCCCTAAAAAGAAATTTTAGGGCTATTCTTTGATTTACCAAGACTAACTCAGTGATGATAAACTCAGACTGCAGCTTCTTTTTCGATAGCTAACTTACCTCTGTAATAACCGCATTCACCACATACAGTGTGATAGATATGCCATGCACCGCAGTTAGGGCAGATAGCCATTGTAGGTGCTACAGCTTTGTCATGAGTTCTTCTCTTCGCTGTTCTTGTCTTACCTTGTCTTCTTTTAGGATGTGCCATGTTTTAATTTATTTAATTGTTATCATTCTCTATTAAACCTTTCAGACCATCCCAACGCGGATCGGTCATTACATTTACATCTTCGTCGATAGCAATATCTTCATCACCACTATCTTCGAATTCATCATCTCCGTCTTCCGTGCTTCTTGCCGAATGTTTCTTCAACTTAGAAGACATTGCCTTATTACATTTCCCCGGAGCATGAACATGTTTCATTGGAATAGCTAATGCAATAAACTCATACAAGAACCATGCGATGTTAATAGCACCTTCATCTTCCGGTATAATCACAATCTCATCGCTTTCTTCAGCGTATTCCTTTCCGAACTTTACAATCAGACGATTATTGGTCTCAACTGGAATTTCCATATCATCCAGACATCTGTCGCATGGAACCATAACCACTCCTTCTATACGAAAGTTCATTTCAAACATCGAAGAGGTCCTTTTTACAGTAAGATTTACCTTTACTTTACCCTTCTGGACTTGATCTCCGTCGATGTCCACAAAAAACTTATTCTCCAATAAGTACTCGAATTCGTGTACTCCTGAAGTGAGATTTTTCAAATCTACATTATATAAATTAAATTTTCCCAAAGCCTTTTAGTGTAAAAACCTTGCAAAGGTACGAAAAAACTAAACACAAATGCAATACCTTTACAGTTATTTTTTATTATCTATGCCATTCCCTTATATCTCCAGAAAAACCGCTCTTAATAATCAATATTCATATTATAAGAACAATCACCGAAAACGTAGTATTCAAGCGCTATCTGCTCAATACAATACAAGAAAACAGACAGCGAATACAAAGATAGGAAAGAAATCCTATACAGCAAATAAACCTACAATAATCGGAAAGAAATACATGAATAATATACTCAGATGATACGAATAACCAGGTTTACGGATAACGCGGATAGGGCGGATTAAGACGGATAAGAATAATCTTTCAAATAAAAAATCCGTTCCAATCCGCCCTATCCGCG
>UQLN01000080.1 GCA_900541965.1 uncultured Parabacteroides sp. | reverse complement strand
GAAATGGCGGAGATACTACGAAAGAAGAAGAAAGCCAAGCGCAAGCGTGGCATGAAATTATAATGACTTATTATCAATTTAAAAGATTAACGACAATGGTACAGAAAGATTTTTTATTGGATTTCGACCTCTATATTTGCGAGAGGTTCGGTTACAGAAACAACCTTCACGTTACACCGACACAGAATGGTTGTTGTGTAGGTGTAAACATCAAACCCGTGAGACTCTACATTCGTTTGTGGGAGTACAGTAAGGGCGTGGGTGGTTTTCCAGATTGGTGTATTATTCTTGTACACTGCAACTTCGCTAAGAATCAAGAACAAGAATTGGGGGGACTTGTGCGATTCTTCAAGGAGTATGCGCCACGATATGGGTATAAATACATAGGTGTTGAGGGTCTCCACTGTTATAATCAAATGTTAGAATTTCAACTCATTCAGTCCGTTAGAGGACAAGAAAATTATATTTTTCCTTTAAATAGTGTATAAGATATTGCTACTGGAGGAGAATTGACTTTTGTCTTCCTTTTATGTCATTTCTAACTTTTGCACAAAAAAATGCAATGCTTTTATATGGCTATTTATCAGGATTTTATTATTTTTGCGGTTGGATAGAGGATAACTCTATCCACGACATATTAAGAAAAAAGAAGTGTTATGCTTATCTTGTGATTGGGAACCTAGGAAATTCACAATTGTACACAAGGATGGCATAGTGGTTCTCACGCTATAGCGTGGGCTGCTATTTCCATACTCGTGTACAAGGTTTTCCTAGGACCTCCAATCAGAAACGTGGTATTGCAGTTCCACGCTTCTTTTGTTAAACCTTATGGTACTAAATATGAATAACATAAAAATGGAATATAAATGACATTAACTGTACAACAAAAACAAGCAATGAAAATGATTGAAAAGTTCATTGCCGATAAAGATAGCCAAGTATTTATTTTGAAAGGATATGCAGGTACAGGCAAGACTACATTAATTCGTAGCATTACAGATTATTTATCTACTCAATCTCTACATGTTCAATTAATGGCTCCGACTGGACGCGCAGCTAAAATATTACGTTCTAAATTACAAAATTATGATGCTTCTACTATTCATAGAGGTATCTATAAGTTTTCTCATCTTATAGTAGAAGAATCTGAAGGGACGCTTAAAATATGTATTTCCACTTAAGGATAACAACGAAAGAGGTATTTATATTATTGATGAAGCTTCTATGATTAGTTCACGCAAATCAAACAATGAACTTTTCCAATTCGGTACAGGAATATTAATAAATGATTTACTTAGTTATGCAAGACTAAATTTTGGGGGGAAAATAATTTTTGTCGGCGACCCTATGCAGTTGCCTCCAGTGGGTGATAATTGTTCCGTGGCATTAGATGAAGCTTATTTCTATGAACTAAAAATGAAAGTTTATTCTTATGAACTAACAGACATTGTTCGTCAAGATAAGGATAGCTGTATTTTAGCTAATGCTACAATGGTTCGTGAATTGATTCAGAGAAAAGAACGAAATCACCTTGTGTTCGAGAAAAAAGAAAGTGAAGTAATGGATATTGGAGCAATGGAAGTGGCTGAGAAATATTGCGAAGATTCAGAACAATTGTCTGCTATAGTTTGCTTCTCAAATCAACAAACAGCTGATTATAATACCGCTATTCGTACTATTCTATTTCCGAGAGCGAATCATGTGACGGTAGGGGACAAATTGATGGTGGTATGTAATAGCTATTATAGTGAATGTGAATTGTTGAATGGTGATATAATAACTGTAGTAGAAACATCAAATAATATTATTTCTCAATCTGCGCCTATTTGGACTGAAAGAAATGGAAAGAAGCTGAAAGAAATCATCACCCTTGATTTCAGAGAAATAAGTTTTCAAGCAGAAGACGGCAATATTTATAAACGCTATATTATTGATACATTACTCCAAAATAAGTTACCTTCACTGACAATTGATGAAATGAAGGCTCTTTATATCAATATGGTGATGCGTATGCGTACGGAAAAGGGATTAACTAATCCTAAATCTGAAGAATTTGCTAAGGCAATGGGGGAAGATCCCTTTTATAATGCCCTTCAAGTAAAGTACGGTTATGCTTTTACATGTCATAAATCACAGGGTGGTGAATGGAATACAGTTTATGTAGATTTTACAAAACGTACAGGACTCGATGCGGATAGTCTCCGTTGGAAATATACAGCGATAACCCGAGCTTCAAAGATGTTATGGTGTGTTAATCTTCCTGATGTAACACCTATTGCAGCTCTTAGAATAAATCCTATCAATAAAACAGCAAAAGTAGCTATTAATGCTTTAGCTTTTGACAATATAGAAGATACACCTTTTCACCCTTTATCTATATTATCTTCAGTAAAATGTAAATATTGGTCTGTTGTAAAGAATATGGATGGAACTCGATATTCAATAAAGAATGTTATATGTAAGCCATGGAGAGATATTTATGAAGTAAATACACCAATCGGTTTAGTAAGAGTTGATGCTATATATAATGGCGCAGGTTTGTTTACAAAATATGAAACTGATGCCAATGACACTGAGTTGTTGTTTTTCTTCCAGAATGATGAAAATATCAAATATAAAATAGACTATCATCCATCTTTGGAGTCATTAAAGATGCTACATAGTCGCATGATTTCTTTGTGTGATGAATGTGGTATCATATTAACAAATGTGGTGGAAGAGCATTACCAACTCGTATATTATATGAAAGCTTCCGGTAATTATGCTGCTATAACTTTTTTCTTTAATGGGAAAGGGTTTATTAACTATGCTGCTCCACTTTCTGATATCGGAGAAGCTGATATTAAACTGTCACAACTCATAGAAAAATTAACATAATAGAAGAATACTAATGTCTGTAAAAGAAGTAACATTATTGCGTAAAAGTGGTAATCTAAAAGAAGCATATAAGATGGCCATAGATGATCTGAAAGAAGATAGGAATAACTCATGGGCACAAATGTCTCTCTTTTGGGTTCTGCGTGATATATGTCAGCAACTATGCAATAGAAACGCCATAGATAAAGCTAAAATTTGCTTGAAAGAGATGTCTTCATTGCTTCCTACAATGGTGGATGATAGTGGCGCAGGAGAGAGAGCTTATACTAATTTGTATAAACAATTACAACCTAACGCTGATGCTATTTCAAAAGCAGCCGAGCTATCAAAAAATGATCCTTCAAATGCTTATGTTCAGGTAAAGAATTATATTGACTCTGCAAATGAGGTAGATTCAGCTTTGCATGAAGAGTTAGGCTGGATAATTTATCGTTATATCAAGGCTAAAATTTTAAATTTGACATCGTTGGAAATAAGAACGTTGCTAAAAGACTATATGTATCTTAGGAATGAACGTCCTTCAATGCTTCATTCTCAAATATTGAACTTTGCTTTGAGTTTCTCAAAAGAACATTCTGATTTTAGTTTTTACCGTTTCTTTATGCTCTGGGAACCAGAAAATTTACGTTATGAAGATTTGAACAAAGGCTATTACAATGGTAGTGAAGTTCCCTCGCTTATTTCTCGTATATGTCGTCAAATTGTAAATAGCGGCGAGGATATTGATGTCGAGATGCTGTGTGAAAAGATAAATCTCCCAAAAACAGAAACACTTGACCTGTTACGTGAACCGCAGTTTTGGGAAATTATGAATCTTCATAAAGAAGGTAAAATGCGTGAGATGTTTGAAGCTTTTACTGTTTATAATAAAAGAAACGCCGTTTATGGTGCTTCTCATTGGCATTCTGAAGTGTTGAAAATTGCAGAGCGTCACATGAATGGTCAGGAAGCATGGAGGTTTATTTACTTTTTTAGAGATTGGAGATATGAAAACCTCATGGATGCTGATTGGAAAGAAGAAACAGATAATAATGGTAACACTTATAAACCTTTGGTTGTTAAAGCTGCAAAGAAGTGTTATGAATATCTCAAAGAATCACACCCAAGAGATGCAGAACTAGTATCTTGGTTAGATTCATTGTATAATGTTCTTATTGAACGTGCTAAAAAAGATGAATGGATATTAAGACAACGAGCAATAATATATACATGGCAACAGCAATATGACCTTGCTATCAATGTGTACAAATCTTTATTACTTGAAATGAGTGAAAAATACTATGTATGGAGTGAATTGGCAGATTGTATACAAGATAGTAATGAATTAAAGATAGCATTGCTTTCTAAGGCTTTACTTGTTGAACGAAATGAAGATTTTCTCGGCTCTATTCATTTGACTTTAGCCGACCTGCTTATAAAGGAAGAGCTAACTTCTGAAGCCTTATGCGAATTGAATATATATAAGAAATTTCATGAAAACACTTCCCGGAAATACCAAGAATATATTGAACGAGTCGACATATCAGTTATTCCGCCCAATAATAATAAGCTATTGTATAATAGATATGCCACCATTGCTGAAGAGTACGCTTTTTCAGAAATTGAAGCAAAAGAGGTTACGCTGGTGGATAGATGGGAAAAAGACGGAAAAACTTATTGCACTCTCACAAATGGGGTAGACGTTATATTTCAAGTGAATGTAAAGCGGTTTCCTTTTTTGACGAATGCGATATTTGGTTCTGTTTTTAGAGTAAAGTGTCATGTAGATAAAGAGGAAAAGCAAATTCAGACAAGTTTCTTCTCTTGGAATAAAACAAAAGTGACAGAAGCTAAATATATACCTCTTTGCATGCATAAGAGTGAAACAAGGCTATGGATGGGGCTTCCCCAAAAGTTTGGATATGTAGAATATTTGAATGAAGAGAAGAAAATTCTACATATTGTAACGCAAGATTCCCAGCAAATATTTCAAGCTTTTAAAGAGAAATGGGGCACTATTTCAAAAGGGGATTTTGTCAGTTTCAGGGAATATACTATTATAAAAAAGAATGAAAAGAAAGTAGTTATTGCTAATATAGAAAAAGTAAATAAAGAAACTGCTTTACCGAACTTTAATTCTGGTATTGTGGTCGTTGACGATATAAACAAACAAAAAAAATTATTCCATTACACTTTCGGTCAAGGGAAAATAGGTGGTATCGTATTCTTTAATGATACGGTTCTTCGTCCCGAAGTAGGACAATGCTTAAAAATATTCTATTGTGTAATAAAAGATAGAAAGGGAGAAAAAAAATCCATCGTGCTTAATGCGGAAAAAACTACAGAAATGAACCCAAATGCATTAAAAACTATCCAAGGTCGCTTAGAATTAAAATATAAAGATGGTTCTTGGGATGGTTCTCCTGATTTCGCATTTATTGGCGATTACTATGTTCATCGCTCAGTTCTTTGTGAGTATAATATCACGGCTGACTGCAATGTTACCGCTGATGTTATATATGCTGGGCAAGGTAAATGGAAAGTGATAAAGATTTATCAATAAAAATTTTATTTGGCAAAAGACAAAAAATATAATATGCTTTGTACTTTTGCCAATTCATTTTTGTACCTTTGCAATTACAAAGAATTGCCTTAAAAGCAATCCAATGCAGAACACAGCAACAGGCACGGTTGCCAACTCGTTACCTCAAAATTGGGCATCTATCCCAAAGCCTTTATTATAAGGCGATAAGAAATTTATTCCAGAATTACAAAAAATATTTTTCACAGTGAAAAAACAGGAAGATATGATGAAAGCTCCTGCGTTATGGTTTTTCGGATTCATAGCTATGATTTTTCCAATTCATAGTTATGATTTCAAAAAATGATAACTATGAGCATCTGGAAGGAACCTGCTTTTAATGGGGGAGGAAACAGAAACAACGGCTGATGGTTGTTTGTGCAGGAAAAAGACATATATTTGTACTCTTAATCGATTTTGTTAATTCAATATTTAAAACAATGGGAAAACAACAACAATCCCGGCGATTACTGTCGTTGGATGCCCTGAGAGGGTTTGATATGTTCTTTATTATGGGGGGAGCCTCCCTTTTTGTTGCGCTGGCAACATTATTTCCGAATACTTTCTTTCAGGGGATAGCCCATCAAATGCACCATGTGGAGTGGAATGGCTTAACGCATCATGATACGATATTTCCATTGTTTCTTTTCATCGCCGGTATCTCGTTTCCGTTTTCTTTACAAAAGCAGCGGGAACAGGGGAAGAAAGACGTTGAAATTTATAAAAAGATTATACGCCGTGGATTAACACTTGTCCTTTTGGGGTTTATTTATAACGGCTTATTGAATTTTGATTTCGAACATCAACGTTATGCCAGTGTGCTGGGACGTATTGGTTTGGCATGGATGTTTGGCGCTTTGATTTTTGTGAATACACGTACAATTACGCGAATCTGGATAACAACGGCTATATTGGTCGGATACTGGTTGCTGCTGGCTTTTGTTCCGGCACCGGATGGCAATGGAGCGGGAGTATTTACAATGGAAGGTTCCTTGGTCGGTTATATCGATCGTATATTGCTTCCGGGGCGTTTGCATCTTACGATACATGATCCGGAAGGAATCTTTTCGACAGTGCCGGCTATCGGAACGGCTTTGCTGGGTATGTTTACCGGCGAGTTTATCAAGTTGCAGAAAGATGGGTTGACAGATAAAAAGAAAGTCGGTTACCTGGTAGTTGCCGGGGGCGTTTTATTAGTTGCAGGTTTGCTTTGGGGACTCATTTTCCCGATTAACAAGAATTTATGGACAAGCTCATTCGTTTGTGTCGTAGGGGCCTATTCCGTATGGATGTTTGCTCTGTTTTTCTATATTGTGGATGTGCTTAATTTCCGTAAATGGACATTGTTCTTTACTGTAATCGGCACGAACTCCATTACAATTTATCTGGCCCAGCGGTTTATTGATTTTACTTATACTTCGGATGCTTTGTTTGGTGGAATAGCCGGGTTGGTGCCGGAAACGGCACAGCCATTGGTCGGTGCGCTGGGCTATATTGTCGTTTGTTGGGGCTTTATTTATTTCTTATATCGCCAGAAAATTTTCCTGAAAGTATAGGCTATGGAGCAGGCAACTACTTATAAACGGCTGGAGTCGTTGGATGTATTGCGGGGTTTCGACCTCTTTTGTCTGGTGGCGTTGGAAGGTGTCCTACACCCGTTAGGACATGCCATTGATGCCTCATGGTATAACTCTTTTCTATGGTGGTTTTCCCATGTGCAATGGGAAGGCTTTTCATCCTGGGATTTAGTGATGCCTCTCTTCATGTTCATGGCTGGTGTTTCTATGCCGTTTGCATTATCCCGTTATAAGGCAATGCCGGATAAGATGGCTGTATATCGCCGTATCGGGAAACGCGTATTGTTGCTCTGGATATTCGGAATGATGTGCCAGGGTAATTTATTAGGACTTGACCCGGACCGTATTTATTTATATTCAAATACACTTCAATCCATAGCAATGGGGTATTTGATTGCCGCCTTGTTGTTCCTGCATGTACGTCCGGCAATACAGATAGCCACGGCTGTTGTGTTGTTGTTGGTCTACTGGGGAGCTATGCAGTTCATATCTGTGGATGGTTTTGGCGGTGGCAATTATACGCCGGATGGAAATCTTGCCGAATGGATAGACCGTGTTGTATTAGGACGTTTCCGTGACGGGGCTGTTGTACAGGATGGACAGGTTATATTTCTGGAAAGTTACCGTTATACCTGGATATTGAGTAGCTTGAACTTTGGTGTGACTGTCTTAACCGGTCTTTTTGCCGGACAAATATTGAAGAGTGACAGGGCACAGAAGCGTAAATACCAACTTCTCTTCATCATAGGAGCCATTATGGTTGCCGCAGGCTGGTTGTGGGGATTGCAGTTGCCTGTTATTAAGAAGATATGGACAAGTTCTATGGTACTGGTAAGTAGCGGATATTGCTTTTTGTTGATGGGGCTGTTCTATTATTGGATCGATTATAAGGGACATCGCCGGAATATAACATGGCTGAAGGTTTACGGGATGAATTCTATCGTAGCTTATATGTTGGCTAATGTGATTAGTTTCAGATGTATAGGAACTTCCTTGTTTCACGGATTGGAACAATATATAGGAAATTATTATCCGGTGTTGATAGCAGTGTCGAATGCATTGATTATTTATGTAATTTTGTGGCTGCTTTATAAACGTAACATATTTCTAAAAGTTTAAGACACGTAAATTAAAAATGGAATCAATCAAACAGATATACCGGATAGGTCACGGACCTTCCAGTAGCCACACTATGGGACCGATGCGTGCCGCTCAGATGTTTCTGGAACGAAACCGCGGTGCAGTACGTTTCAATGTAACCTTATATGGAAGTCTTGCTGCAACAGGAAAGGGCCACATGACGGATGCTGCGATTCTTGAAGTGCTGACCCCTGTAGCAAAAACCAATATCACTTGGGAACCGAAAATATTTCTTCCATTCCATCCGAACGGAATGTTATTCGAATCGTTTGATGAGAGTGGAGAAGTACTCGATAGCTGGACTGTCTATAGTATAGGTGGAGGAACACTGGCCAATGACAGTTTTAATGAACTGACTACAGCGCGCGTGTATGAAATGCAAACGATTAAGGATATACAGGCTTGGTGTGAAAAGACCGGTCATTCTTACTGGGAATATGTAGAGCAATGCGAAGGTCCGGAAATATGGGACTATCTGGCGGAAGTTTGGGAAGTGATGCAACAGGCTGTTCGCAACGGATTGGAAGCTGAGGGTATTTTGCCCGGAGGTTTGGGACTTCGCCGGAAAGCATCCGATTATATGATACGAGCCAAAGGATACGGCAGCAGTATCAAAAGCCGGGGCATGGTCTATGCTTATGCGTTAGCCGTGTCCGAAGAAAATGCAAGTGGAGGAAATATCGTAACGGCTCCTACTTGCGGTTCTTGCGGGGTAATGCCGGCCGTGCTTTTCCATTTGAAAGAGTCTCGCGAATTTCGTGATTCACGTATTTTACGTGCATTGGCTACTGCCGGACTATTTGGAAATGTGGTTCGTACGAATGCTTCCGTATCCGGTGCAGAAGTGGGCTGCCAGGGTGAAGTAGGCGTTGCATGTGCTATGGCTGCCGCTGCTGCCAGTCAGCTATTCGGCGGAACTCCTGCCCAGATTGAATATGCGGCAGAAATGGGATTGGAACATCATTTGGGATTAACTTGCGACCCGGTATGCGGATTGGTACAGATTCCGTGTATCGAACGTAATGCGTTTGCTGCCGCCCGTGCACTGGATGCCAATACGTTCTCGAACTTCTCCGATGGCAAGCACCGTGTAAGTTTCGACCAGGTTGTGGAAGTAATGCGTCAGACCGGTAACGACCTGCCCAGCCTTTATAAGGAAACATCCGAAGGAGGATTGGCAAAAATGGAACGATAAAACAGGAATCTCTTTTATATTTGACGTTATTTTAGATATGTATTTGGAGTTAATAAAATAAATGTATTATGAAAGAGTATTCAATAGATAAATTTTTTGCATCCGAGGAATTGAAAGAAGAATTTCTTCTCTTCCAAAAGATGACGGCAGAACAAAGAGAGGCTTTTGGTAGAGCGAATAAAGCCAAAGTCGCTTCTTTGTCTGAAGATGAAAAGCGGGAGTATTATAAACAAATGGCATATGGATTGCAAGTCTTGAAAGATGAAGCAGAAGAGCTTTCTTTATATGAAAAGATGGGAGCAATAACAAAGTATGTATCTTTGTCACAAATAGCCCAGGATTATTTTGGAAAGTCGAGGCATTGGCTGTACCAGCGCTTGAAGGGATTGATGGTGAATGGCAAAGAGGCTCAGTTTACACCGGAAGAGAGACGAAAACTGGCAGAAGCATTGCTCGATATCAGCAAGAAAATACAAGAAACCGCATTAAAAATAGTTTAATTCTTAATTCATAGTAAATGAAACATTTTATTCTTTGTGCAGCTTTGGCAGGCGGCGTGTTGATGTCCTGCCAATCTAAGAAAGCGTCGGAAGAGGTTGCTACAAGCGGCAACCCGGTATTTGAAGGATGGTATGCCGATCCGGAAGGCATTATCTACGATGATACATATTGGATTTACCCGACGCGGAGTGACTTATATGAAAAGCAGACCTTTTTTGATTGCTTCTCTTCCAAAGATTTGGTAAACTGGACAAAACATGAAGCTATCCTGGATACGGCTGCTGTGAAGTGGGCGAAAATAGCCATGTGGGCGCCTTCTGTTATCAGAAAAGATGGAAAGTACTATCTCTTCTTCGGTGCAAACGATGTACATGAAGGCGAAATCGGTGGTATCGGCGTTGCTGTGAGCGACCGCCCTGAAGGTCCTTATAAAGACTTGCTGGGAAAACCGCTTATCAACGAAATTGTAAATGGCGCACAGCCTATCGACCAGTTTGTCTTCAAAGATGACGATGGCCGTTATTATATGTATTATGGCGGTTGGGGACACTGTAATGTCGTTCTTTTGAACGACGACTTTACCGGTCTGGTTCCTTTTGAAGACGGAACTATTTATAAAGAAGTAACACCTGCCAACTATGTGGAAGGACCGTTCATGCTTAAAAAGAATGGTAAATACTATTTCATGTGGAGTGAAGGCGGCTGGGGTGGTCCCGATTATTCCGTAGCTTATGCTATTTCAGATTCACCTTTTGGTCCGTTCGAACGTATCGCTAAGATTCTTGAACAGGATCCGGAAGTAGCCACAAGTGCCGGACACCATTCAGTACTGCATGCACCGGGCTCGGAAGATTATTACATTGTATATCATCGTCGTCCGCTGGGTGATAAAGCACGCGACCATCGTGCGACTTGTATCGATAAAATGACGTTTGATGAAAACGGATTTATCAATCCTGTAAAGATGACCTTTGAAGGCGTCCCCGCTCAGACGATAAAGAAATAAGCAGTATTTCCTGCTAAAAGATATTAAAATAGAGGTACATATATTGTATCTCTATTTTTTTTTCTACTTTTGACACATATGTCAGACATGATAGACAAAATATTTAATAACATATATCAATATGAGTACAGAAGAACTTCAGGACATGGAATGCCGCATTATCGAAGCCGCCAAAGCAGTCTTTGTGCGGAAAGGATATGAGGCAACCAAAATGGGGGATATAGCAGCCGAAGTCGGTATCAGCCGTACGGCGATGCACTATTATTTCCGGACAAAGGAAATGTTGTTCGATGCCATATTCGGCCAGTTAATAAGCGTATTATTACCGAATATTGCAATCATTGTGGATGAACCGACTACCTGTCTGGAGAAAATACCTAAAATCGTCAATTTATATGTGTCGATGATGCAGGCAAACCCCTCGTTCCCCATTTTTGTGATAAACGAGTTCAACCGGGACCCGGAGCATTTGTATCGTACAGTGGTGAAAGAACCGTCACGTATCCAGCCGTTGATGAAGTTTAAAAAGCAAATGGAGGAAGAAATGGAGAGAGGACTATTGAAGAAGATGCCTCCTGTTTATGCCGCTTCGACTTTGATTGGTCTGGTTGTTTTCCCTATGTTGGTACGGCATCCGTTAACCACTGTGTTTTTAGATGGAGACGATAAGCGCTTCGATTCATTCATAGAAGAACGGAAATCTTTTATTTCGGATATGATGATTCGTTTACTTACACCGGATAAATAAGTAAAAACAATTAATAATAAGATGAATATGAAACGTTCGATCTTTACAATCCGGATGATGGCAGCCTGTACTTTCATGCTCTTTTTTCTCCAACCGGAGAAAGTGAGGGGGCAAGAGGTTATCACTTTATCCGAATGCTATGAATGGGCACATGCCAATTACCCGTTGATACGCCAGCATAAGCTGATAGAGCAAACGGAGCAATACAATCTGTCCAATGCAACCAAAGGGTGGCTTCCCCAGTTATCCGTCAGTGCAAAGGCGACCTATCAGAGTGATGTGACGAAATTGCCTTTTGATGCCGAAAAACTTTCCGCCCTTATTCCCGGATTAGAAATACCTACATTGAATAAAGACCAGTACCAGGTAGTAGCCGAAGTAAACCAGACCATCTGGGATGGAGGTACAATCCGCTCAACCCGTCAGTTGACACAAGCGCAGGCTGTAGCCGACCGGGAGCAATTGGAAAGCGATTTATATGCTTTGGACGACCGTGTCAACCAGTTGTATTTCGGTTGCCTTTTGCAGGATGAACTATTGCGCCAGAATGGCCTATTACAGAAAGAACTGCAAATAAACATTGACCGGATTGCCGCAATGATAGACAACGGAGTTGCCAACCAGTCGGATTTGGAAAGTATGCAGGTCGAACTGTTGAATGCCCGTCAGAAAGAAATCGAACTGAAAGCCGGTCGTAAGGCTTACGGTCAGATGCTGGCAGTCCTGATAGGCAAACCCTATACCGGGCAACAGACATTGCAAATACCTGCATTGCCGGGAACTTCGTTGTCCGGTACAATCAACCGTCCGGAACTGCGTGCTTTGGATGCCAGGAGCAATATGCTTGAAATACAGAATAAGCAGGTGACCGCCGGACTTATGCCCCGTATCGGTGCATTTATACAGGGCGGTTACGGGCGTCCGGGACTGAATATGCTGGAGAATAGCTTCGAGCCTTTCTATATAGCCGGTGTCCGTCTCTCCTGGAATATGGGAAAACTCTATACTTTGAAGAATGACCGGAGGAAGATTGAAACCAACCGTCAGGCGGTGGAAGTACAACGGGAAA
This sequence comes from uncultured Parabacteroides sp., assembly GCA_900541965.1. GTDB lineage: Bacteria > Bacteroidota > Bacteroidia > Bacteroidales > Tannerellaceae > Parabacteroides. The sequence goes on along the minus strand of UQLN01000080.1, from coordinate 2,598 downwards.
CGTTTCTGTTTAATACCCGCCTCCAATTATTACAGCAGAATACGGAAATACGCAAGATAACCGATTTGATGAAAAAGGATGAAGAGATTATCCGGCTTCGTACCAGTATTAAGAATGCGGCGGAAGCTAAACTTGCCAATGGAGTTATTTCCGTTACCGACCTGATACGTGAAATCAATTCCGAGGATATGGCAAAACAGACGGCGGCTGCCCACTGTATCCAGCAATTGCAAGCTATCTATAATTATATGTATACAACAAACGAAAAAGAATAAATAAGGGTTGCTTTCAAAACATAGGTGTTTTGCGTTTAAAACATATATGCTTTGAAATCAAAACACCTATGTTTTGAAAACGGAATAAAAGAACTTAAATAATAGCTTATGAAACGATTCATTTTACATACAATCAGTTTATCTGTCCTTTTCCTGTTTTCCTGTAGCGGGAACAAGAATGATTTCGATGCTACCGGTGCATTCGAGTCGACTGAAGTATTAGTCTCTTCCGAAGCAAATGGTAAAATCATGGAATTAAACCTTACCGAAGGCGACCGGTTGAAAGCCGGGGATGCAATCGGTTTTGTAGACAGTACGCAACTCTATTTGCGGAAAATGCAATTGGCTGCCGGTTTACGTTCTGTCGATGTCCGCAAACCGGATATCCGCAAACAGATAGCGGCCCTCGAACAACAAATAGCCGTGGCACGCAGCGAGCAGCAACGTATGGAGAACCTTGTGAAAGCGAAAGCCGGCAATCAAAAGCAGGTGGACGATATCGTCAATAACATCAAGGTACTTCAAAAACAATTGGATGCCCAGTATTCTACCTTAAATAAAACAACGGGAGGAGCAGATGCCGAAGCGGAAGGTATTCAATACCAGATTATGCAATTGGATGACCAACTGCAAAAGAGCCGTATCGTAAACCCTGTAACCGGAACCGTGCTGGTTAAATATGCCGAGGCGGGAGAAGTAACGGCAGCCGGCAAGCCCGTATATAAAATAGCCGACGTAGACCTGCTGTATCTTCGTGCTTATGTAACAGCCGACCAGTTGTCCCAACTGAAACTGAACCAGCAAGTACGTGTATTTGCCGATTACGGAGATAAGGAACGCCGGGAATATCCGGGTACGATTACCTGGATTTCTGATAAATCCGAGTTTACCCCCAAAGGAATCCAGACAAAGGATGAAAGAGCCAATCTGGTATATGCCATCAAGATAGCCGTAAAGAATGACGGGTATCTGAAAATCGGTCAATACGGTGAAACTGTTTTCCAATGAATAATGTAGTCATTCAACATATCAGTAAGAGTTACGGTAATATCCCGGCATTACAGGACATTACCCTGGATATCCAACCGGGTGAACTGTTCGGGTTAATCGGACCGGATGGGGCGGGGAAGACCTCCCTGTTCCGTATCCTGACCACCCTCTTGCTTGCCGATAGCGGAACTGCTTCGGTCTGTGGTTTGGATGTGGTCCGTGGCTATAAAGAAATTCGTAAGCGCGTAGGTTATATGCCGGGACGTTTCTCCCTGTATCAGGACTTGACGGTAGAAGAAAACCTGAACTTCTTTGCAACCGTATTCAATACGACAGTGGAGGAAAATTATGATTTGGTGCGGGATATCTATGTCCAGATCGAACCGTTCAAGAAGAGGAAAGCCGGCAAACTGTCCGGAGGTATGAAGCAGAAGTTAGCTTTGAGCTGTGCCTTGATACATCGTCCGGAAGTGCTTTTCCTGGATGAACCGACTACTGGTGTCGACCCGGTATCCCGTGTAGAGTTTTGGGATATGCTGGACCGCTTAAAGAAAGAAGGTATCACCATACTGGTTTCTACCCCTTATATGGACGAGGCTTCACGTTGCGACCGGATCGCCCTGATGCGTTCGGGGCAATGCCTGTCGGTAGATACGCCCGATGGTATACGCTCTACCTTTGTCCGGCCTTTATATGCCGTCCGGGCATCTTCGATGTATAAATTGCTTATCGATTTGAGGACTTATCCGGATACATATTCCTGTTATGCGTTCGGTGACTCACATCATTTGACCTTGAAGGATGCCGGAAGTGATATTTCCGGTTTACGGCAATTCATTACGGAGAAAGGATATACCGGTTTGGAAATAGAACGGATAGAGCCGTCGGTGGAAGATTGTTTTATGGCTTTGTAATGTAAAGAAGTATCGTTATGAATGTAATAGAAGTAACAAACCTGACAAAGCGTTTCGGAACCTTTACGGCTGTAGACCATATCAGTTTTGATGTGGGAGAGGGCGAGATATTCGGCTTTCTCGGAGCCAATGGTGCCGGGAAAACCACTGCCATGCGTATGCTTTGCGGTTTATCCGTCCCTACGTCGGGACAAGCGCAGGTTGCCGGGTTCGACGTATATAAGGAAGCCGAACAAATCAAGCGGAACATCGGATATATGAGCCAGAAGTTTTCCCTATACGGGGATTTGAAAGTCTGGGAGAATATCCGCCTGTACGGAGGTATTTACGGGTTATCCGAGAAAAAACTAAAGGAGAAAACAGACGAATTGCTCCATGTACTGGGATTGGAAAGCGAACGGAATACCCTGGTCGACGCT
>UQLN01000079.1 GCA_900541965.1 uncultured Parabacteroides sp. | reverse complement strand
ACCGGTCTGGTTAGGGGGCATAGACCTTGTAGTTTCGTGTTCATATCCATATATAATTAATCGTTTGTATTTGTTATTACCCTATTTCGTATATAATATTTCTATTTATGAGTTCGTCTAAGACTACGTTAAAAATTAGGGCAAATTGAAAAATACTGTGCCGTGAAAGTCGTTGCGAATCATATATTCTCACGTTTTGTGAATATTCTTGTAAACAATATGCCTTAAATATCAAAGCTTTATGTATTTAATATGCCATAATTAGTTTATATATTTGTTGCTTCTAACGTAGTCTTAGACGAACTTTATTTGTTGAATTTTATAAAACAAAGCAATAGGGCCCTTTTCTTTATAATTACTTTTGGCTGATGATTGTCCACTGCCATCCATGGGATTTGCTTAATATAGAATTTTAAAAACAATTTTAAGTTACACCTTTTATGATTGTATTATCACTATATTTGAAAATCATAAGTGATAGCTTTAGTTTTCTTCTGTTTTTTTGTCTATAAAGGTTCTTTTGTTAAAAGTTAGTGTATAATTAAAGTTAATTCTGTGAATTTTCCAGTACCTTGTGATGCAAGGTATTTGATAAAAGGATATATTTGCCCGTACAATAAATAAATGTTTCTTATTAGTGTAACATTTTATATAATTGTGCGTCTTACAGGATAAAGAAATAACATATTATGATGATTCAGCTAAAAGGAATTAACAAAACGTATTTCAATGGTGCTCCGTTGCATGTGCTGAAAGGCATAGATTTGGATATTGAAAAAGGAGAGATGGTATCTATTATGGGAGCTTCCGGTTCCGGAAAGTCAACCTTACTGAATATATTGGGTATATTGGATACTTACGATACGGGTTCCTATATGCTGAATGGACAGTTAATACAGAATCTGAGCGAAACACGTGCGGCGGAACTACGTAACCGCATGATTGGTTTTATCTTCCAGTCTTTTAATCTTATCTCCTTTAAAAATGCAGTCGAGAATGTCGCATTGCCTCTCTACTATCAGGGCATAAGCCGTAAGAAGCGGAATGCAATGGCGATGGAATATCTGGATATGGTCGGTTTGAAGGATTGGGCGGAACATATGCCGAATGAAATGTCCGGGGGGCAAAAGCAGCGTGTGGCTATAGCCCGTGCGCTGATTGCCAAGCCGCAGGTTATTCTGGCGGACGAACCGACCGGAGCTTTGGACAGTAAAACGACTGTCGAGGTAATGGAACTTCTTCGGAATGTAAACCAGGAAGGTATGACCATGATTATCGTGACCCACGAACAATCTGTAGCTGATGCGACAAACAAAATTATTCGTGTAAAGGATGGTCTGATAGAAACGATAGAAAAAGGAAAAGGATATGTTTGACTTTGACAACTTCCGTGAAATATGGAGTACGGTGCAGAAGAACAAGCTCCGTACATTCCTGACCGGCTTTTCCGTGGCATGGGGTATCTTTATGCTGATTGTCCTGCTGGGTGCAGGCAACGGCCTGAGGAATGGTATCTTGCATAACTTCAGGAATATGTCCGCAAATAAAGTTTCCGTATGGCCAGGGTATACCACGACACCTTACAAGGGCATGCAAACGAACCGCAGCATTAAATTCAAGGATGAGGATTTGGATGCGATTAAACAAGCGCTTCCGGAAGTGGATAAGGTGAGTGCGGTTGTCTATCATTCCGATACTTTGTCGGTAGGTGAGGAATATGGTAATTATTCTTTGCGTGGAGTATTTCCTGCACATGCTATCATCGATAACATCCAGATGCTGGAAGGCAACGGACGCTTTATAAATGAAGTCGATTTGAAAGAGAGACGGAAAGTAATCGTTATCAGCCCACGTATGAAGGAGGTATTATTCCATTCGGCAGATCCGCTCGGAAAATATATAAATTCGGGGAATATTGTCTATCAGGTGGTCGGCGTGTATAAAGATGAAGGGAATAGCAATGATTCTCCGGCTTATATACCGTTCTCTACCGGCCAGACTCTTTATAACTCCAGCTATGGATTGGGGCAAATCTCGTTTACAATCAAAGGTTTGAAAACAAAAGAAGCGAACGAGGCTTTTGAAACCCGTTTCCGTGAACTGATGGGCAAACGGCATCGTTTCGACCCTTCGGATAAAGGTGCTCTTTATATGTGGAATACAGCAGCGGACTTCCTTATGCTGAATGGAATGATGAACGGAATTACGCTGTTCCTGTGGATTATCGGTATCGGTACCTTGACTGCCGGTATTGTAGGGGTCAGCAATATTATGTTGATAACAGTCCGTGAACGTACAAAAGAGTTCGGAATACGTAAAGCAATCGGGGCTACGCCTTTTTCTATCTTGAAACTGATTATCATTGAATCCATAATGATAACGGCTATTTTCGGTTATATCGGTATGGTATTGGGAATTGGTGTGACGGAAGGCATTAACTATGCCATGCAAATGATGAATATGGGGAATGCCGCTTCGGGTGATGATATGACCGTATTCCGTGACCCGACAGTAAGCTTGGGCATTGCATTGGCAGCTACCGGATTGTTGGTGCTGGCAGGTGTGCTGGCGGGATATTTCCCTGCCCGTAAAGCCGTGAAGATTACTGCAATCGAAGCGATGAGAGATGAATAAGTTAACTAACAAATAAGATTCAGATAGTATGTTTGATATTGACCGTTGGCAGGAGATATGGGTTACTATTACCCGGAACAAAATGAGGAGTGTGCTGACTTGTTTCGGTGTATTCTGGGGAATCTTTATGCTGGTATTGTTGCTGGGCTCCGGAAAAGGAATGCAGAACGGCATCTTCAAGAATGTAAACGGGTTTGCTACCAACTCCTGTTTCTTTTATACCGAACGGACCGGAGAGCCTTATAAGGGGTACAAAAAAGGACGTAACTGGAGTATGCGTAACCGCGACATAGAGACTATAAAAGAGAAAGTACAAGGCATAAAATATATTTCTCCGATGCATTGGGGTGAACAGGGGGCTAATAATATTGTCAGAGGGCAGAAAGCTGGAAGCTATAATGTACGTGGTGTTTATCCGGATTATTTTAATATTGAAACACAGCATATTTATTACGGGCGTTTGTTCAACGAAATAGATATGAAAGAAAAGCGTAAGGTTTGTTTGATCGGTACCCGTGTATATGAAGTATTATTCAACCCCGGTGAGGACCCGACCGGACAGTATGTCCGTGTAAATGGTATTTATTATCAGGTAATCGGGGTGATAAAGGCAAAACCGCGTGCCAGTATCGGAGGCAGGACGGAAGAGAGTGTGATGCTTCCGTTCACCACTTTGCAGCAGACAACTAATAATGGGGATAAGTTCTGGTTCCTCTGTATTACCGGGGAAGACGGGTATTCCTGTGATAAGATAACGGAAGATGTGAAAACCATCCTGAAATCCCAGAATGAGATTTCGCCGACAGACCCGCAGGCGGTCGGTTCTTTCAGTATTGCCAAGCAGGCGGAAACATTTAATATGTTGTTTACGGGTATAGATATCCTGGTATGGCTGGTTGGTATGGGTACTTTGCTGGCAGGTATCATCGGGGTGAGTAATATTATGATGGTGACGGTAAAGGAGCGGACGAAGGAAATCGGCGTAAGACGTGCCTTGGGTGCGAAACCCGCGAATATTATATCCCAGGTAATGAGCGAAAGCCTGTTGCTAACGGCTTTGGCAGGATTGCTGGGACTCTCGGTGGGGGTATTTATGTTGGATATAGTCAACCGTGTACTGGAATCAGCCGGGGACAGTGACACGTTCTTCTCCAACCCGGAGATTAATATTAATACAGCGGTAGCGGCTACGGTTATCCTGCTTATCAGCGGATTGCTGGCAGGTTTGATCCCTGCTTGGCGTGCTATGCAGATAAAGGCGATTGATGCCATTCGCGAAGAATAGAATAATAATAAAACAATAAATAAGAAATCAGATGAAAAAGATTGTCAGAATCGTAATTCTTGTACTGGTCGGATTAGCAGTAATTGGTACATTCTACTTCTTATGGAAGAAATCACAGCCGGTAATCACTACTTATGAAATCGTCCAGCCTGCAAGGGATACACTGGAGACGAAAACAGTGGCAACCGGTAAGGTGGAACCGCGCGATGAGGTATTGATCAAACCTCAGATGTCCGGAATTATCTCGGAAGTATTGAAAGAAGCCGGACAGATGGTGAAATCCGGTGAAATCATTGCCAAGATTAAAGTAATACCGGAAATGGTGCAGTTGAACAGTGCGGAATCACGTGTCCGGGTTGCCAAAATCAATATGGAGCAAATCAATGAAACATATAAGCGCGATAAGCAATTGTTCGAACAGGGTGTGATTGCGAAAGAGGATTATCAAGCTTCTCTTGCCAATTATAAGAAAGCGGAAGAGGAAGTGGACAATGCCCAGGATGCACTCGATATTATCCGTGACGGTATATCCAAAAGTGCGGCATCAACCAGTACGACACAGGTACGTTCCACGATTACCGGTATGATATTGGATGTGCCTATCAAAGTGGGTAACTCCGTAATCCAGTCGAATACATTTAACGATGGGACAACCATTGCTTCCGTAGCCGACATGAACGATATGATATTTAAAGGGAAAGTGGATGAAACGGAAGTCGGACGTATCCACGAAGGTATGCCTATCAAACTGACTGTCGGGGCTTTGGATAGTCGTGTGTTTGATGCCGTTCTGGAATATGTAGCTCCGAAGGGGGTGGAAGAAAACGGTGCCGTAATGTTCGAGATAAAAGCGGCGGCAACGATTCCGTCAGACGCTTATATCCGTGCCGGTTATAGTGCCAATGCTGAAATTGTGCTGAAACGTGCAGAGAATGTGCTGACAGTTCCGGAAAGCACTGTTGAATTCAGTGGCGACTCTACTTTTGTCCAGATAGTAAAACAGGAAACTCCGGAACAGAAGTTTGAACGCCATCCGGTGAAGATCGGCCTTTCTGACGGCATCAAGATTGAAATCAAGGAAGGGCTGACAGAAAATGATAAAATCCGGGGAGCTGCAATCGACCCGTCAAAGAAATAATTTAAAACAAGTGGTATGAAAAAGAATTTATTCCTATCTATATCCGCCTTGTACCTTCTTTCTATAGGGGTGAATGTAACAGCCCAAACGACACCGGAACAGTGGTCGCTGGAAGAATGTATCCGTTATGCTATCGAACACAATATCGATTTGAAGCAAAAGGAACAGGCACAGGAAAGCCGTAAAGTGGATTTGCATACCAGCAAATTCAGTTGGCTGCCTGATTTGAATGCAACTGTCGGACAAAATTTCGACTTTGGCAGGTCTCCTTCCAAGTCGGGAGTGATTGTAGACCAGAACTCTGCCAATACCAGTGCGTCGATCCAATTGAACATGCCTATATTCGATGGCCTTAAGATTCCGAATGACATTGCTGCACGCCGCCTCGACTTGAAGGCTGCAACAGAAACGTTGAATAAGGCGAAAGAAGATTTGGCTATCAATGTGGCTTCTTATTATTTGCAGGTGCTGTATAATAAGGAGGTATTGAAAATAGCGGAATTGCAGGTCGCATTGAGTAGTGAGCAAGTGGCGAAAACCGAAGCTTTGGTGAATGCCGGCAAAGTTCCTCTTTCCCAATTATATGATATGAAGGCGCAGTTGGCAAAGGATGAAGTTACGTTGACGGAATCCCGTAATAATGTGAACCTTGCTATCCTGGATTTGACTCAGAGCCTGGAATTGGAACGCATGGGCGAAAACTTTGATGTGGTAGTCCCGGATACGGACGATGCCGTAGGGCGTTATATGAGCAGCATTATTCCTCCGGAAAATGTATATGACCATGCACTGACTTTCAAACCGCAGATTAAGGAACAGCAATATTTACTGGAAAGCCAGAAGAAAATGTTGAAAGTAGCCCAAGCCGGCTATTATCCTAAATTATATTTTGGTGCCAGCTATAGTAACGGTTACTACCACTATTCGGGGAATGGAGAGTATACAAACACACCTTTTAGCGACCAGCTGAAAACAAACGGCAGAAAGACAGTCGGGTTCAGTTTGAGTATTCCGCTGTTCAACCGTTTTCAGGTACGTAACAGTGTCCGTTCGGCACGCATTAATATCCAGAATCAGGAATTGATGATGGAGAATACAAAGAAAGTCTTGTATAAGGAAATCCAGCAGGCTTATTATAATGCAACGGCGGCACAGGAAAAGTATATTTCTTCGGACAAGTCCGTAATAGCAAGCAAAGAGGCATTTTCGTATGCGGAAGAACGCTATTCGGCAGGTAAGAGTACCGTATTTGAATATGGCGAAGCAAAAACAAAATATGCACAGAGCCTGGCGGAACAGGCACAGGCTAAGTTTAATTTTATTTTCCGTGCCAAGATTCTGGACTTTTATAACGGAACACCGATTACTCTTTAATGATTTTCATAATTTGCCAAAAAAAATACCACTCGGATTTATTTTCCTGAGTGGTATTTTTATATACGGATATATCGTTATCAGCGGATAAACAACAGCTCTCTGTATTTAGGCAGAGGCCACATCTGGTTGTCGACCATGAGTTCCAGTTCATCAATATGGTCGCGGATTTCATCCAGGTAAGGAGCGACAGTGTCATGGTAGGCTATTGCCTTGCTGCGTAAGTCTGCGATACGATTTGCTTTCTTGCGGGCTTCAATCATTTCGTCAGTCATCTTTGTCACAGCACCTACATGTTGGGATATTTTCCGTACCAAACGGCGTGGTTCGGCGGCCAATTCTTCATATTCTTCCTGGTCGAATGTCTCTTTCAGTTTAGTAATATTGCTTAGCAATAGAGATTGGTAATGTAATACTACCGGGATGATATGGTTCATTGAGAGGTCACCCAGAACGCGTGCTTCAATCTGTACCTTTTTAATATAGATTTCCCATTTTACCTCGTTGCGTGCTTCCAGTTCCTTTTCACTCAGGACGCCTGTTTCCTTGAACATCTGAATGACTTCCGGTTTCAGGTAAGCATCATATTGCAAAGGAACACTGTTCTCACAATCCAGGCCGCGGCGTGCTGCTTCTTCTTTCCATTCGTCACAATAACCGTTGCCGTCGAAACGAATCGGTTTGGATTCCTTGATATAAGCCTTCAACACTTCAAAGATAGCAGCTTCCTTGCTCTTGCCAGCAGCACGTAATGCTTCCACATCTTTTTTAAACTGGCATAACTGATATGCTACGGCTGAGTTCAGTGCCAGCATGGCGGAACCGCAGTTTGCCGACGAACCTAATGCGCGGAACTCAAAACGGTTTCCGGTAAAGGCGAAAGGCGATGTACGGTTGCGGTCGGTATTATCGAGAAGTAATTCCGGAATCTGTCCGAATCCTAAATACAAGCGTTTTTTATCATCCACTTCGATTGCATCTTCAATGGAGCAGTTTTCGAACTTATCCAGGATTTCTGAAATCTGAGTTCCCAGGAATGAAGAGATAATAGCAGGCGGTGCTTCGTTGGCTCCCAGACGGTGTGCGTTTGTGGCAGAAGCGATGCTTGCTTTCAAAAGCGGGTTGAATTTATATACTGCCATTAAGGAGTTGACAACGAAAGTAATAAAACGCAGGTTGTCCTCCCTGTCCTTACCCGGCGAAAACAAGTTGATACCCGTGTCTGTCCCCATGGACCAGTTGCAATGTTTACCGGAACCGTTCACTCCCATAAAGGGCTTTTCGTGAAGCAGGACACGGAAGTTATGGCGGCGTGAAACACGTTTCATTACCGACATCAATAACTGGTTATGGTCGTTGGCAAGGTTACATTCCTCATAAATAGGAGCCAGCTCGAACTGGTTCGGGGCAACCTCGTTGTGGCGGGTCTTAACCGGAATACCCAATTTATAGCATTCGACTTCCAAGTCTTTCATGAATTCCTGTACACGTGAAGGAATGGCACCGAAATAGTGGTCGTCCAGCTGCTGGTTCTTGGCACTTTCGTGTCCCAGTAAAGTACGTTCTGTCAGCGACAAGTCCGGACGTGCCGAATATAAGTCTTCGTCGACAAGGAAATATTCCTGTTCCCATCCTAAATAGGTGATAATCTTGTTCACATCTTCATTGAAGTAGTTGCAAACCTCTTTGGCTGCTTTGTTCAATGCTTCGATAGAACGGATTAATGGAGTTTTATAGTCGAGTGCTTCACCGGTATAGGCGATAAATACGGTAGGGATACATAATGTATCGTCCACGATAAAAGCGGGAGAGGAGGGGTCCCAGGCTGAATATCCACGGGCTTCAAACGTATTACGTAATCCTCCGTTAGGGAAACTGGATGCATCCGGCTCCTGCTGGGCAAGCAATTTACCACTGAATTCTTCTATCATGCCACCGTTGCCGTCGTGTTCTACGAAAGCATCATGTTTTTCGGCTGTGCCGTCGGTCAATGGTTGGAACCAGTGTGTGTAGTGGGTAACTCCCTTTTCCAAAGCCCACATACGCATCCCTGCCGCTACATGGTTGGCAATTTCCCGGTCAATAGGGGTGCCGTTGTCGATTGCATGAGTCAGAGCTTTGTAGGTTTCTTTGGAGAGATACTTTTGCATTGCCTTCCGGTTGAAGACATTTTCACCATAATATTCAGAGACTTTTTGTTTTGGAGTAATGGCTTCCACAGCCTTTCGGTTGGATGCTTTCTCCACTGCGTTGAAGCGTGAGATTGACATACGGTTATGTTTTTATGTTATAACGCATGCAAAGATACAAGCAAATCTTTATTCTTGCTTTCACCCGGTAGTTAAAAATATATGAGAGACTGGCATAAAGTTATATCCGATTGGAAAAATCTATTTACTCAATTGTAATCGTTAATCCGACGCCTACTTCATGGATGGGGATATATTTATGTATTTCAGCTTTTGCGTCAAAAGAGACGCAATGACATGGATAGAGCTGTCTGATGTTGTTTTCCTGGAAATAGTTTATCGTCTTTTTTAGTTGGGGAGAAACACCGAACAGGTGGAAACCGCCAATCACTCCCTGAATTTTGTTTTCATTACAGACCAGTTTGGCATGTTCGATGATGTTGCAAATACCGCTATGGGAACAACCGGTTATAATGAATAATCCGTTGCCGTTATTGTAAACCAGTGCCGTGTCGTCCATCACCCGGTCTTCGGATATCCGGTCTCCGTTTATAATCGTCCCGAACGTTTTTCTTTTCTCAAAATCATTCAGTGAAGGTATCTCTCCAAGAAAAGTAAGATGTTCGTTTATGTGGACAGGCTTTTTACTTAGGGAAAGACGGCAATATTCGTTCAGGTTGGTTTCCGATAAAGGAGCACCGATGAATCTTCCGTCTTGCGAACGTTGTTTGAAAGTATCTGGATGGGCTATGATTTGCTTTCCTTTTAACAGATTCTTTTCTGCCAGATATAGAAGTCCTCTGGTATGGTCATCGTGTCCGTGCGAGAACACGATAGTCGATATGGATGATAAATCGATATGCAGTGCCAGGGCGTTTTTAATGAACAAATCCGAATAGCCGGTGTCCAGCAAAAGTTTATCGTTACTATCTTCAATATAGTAACAAACAGCAGGTTCTCCACAGTAATATTCGTCGATAAATGTATTGTTGTCTACCAGGACTGTTAGTTTCATAAAGAGTAATTTTTAATTAACATACGAAGTTCGATTACTATGCCGGAATCAAAGATACGATTAGTTCTACTATTTCAACCTTAGTATACCTAAAAAGCAATATCTTCTTTTATAAATTCGACGAATCGTTTTTATAGTGTTGGGGACATTCCCTTTGTATGGTAAAACTTTTCCGAATTGTAGCGTGTTAATCTTGTAGGAAAAGAGGTTTTTATGGGTAAATTAAACTTATACGGCGATACATTATTAAAGACGACAGGACATCATGGCGCAGATATTTCCAGTCAGAGAATGGATGATCTTGATAAAGAGAATATAAAATATGTTCTTGAAGGAAATAGGCTAAAGGGGCTTGATGTGGGATGTGGATATGGTTTCCATAGTTTCCGGTTGAGCTTGTTGAATGTCGAAATGCACTTAATCGATATATTGGATTCTTCCGATTATTTTGATGGTTTTAATAATACGGTAAAATTTAATATCCCTATTCAGTATAAAAAGGTAGATGTTAATGAATTGAAGCCCGATGATATTCCTGATAATTTGGATTTTGTTTATTCCCAGCGGTTTATCCATTATTTGCCATTTGCCAAAGCTGTAAACTTCCTGACAATCGTTTCAAAAAAGATAAAGACGGACGGAATGCTTTTTCTATCTGCATCCGGGATTGACTCTGAACTATCGGAAAACTATCCGCATAAAGATGTTAAACTGGAAGAGCGATTTTCTGTATTATCTGCATCTATGAGTGAAAAGCACAATATTTTGGAACCTGTCTGTTTATATTCGGAGAAGGATATGGAGCATCTCTTGCTTCTCTCTGATTTTACTCCGGTAAAAATATGGAAATCTGATTTTGGAAACATTAAAGCGATTGCAAAAAAGTAGCTTATTCTTCGGAGTGGTTTTTTATGTCAAAATATTGAATCATGAAAAACATTTTTTATACAATCAGTATATTGTGTACCCCAGTGTTCTTTTTCTGGCAAAGAAAACGAATTGAGTGGTAAATATGAAACTATACCTGTTGATTTATCCTGCTCGAAAGCTCTTGATATAAGAGATAGTGTGAAATATAATATAAGGAAGATACCTCTTGAAAATCTACGTATATGATAAACAATGCGTGTCAAGGTAATATCCGCCGATTTCATATAGTGGTATATCAAGCCCAACCTTATACTTAAGTAATAGGCCTTCTTAATGTCAGGATGCTCCCGTTGGCCTTCAATAATTCAGCCAAAGTTTCAATAGGGATATTTTGTCGCGGCTGACGATTATCTTATCTTTAAAGGGTGGTTTTACATGTAAGATTGCCTTTCCCAGAAAATACGATTCAACCCGTTCAATGGCGCTAATACTGACCACTGTCTGCCGGCTACTACGAAAGAAAATATCCGGATCTAGTTGTTCCATAAGCTTATCCAGAGAAAGGTCAATGATATGTTCTCTGTTCTTTTTAGTTACGGCGAAGGTTATCTTGTTTTCTGAATAGAAATAGGCAATGTCTTCCACTTGCAGGGTAAAAAGCTTGTCTTCGCCTGAAATTAGGAAACGGGTACGATATTTCTTTCCTGGCCGGGTGATATTTTGTAAAATTTCCATCAGGTCAATTGGCTTTTGTCCTTGATCCAGATATTTGGTAGTCAGATGCTCGAACTTTACAATTGCTTCTTCCAACCGGGTATTATCTATCGGTTTTAGTAGATAATCAATGCTGTTGACTGTAAAAGCGCGGATAGCATATTCATCGTACGCAGTGGTAAAAATTATAGTGCTTTCCGGCCGTGCCTGTTCGATGAATGTAAAAGAAATGCCATCTGTCAATTGTATGTCGAGAAAAACAAGATCCGGGTGTGGGTTTTCTCCGAACCATTCAACACTCTTTTTTACACTACCTGGCAATACTGTAATCTGCCATTCGGGGCGTAACATGTTTAACATCTTATTTAACCGGCGGGCAGCCGGAATTTCGTCTTCAATGATGACTGCTGTTATTTTATTCATTTAATACAGGGACTTTAACGGTGAAATAATTCGTATTGTTTTCTATGGAAATATCCTGATTACATATTAGGCGATAACGGGCTGAAAGATTCTTTAACCCCATGCCGGTACTGGCAACATTGGGCTTTATCCTGATTTCATTGGTTACCACTATTCTTCCACTCTTTGGCTCATAGTCGATTAATATATTCATTGGCATATCCATATTAATTATATTATGCTTAATGACATTTTCCACCAATAGCTGTAGAGTCAATGAGGGTAGTTTCAAATCATAATTATCCGTTTCCACTTTATTCTCTATCCGAATGCAATCGCCTAAACGGACTTTGTGAAGAAAAACATAAGAGTCGATGAAAGACAATTCAGACTCTAAAGTAACCAGACGCTGTTGCTGGCTTTGTAATATATACCGGTACACATCAGACAAACGCTGGGTAAATAGAACAGCATTTTGGGGAGCGTATTCTATTTCGGATATAAGCGTATTGAGGCTGTTGAAGAGAAAATGCGGATTTAACTGATTTTGCAGAGCTACATACTGGGCCTTTATGGAATTCTCTTCGATTTGTTCCGTTCTCTCGTGCAAAAGGACTAATTGCCTGTAAAAATTAACAGTCAAAGTAAGGGTAGTTATTACCATTTCCACCAACCAGACCAAAAATATAATCCTCAAACCGAGACCTTTCAGGGTAAAAGGTTCAGGGATCTCAAATATGGCTTTGATTATTGACCAGACCAGATAATTCATTAAAAACAGGATGATTGCCGTTAGAATACAATCAATTAACAACCGCTCTTTTCGTTTAACCAGAAACTGAAAACTGCGTTTTTGCCAGTTATGGATCATCAGTATTCCGAAACCAACCAGATTAAAGGCTGCAAGTATCAGTGTAAATGACTTGAAAGAAATCAGTATTTCCAGATGTTGCGGTGTGAAGTCGGAATAAAGTACAAGAAACAGATATGAAAAACATGCCAATCCTGAGAATAACAAGACATTAAACAAATAATTGTACTTTTGCCGCATATTAAGCGTAGACTTTTAAATATATATATTACAAATGTAATGAAAAACAAGAGGTTTCCAAAAGTAACCATGACATTTTGTACCTCCTCTTGTTGTTGATGAAATTTGTATCGTATCAGAAACAAACGCCTAAGCGGAATCCAATATTATTTTCTCCATCCAGGGAACCGGTCAGCAACTCGCTTTTATTGGTGGCATAGCTGTAATATGCGGCTAAATGGAAGCCGAACCTACTCTGGGAGAATGGATAAATGTTCACCCCCACTTCAGGAGAAAGATAGAATCCCCATGGTTTATCTGTTAAACTTATAGTATTCAGATAAGTTGTGTTTTTGGCATACATGGCTCCTATTTTGGCACCAACATAAGGTTTCAGGCATCCATTACTAACCAATCTGTATGAAGTGGCTAGCCCGAATGGTAACTGAAAAGCCGATTCTAGCCGGTCGGTGGTCAATGAAGCTGTATTTTCAATAATGGTTTGACGCGGAACATATTTATGGTTCGTATGGAAATTAAGGAAAGCTCCCAAGCTCCAGTGTGGAGTAAGGTAATAACCTCCTTCCATGTTCATACCCCAACCGCTGATCTTATCAGCAAAATCCGTATTGAGAGGAGCATTCATCTGCCAGTCTGCATTAAAATGCAATCTATTACTGATATTTTGTGCATAACTGCTGAAATAAAACAGGCCTGATATTATAAATGCCAGAATATACTTTTTCTTCGGAATGAATTTTATTGTTTCCATGATCTTTCTTTTTAGGATTTTTTGATATAAGGAGATTGTTCAAACGCTTGATTAACTGCATCTAACGTTAATTGCATGTTGTATTTGGAATTATCAAACAACAGTCCGGTTGCGTATGAGTGCCAAATTACCGGTAACTTCACTTTCTGGCTTGTATCCTCGGGATGGGCTGTCAGATTGACCATCTCCATTATCAATGTACCAGTATTATAGCTATAAGTTACAGGATACGGATAATACCAGTCATTCCAATAAGGCCCCCAATAACCGGGTCCCCACCAGCTGTCATACCATCCGCCGGTTCCTATTACTTGGGTTGTTTGATGTATGAAGGAGAGTTGTATTCCAATGTTAGCCTCTTTAATCGCATTGACTCTTGTATAGCCACGGGCATCCATTTCATCGGCAACCTGTTTGATGATATCTTGTGCATTCTCGTCTTTCCAATATTCTGCCTTCATTCCTTGGCCTACCAGTAAAATACTGTCGGGCAGGTAATAAGTTTTGAAATCATTGAAATTGGTTTTACTGTCATAATTAGTGTAAACCGTGAAATTATTGTCGAGTTGATTTAGATCCGGATCTTTTTCACACGAAGTAGCAAGTATCGCTACCAATCCTATAAACAGATATTTTTTCATATTTCTTTTTGCGTTTAAATGTTAAACTATAGCTGTTTTTAATTTAATGCTTATTGTTTATTAAATACCTTTGGCTTAATAATTTCTTGAAAACAACTTTTACCTTAGAGTGAAGTTCCTTTAAAAACATTGGCTTTGGACATCGGGAGTAAATTCCCTGTCAATGAGAAACGGTTTGAACTGAAGTTCGGGCTTATGTCCACCGACGCATTATTACTTCCTTTATTTAATCGAATATCTACCTGTGCCGATACTCCGGTACCCGTTACATTCATTGAAACGTATATATTCCCTTTTTTGTCGGTAGTCTGCTTGTAGCCGGAGATTGTCCCGTTAACTGTAACTCCTCCTAAGCCGTTGGGACCGCTGATCGGAATATTGAAAGCTACTTGGACAACGGCTTTATCACCTTTTACCGCTACAAAATTTGTGTTGGGAGAAACGAAAGCTGTTGTACCGTATTTAAACATAACATGGTCAGCTTCCAGGATAAAGTTTTTCATTTCTATAGCCTGTTTGGCTTCATCGAAAAACATCTGGTCGAGCAATTCTTGTTCAGCTTTTTTCTGTTTGTGGGACTCTTCTTTGACTGTTTGTGCCTGGACGTTTCCCAAACAAATAAATAATAGTAACATTGATAAGACTGATAACTTTTTCATAACTGTAATTTTTGAGTTTGACTTTTTCTTTTCTTTGGCTTAAAGATAGAACGTTAGTTTTGCCCTTTTTTGATTTTTTATACTGAATCGTAAACGGTAGTTTCCCAACTGTAGATATGGTATACTGGATGGTGGAAATCCGATACCGAATAGTATAGAAATTTTCTATCGTATAATTCAGGGAACTCATTGCCACCGGTTCGTTCCTCCTTAGTCTGCTATCAGAAATAAGCATCGTTCCGAAAACGGCTGGCCATATGGATGGTTAATAACTCTGTTCGGTAAAACGGCCATAGTGTCCTAACTGAAAAAAATGATTTTGCAGGGGATGATTAAATATAAAGGTAGCATTTCAAGCATAGATTTTTCACGCCATTTGTTTATCTTTACTGTCGAATCAATAAGGGACGTTTTTATTAACTCAAGATACTGTCAAGTCCGTTTCTATTCATTGCCATTAAAGATGAACACTCCTTAATATAAGAGGGCAGGGGGCTTAACCCATATTTATTTGTTAATTTAAAGTTTAACGGACTATTGTAAGTTATATTTATGAAAAAATGGCAGAGTAAGATGCTTGTAGCGATGATGGAATATACTTTCACATACCCTGATATGGTTGGCGGAGTGAAACGGGTTCGTTTGACGGACGCCACAACGTAGACCCGCTAATATTCGTACGCTCTGCTCAATGTCTGGCTTTGATGCAGATGATCCAGTTTACCATCGCTCCGTGGCGTTGTTTGGATGATGAACAGGTATCCCAAGCAAAAAAAGCAAAAGAAGAGCGACCTTTTCGGGGTGCTGCTTTAATCCCACTTATTTTGCCTATTCTTGGAAAAGAAAAATCCCTGAACTTCTTTGAAATTCAGGGATTTACATCGTTTTTCTTTCTTAAAGAGTGGTGCCACCAGGAATCGAACCGGGGACACAAGGATTTTCAGTCCTTTGCTCTACCAACTGAGCTATGGCACCTTT
>UQLN01000078.1 GCA_900541965.1 uncultured Parabacteroides sp. | reverse complement strand
CAAAAGCGGCTTCCCTACCACCGTACCTGCCGACCAGACGATTAAAGTCATCAATAGTCTGGCAAAAGACAAAGCCACGCCTGTTACGGTAAGTTTCAGTGAAGCTAATGCGTGGGTTGCAACCGACTTTGCAAACTATGATGAAAAGTCATCGGATGGTTATCGTGTAAGTAAAGGGGAAAAGACAATGACCGTATCTTTCTACGGCATGTTTGCCGCCCCTACATTATCTCCTGATTATAATAATCCTTATTGCAACTCTACGAATGGTGGAAATAGCTGGCTAAATAAATCCGCGCTCGTAAAAACCGAGGTTGTAAACAACCGACGTAAATATACATTCAATGTGGTGGTGAATGCAGCAACCGGAACCGATGTCGAGTACCAACTTCATAAAGCAACAATGAATATCACACATAATGGACAAACAATCAAATCATACACCATCTGGCGGGGTGCTTCCTTCTATGGTTATCCTACCGGTGAAGGCAGTCCGTATTATACCGCTATACTAAGAAATGGCAAATGGTGGGCTCCCGTCAATTGCGGGGCAACCCGTGTGGCACAGGCGGGTGATGGGAAAAACAAGAAAGTAGCCGGAACCGGTAATATCTACCAATGGGGACGTGCCGATTATACAAACTACGGAGGTCCTGCAATTGGAAATCCAACCAGTAATCCCCGTCCCAATAACAATACGTTTTATTACAGTACTGAAAACTGGTTGACTTATACTGATAACTCACTATGGATAGAAAACAATAAAGGGAAAAACGACCCTTGCCCCTCAGGCTATCGTGTACCAACATTCAATGAGTTACAAACAATCGGAAATGCAACATCCTGGGATAGTGGCGGTTTATTTAATGTCACTGCAGAAAGTGGTTACCCCCTACTTGTTTTGCCTACTGTAGGTTTTCGCACTCTCGAGTCTGGTGCACCTAGCCAGTTAGACCAAAATGGGTATTACTGGTCGTCATCGGCGGAGACGACCAAAGCAAAAACCGTATTCTTTAATAAAAAGTGTTAACCTGGTCGAAGGTACATATCCCAAAACGGATGGTTTTTCCCTTCGCTGCATTCGTCAATAAAGGTCAACCTATCCTCCTACTAATTTCATTTATTCGAACCATACATAACAGCAACCAGCGCCTGCTAAAAACACCCCGCTCCGTATCCGTAAACATCACCTTCGGACAGGTTAGCGACGGCGACAAACCGGATGAACTGTAAAAGAATCCGGATGAATCTTTCATCCTCCCTCAGCGCCACCCCAGCGCTAACGCTAGCGTTACCTCAACGCTACCGTTGGCGTCGAGGTGGCGCTACCAGTGGAGAAGATGCACCTTATCTTTGTAAAGATCATACGGAAATCATGTACCGCCTCGTCACCATGGGGAAACCACACATCCCTGACGCTTCGCCTACGTTGTCCGCAACGCCCGACAGCAAATGGGCCGCCAAGTGGTATTCTATATCATGTTCAAGCTGATGGGACAGTTCTGCCACGCCGAAGTACGGAATATAGGGGAATGGGAAATCAGCGAAGGATAAACCGGGAACTCCACGTCAATGCGAAATAAGGTGTGACAAGGTAGTCCAATGTATAAGCAGTTCCTTGTTCCGTGCGGGTTTCGTACACATTGAAACTACCTTCTTCCGTATAGGGAAACGGACATACATGCAGGTGGCGGCGGAAATCGACCTCCTCCTGCCCTATCATCTTAAATAAGGTTTCTTTTGCACACCAATGGAGCAGCAGATGCTCTGTTTCGTGCTCTTTATCGATACCCTCCTCTTCCTCCAGAGCCATAAAACGGCTGCGTATCTTTTTTACACGGTCAGAACGGTACTCGATATCGATACCGGCCGCCGGATGCTCCTGCACCAGAACGGCGGCATATCCTTTCGTATGTGAAATACTGATATAGAACGGAGAATCCGACAGATAAGGTGCACCGTCCGCACGATAGGCTATACATGCAGGATATCCGAGTAATTCCTGCAAAAGTACCCGGCTGGCAAGCCACTCCTGCCGACGGTGTTCGGTACGAATATTTTCAAGTTGCGGAAGGTATTCCTCTCCATTTTTCAAAAGAGAAAAGAGGGCGCCGGAAGATTCTTCAATTTTCCAGACTCCCCGGAGCGGGGCGGTATGTTGAAAAAGAAGGGGCATCAGGCTTTATCTTCTTCTTTCTCCTCCACCTTTTCCATTTCGGAAATACGGTTGAACTTAACCTTCAATATACGGCGGTTGTCTATCTCCAATATCTGGAAACGATAATCATTATATTCAATGATTTCGCGACGGCGTGGGAAGTCCTCTTTTATCTCCAACAAAAGACCGGCAAGCGTCTCCACTTCTTCTGTCAGTTTCCCGAACTCGGAAGGGTCTGCACCAATTACACGGAAAAAGTCAGTCAGCAATATTTTTGCTTCAAAAATCAGGCTACCGTCGGCAAGGCGGATAAATTGTTTCTCATCCTCATCGTATTCATCGGATATTTCACCTACGATTTCTTCCAGGATATCTTCCATCGTCACGATACCGGAAGTGCCGCCAAATTCATCTACCACAATTGCCATGTGGATTTTATTGGTACGGAAATCTTCCAGCAGGTCATCAATCTTTTTTGTTTCGGGTACAAAGTAAGCAGGACGGATAAGGCTCTGCCAACGGAAAGTATCCGGCTTCTCGATATAGGGTAAAAGATCTTTGATATACAAAATTCCTTTTATATTATCCTCGGACTCGGCATAAACCGGGATGCGGGAATAACCGGAATTGATGATAAAATCGATAACCTCGCGAAAATTGGTCTTGATATCGATATCTTCCATATCAAGACGCGGAGTCATGATTTCATCGGCTGTCTTATTATAGAATTTAATGATTTCCGCCAGCATCTCCTTCTCTTCCGGTATCTCGGTAGAGGTCAGTTCGAGCGCTTTCGACAGTTCATCTACAGAAAGGTCGTATTTCTTCTTGACAAGCGCTTTATTGATGACTTTGGTAGATGTAACCAGCACTTTGGAAAGCGGACGACAGATATGTTCCACCACATTCAGCACTGAAGCGGATTTCCGGACGAAGCGCAAGGAGTTTTTCTGTGCATAAATCTTAGGCATAATCTCGCCAAACAGCAAAAGCAAAAAAGTAAGGATAATCGTTTCGAGGATAAACCCTAACATAGGTGCGGCGGAGAAGTTAACAATGGAATTAATACTGTAGGTACACAACATTACCACTGCCACATTCACAAAATTATTGGCAATAAGTATAGATGCCAACAAATATTCGGAACGATCCAACAACTTCCGGATTAAGGGGTCTGAAGGAGTATTCTCTTCCTTTATATCATTAATATCTGCAGGTGTCAACGAAAAAAATGCTACCTCGGATGCCGATACGAAACCGGAAACAAACAACAAAAGAATAGCAATACATAATGCAATAACAGGACCTGCTGTCAGATCCTGTATAGTGACTTGATCAAATAAGCCCGATAAATAATAGTCTGAGTCCAAGGGGAACCGTATTAGTTAAACAATATCAGAACGGAAGATCATCCGTACTGTTGGTTTCTGAGAAAGTATCCGATTGCGGATTAGCAGCCGGCTGCTGGAATGAAGAGGGCTGCCCTGTTGCAGGTTGTCCGCCTGTTTGGGATGCCATGCCTGTTGCATTCGCTCCATCGCGGTTGCCGCCAGTATTGGTTCCTGTACTATAAAATTCCACACGGTCAGCATGGATTTCGGTAACGTAGCGTTTAACGCCTGTCTGGTCGTCATAGCTACGGGTACGGATTTTACCTTCCACATAAAGGCCGGAACCTTTTTTCACCCACTTTTCTACAAAAGGGACAAGGTCGCGGCGCACAACAACGTTGTGCCATTCCGTGCGTTCCGGAACAACTGTACCGTTTGCCAGGGTATATCCTCTTTCCGAAGTAGCAAGAGGGAAATTAGCTACAGCAGCTCCGCTGTCAAAATAACGAACGTCCGGATCTTTCCCGACGTTACCAATCAATATTACTTTATTCAGTGACATGTTATTAATCTTTTATTCTTTCTATGCAAAGAAACATAAATTCAGTCATTCAGACAAGTTTCCGGATAATTTCTCCAGATAAATGTGTGTCAGGCGGGATACTGCATATTTTTCTATCTCTTCCACAGGCACAGGCAAGTAAGAATCCAATCCGCCGGCAGCCTGTTCTATTTCCACCTTATAGAAAGTAGCATAGAGAACTTGATGGGATAAAACATGTTTAACATTCGGCAAACCGACAGCGATGTTCATTTTCCCTACTCCCTTGAAGACCCGTTGGAATACGTCCGTATCCTGCAATACGCAAAAATCAGCCGGGGCATCCGTTTCAATAAGCGGAAACTCGTAAAGGCCTTCCCAAATATCCCCTTTACCCCTACGGCTCAGCCAAGTCGTATCTTTATATATAATATGAAAATAATGAAAATAACGATTACGCGTTTTCGTCTTATTTTGCTTTACCGGATACCTGCGGACTGTACCTGCTCCATATGCCATGCAACGCTCCGCCAAAGGGCAACGTTCACAGTCCGGATTTTGAGGGACACATTGCAATGCGCCCAATTCCATAATTGCCTGGTTGTGCAATCCGGCATATTCCGGGTTCATAACAGCGGCTGCCAATTCGGTGAACTGCTTTTTCCCTTTCGACAAATCGATCGGGGTGTCCATGGCAAACAAACGAGACAGCACACGGAACACATTTCCGTCTACTACCGGATAAGGCTGGTTCCAGACAAAAGAAACGATAGCTGCAGCCGTATACTCACCTATCCCTTTCAAGGATAATATATCTTTATAAGAAGAAGGAAATATACCGCCAAAACGTTCCATTATATCCTTTGCCGCAGCATGCAGATTACGTGCACGGCTATAATATCCCAACCCTTGCCAATATTTTAAAACTTCATCTTCCTCAGCCCCGGCCAGGGAAGCCACATCTGGAAAACGTTTGGTAAAACGGAGAAAATAATCTATCCCCTGCACTACCCGGGTCTGTTGAAGAATAATCTCGGAAATCCAGATTATATACGGATCGGAAGAATCCCTCCAGGGTAACTCACGTTTATTTTTGCTGTACCAACCCAAAAGCAAGCGGCTGGTTTCTAAGTCTTTTTCTGTCTGTAACATAATATAGAAGCGGTCTGTAAACAGACTATCAGCGGATAGTCCGGTGCAAACATACACAGTTCCAATGAATTGAAAGAAAACTTTTAGAAAAAAATGAGCAGCAATCTTTTCCCACTTAAATAAAAAGCTATATATTTGCATTCCAAAAAATTAATAGGTCCAAATCAATTAATTAATTTATCGACATGACTAAAGCAGATATTGTTAGCGAAATTTCAAAAAATACCGGTATCGACAAACAGACGGTATTGAATAGCGTAGAATCTTTTATGGATATTGTAAAAGGTTCATTATCTCAGGGTGAAAATGTGTACTTGAGAGGATTCGGAAGTTTCGTTATTAAGAAGAGAGCCCAGAAAACAGCTCGTAATATTTCTAAAAATACTACGATCATTATTCCGGAACACAACATCCCGTCATTCAAGCCAGCAAAAACTTTCCTGAATGAAGTTAAGTAAATCAGTAATTATAGTTTAATTTAAAATTTAAAAACGATGCCTAGCGGAAAGAAAAGAAAAAGACATAAAATGTCTACGCACAAGCGCAAAAAGAGACTGAAAAAGAATAGACATAAAAAGAAATAAGTCTATTTCCGATGAAACTCTAAAGAACAAACTTAATAAGAGACCTTTTAAGTTTGTTCTTTGCGTATTTAAGAAGGTCTGATATCTAAAACACCATCTTTTATTATAGTGATTAGTGAACTTGTAGTTGATGTACAACCCAAAGAGGTATCTATTGCCGTATTGGAAGACAAGAATCTTGTTGAGCTTCAAAAAGAAGCCCACAATGTTTCTTTTGCCGTTGGTGATATATACTTGGGCAAAGTAAAAAAACTGATGCCGGGGTTGAATGCTGCATTCATTGATGTAGGTTATAAAAAGGATGCGTTTCTTCACTATTTGGACTTAGGTCCTAATTTTAACACGCAACAGAAATTCCTGAAACAAGCATTGGGAGAACAGAAAAAAATCCCTGTTATTTCCAAACTGCAATTACTCCCGGAAATTGAAAAAGACGGCAGTATAAGCAATGTGCTCAAAGTAGGTCAGGAAGTACTGGTACAAATTGCCAAAGAACCAATCTCAACAAAAGGTCCCAGGTTGACTTCCGAGCTTTCTTTTGCCGGAAGATATATTGTCCTGATTCCGTTTGCCGATAAGGTTTCGGTCTCTACTAAAATCAAATCAAGCGAAGAACGTGCCCGTTTACGCCAGCTTATTCAAAGTATCAAACCGAAGAATTTCAGCGTAATCGTACGAACATCATCCGAAGGAAAACGCGTTGCTGAACTTGACCACGAATTAAAGACATTAGTAAAAAGATGGGAAGATAATATCGTTAAAATAACCAAGGTCAAAGCTCCGGCTATTGTCTATGAAGAGACAGCCCGTACGGTTGCTTTACTCCGCGATATTTTCAATCCGTCTTTTCAAAACATTTATGTAAACGACCCCGATGTTTATCATAACATCCGCGATTATGTAAGCCTGATTGCCCCGGGAAGGGAAGATATCGTACACCAATATACTGGTGAGCTCCCCATCTTCGACAATTTCGGCATTACCAAACAGATTAAATCATTATTCGGTCGTACAGTTACATACAAGAGTGGAGCCTACCTGATTATCGAACATACGGAAGCGATGCATGTTATCGATGTCAACAGCGGAAACCGTTCAAAGGGCAGTGATGCTCAAGAAAAAACGGCTATAGATGTTAATACCGCCGCCGCCGACGAAATTGCCCGTCAATTACGTCTTCGTGATATGGGTGGTATTATTGTTGTAGACTTTATCGACATGGCGGAAGCCCCTAATCGACAGAAGCTGTTTGAACACATGTCTAAAGCAATGGCCAGCGACCGGGCAAAACATAACATTTTGCCCTTAAGCAAATTCGGCCTGATGCAAATTACACGCCAGCGTGTCCGTCCGGCGATGGATGTGGACACTTCTGAGGCTTGTCCAACCTGTTTTGGAACCGGGACTATCAAACCCTCTATTCTGTTTACCGATAGCTTGGAAGGTAAAATTGATTGTTTAGTTAATAAACATAATGTGAAGAAATTCGCCCTGCACGTACATCCTTATGTAGCAGCATTTATTAAGAGAGGTATATTACCTCTTTGCTGGAAATGGAAACTGAAATACTCTATGGGTATGCAGGTTATTCCTGATCAAAGTCTGGCTTTTCTGGAATATAAATTTATAGATTCGGAAAAGAACGAACTGGACATGATGGAGGAAAAAGAAATCAAATAAAAAATCAGGGTGTTCCTTTAAAAAGAAACACCCTGATTTTTTTATATCTCCATGAAATAATATTTACTTCCCTGTTTCTACTACAATCATAACAGGAAAATGGTCTGACGGCACACGTGCCACATACTTCATCATTTTTGCTTCTTTTGGGAAATTTCCGTTGTTCTCAGATACTGTTCCATCTTTTGGGGTACGGTAGCTATCTGTCAATATACCATATTTAAGCACTTTGAAATCGTCAGTCAGGAAGATATGGTCTATCCGCTGGTCTGTTTTACGATCCGGATAAAAACCATTGAACGTCCCGTTTGGATCATAACGGAATTCTGCTATTTCATAAGAATCGCGCATCACACCAGAAGAATCCAATAATTTATAAGACTCACTGTTTTGGTCTACATTGAAGTCACCGGACAGGATAACCGGAATATGAGACGGCTGTTCTTTGATTTTCTTCAAAATCAATTTAGCACTCTCGGCACGTGCCTGAACCCCAACATGATCCATATGCAGGTTGAAATAAATAAACTCAAAACCAGACTTCTTATCTCTAAATTTTCCCCAGGTACAGATACGGGGCAAAACAGCATCCCAACCTTTATTCGGATAGTCTGTTTCTGTAGATAACCAGAAATCACCATGTTCCAGCACCTCAAAACGGTCTGTACGATAGAAAATAGCAGAATGCTCACCAGCCTGCTTTCCGTCATCCCGACCTACACCAATATAATCATATCCTGGCATAGCAGCTTTCAAATCCTGCAATTGAGGATATTTTCCCTCCTGCGTTCCAAAAATATCAAAACCATGAAACTGGACTAACTTGGCAATGTAAGGATAACGCTGTCCCCAACCATTTCCATTAGTCGAATCTCCCTGATTAGCATTGCGGATATTATACGACGCAACAACAAAAGTTTCTGCCTGCAAACAAAAACTTATAAGCAGAAACAAACAACCGGCACATACAATTTTTTTCATCATTTTCATATAAACAGTTTAATCGAATCATAACATTAGTCCTTCCCTTTGGCTTTTGCCATATCGAGTGCGGACGTTGTAACATAATATTTAGCAAGCATATTCGGCACCTCCCATACAGGAAGTGCACCTTCCTTCAGGTAATCAAGGAAATGCTCTGTCACCTGTCCGAAATGGGCCTCATGTCCTACCCTGTATTTAGAAGGGATTACCACCTGCCAAACTCCATCCCTGACTTTATTTAAAGCAATGCCCGGATATTGGGAAGATATTTTCTCCATGGATGCCTCCAAATCTTTCTCATACGAAGCATCACCACCTTTCACAGCTTCTACAAATAATTCCGGCTGATAATTCTGTTCTTCTCCCTGACGGATAACAAGATCAGCTTTGCTCCCTTTCATTACAGAATAATGGGTATCTCCACCTCCTTCCGGAAAAGTATAATTCCATATAACGGAAACTTTGGCAAATACATCTTTAAGCTTGTATACGATATCGCCATTACAATAGACTTTCAAGGTATCATTTTCCACAGCTTTGCGCAGGAAATCAGGATAAGTTTCCACCCCCGTCACCTGAGTAAATTCTTCCGGCCCGATAGGCGTAGCCCAACGGTTTGCATCAATTAGCACTATATCTTCTTTATAATCGATAATCTGCTCAGGAAAAGCCTCCCATTGTACAAGGTCCACCAAATGGGTTGTTACATCTACAATTCCTTCTCCCTGCTGGTTCACATCAAAATACCAAACCGGACGTGTCAAAGGTTTGCCATCCACAACCTTAAAGAAATGATGAACACTTTCCTTTACGATAGCAGGCTCTTCCGGAGTTCCCGGAAGTTGCTCACCATACACTGCCGGCAGCATGGATAACTCTCGTTGCAAGATTGTTGTTATCTCATTACGCTCCGTCATAATATCATATAGAAAAATTTTTTTCTGCTTGGCTATGTCAAAACATTCCTTCAGCAATTTGAAGTTCTCGCTATTGATTGCCATCGGTTTATCAGACAAGACATTGATTCCGGCTTCAAGAGTTTTCTTTATATATTCGGTTTTCTTCTCATTATTACCGGCCATAACCATCACATTCCCTTTCTTCTCAGAAAGCATTTTTTCCAGAAAATCCGGACCTGTATAAACCACCTCATTCCAACCGGTAGGATTCTCCGCACGCGTATTAAAACCTTCTATTCTTTTCAAATGTTCCTGCACATCGAAACCAGCCGGAGCATACACATAAACATCCTTGGAAACTTGCGGATAAGAAACTTTTTGAACCAAGGCTGCATGAAAATGTCCCGGATCGAGGGTTATCAATTTCACTTCTCCGGGAGCACCGGTAAACCCTTCAGTTTTTTTATCAGAGGAACAAGCAGTCCCCACCAATAAGGCTGCCATAGAAAATACAAGATAGTTTTTCATACTATTACTATTAAAAAGATTGACGGACGTCGTTACTTTACACAATAAGGAAATACAAAGATAAAACTTCTCCCTGTATTATAAGAAGCCCGATAGGTTCAGATTCATGTTTTTTATGTAAGTTTGCCACAAATCGAAAACAAGATGGTAAAAATAGGAAAATACAATACGCTGAAAGTTGTAAAGGACCTCGACTTCGGTGTTTATCTGGATGGTGGTGACGGATTGGAGATACTTCTCCCTGCACGCTATGTTCCGAAAAACACTAAGCCTGGGGATGAAATTGAAGTATTCATCTATCACGACAACGAAGGCAGAATTATAGCAACAACAGCCAAACCATTGGCGCTTGCCGACGAATTCCAGTTTATGGAAGTAAAGTCCGTAAATGAAACCGGAGCTTTTCTTGACTGGGGACTGATGAAAGACCTGTTAGTCCCTTTCAAAGAACAAAAAATGCCTATGCGCGAAGGCAGATGGTACCTGGTATATGTACACATAGACCATATCACCGGGCGTATTGTCGCTTCCGCCCGTATAGACAAATACCTGGACAATACCGTTCCCGAGTACACATTCAACCAGGAAGTAGACTTATTGGTTGCCGATGAAACAGAAATAGGATATAAAGTCATCATCAACAACGCACATTGGGGCTTAGTATACCATAACGAAGTATTCCGCCGCCTGGAAAAAGGAGACCGTTTGAAAGGTTACATAAAAGAAATCAGGGAAGACGAAAAAATAGACATCAGCCTAACCCCACTGGGATACCAAAAAGTAGAAGGTATTGCCGGCACCATCCTGGAAGCCTTAAAAATGCAGGGAGGCTATATCGCCGTCCACGATAAAAGTGAGCCTGATGTCATCTATTCCTTGTTCCGTTGCAGTAAAAAAGCCTTCAAGCAAGCTATCGGCGCCCTCTACAAACAGCATCTCATCTCTCTGGAAAAAGAAGGCATCCGATTAATGTCGGAAGAGTAAACATTATAAATAAAAACAACCGATACCGCCCGTCCCAATATAAAACAATAGTTTCACTATGATAAAACAAGCGGTATCGGCAATTCCAAGAGGAAGCAACGCTTCCTATAAAAGGCCTCAGCAGTCAGGCGTCAAGCGCAGGTGAAAGACGAAGCGCCCAGAGTAGCAGCTGTTTGAGCGAAGCGAGTTCCGCTGCGCCAGCGTAGTCTTTCGCCGGAGTAGCCTGAATGATGCAGCCTTGACCTTTTGTTTACTTTTGGCTTGACCCAAAATAAAATACTAATCTAATTTCAGCACAGCCAGGAACGCCTTCTGCGGAACTTCTACCGTACCAATCTGCTTCATACGCTTCTTTCCCTCTTTCTGCTTTTCCAGCAACTTACGTTTACGGGAAATATCACCACCATAACATTTTGCCGTCACATCCTTACGGACCGCTTTAATCGTTTCACGTGCAATAATCTTTGCACCGATAGCAGCCTGGATTGCAATATCAAACTGTTGGCGTGGGATCAGCTCTTTCAGCTTCTCGCACATACGGCGACCGAAAGTAACACTATTATCCACATGAGTCAATGTTGAAAGCGCATCAACTGGTTCACCATTCAGCAAAATATCCAGTTTAACCAACTTGCTGGGACGGAAATCGTGAATATGATAATCAAACGACGCATATCCTTTTGAAATACTCTTCAGTTTATCATAAAAATCAATTACAATCTCCCCTAAAGGCATATCATAATGGATTTCCACACGGTCGCCGGATATATACTCCTGCTTAATCAGAATTCCCCGTTTACCCAGACAAAGCGTCATAATAGGACCAATAAAAGTCGTATTGGTAATAACCGATGCACGGATATAAGGTTCGTCTATATGCTCTATCAAAGTAGGGTCCGGCAAACCGCTCGGATTATGCACTTCCGTACAATTCCCCTTCTTATCATATACCTTGTAAGAAACGTTAGGCACAGTCGTAATCACATCCATATTAAACTCACGGTCCAGACGCTCCTGAACAATCTCCATATGGAGCAATCCCAGAAAACCGCAACGGAATCCGAATCCCAAAGCGGCGGAACTTTCCGGCTGGAATGTCAGGGAGGCATCATTCAACTGCAACTTCTCAAGCGAAGCACGCAAGTTTTCAAAATCCTCGCTATCTATCGGATACACCCCGGCAAAGACCATCGGTTTCACTTCTTCAAAACCAGCGATAGCCTCTTTTGCAGGGCGGGCAACATGCGTAATGGTATCTCCCACCCTCACTTCACGGGAAGTTTTGATGCCGGAGATAATATATCCCACATCTCCTGTACGAATCTCGGAACGAGGAGACATCGTTAATTTCAATACACCAACTTCATCGGCGTCATATTCTTTTCCCGTAGCAATAAACTTCACATGGTCGCCCTTACGGATTACCCCGTTTACCACCTTAAAATATGCGATAATACCACGGAAAGAATTAAAGACGGAGTCAAAAATCAAACATTGCAGAGGGGCTTCGGGATCACCTTTCGGAGCCGGAACTTTTTCTACGATACTATCCAGTATTTCAAAAACCCCTTCTCCGGTTTTACCACTTGCACGTAAAATATCTTCACGAGGACATCCCAGCAATTCCACAATCTGGTCTTCTACCTCGTCCGGCATGGCGCTCGGTAAGTCTATTTTATTCAGAACAGGAATAATCTCCAGATCATTTTCTATAGCCATGTACAAATTGGAAATAGTCTGCGCCTGGATACCCTGTGCGGCATCTACAATAAGCAACGCGCCTTCACAAGCGGCTATAGAACGGGATACCTCATATGAGAAATCGACGTGTCCCGGAGTATCTATCAGGTTTAAAATATAATCTTCTCCTTTGTAATTATACTTCATCTGGATAGCATGGCTTTTTATCGTAATACCACGTTCACGCTCCAGATCCATGTCATCCAGAACCTGAGCCTGCAAATCTTTGCCTTCTACAGTTTTGGTATACTCCAGCAAACGGTCGGCCAAAGTACTTTTACCATGATCAATATGAGCAATAATACAAAAATTGCGGATATTCTTCATCTACTAAATTATTTAGGTGTGCAAAGATAAAAAATTTAGGTCAATTGTTATACATTTGGCATTCCATTTGTTGTTAATAATATATGACACCACAAGAAATAAATAAAGCGTATAATCGCATCATTGGCTCCTTGGATAGCAAGGAGTTGAAGAATGCATTTGATTTTATCCAAAGTCTTATTTCCGGAAGCAGGGAATACACATTTCAGGATAAACTGAACGAACTGCAAGATACCTACAAATATATGTTACGTTACCGTGTAGAAGGGATAAAAGACCCGATGCAGGAACAAATCTACAATAATTTGCAAGCCTCTACATATGAGCTGGCTGACGCGATAAAACACAAGGTTCTTGCCATTGAATCCCCGCTTGCTTTCTATAATCAACGTAGAAACATACAGATACAGGGAAACCGTTCCGGCATGTCTTATCCGGGGTTATTCCGCCAATTAAAAGACAGCCATGAAGTGAACAACCTGGCCGAATACAACGAACTTAATATTGCCCTTTTCAATAAAATATGGGTTTCAAACCTGCTTAGCCAGGAAGAAAGCAGCCATATAAAAGAAATCATACAAGATTCGGAACTTCCTTATGCGACAGGATGTCAGGTCGTCTCTGCATTAATGTTAGGATTACAGGCAGCTTTTGACAGGGAAAAATTATTGTTGTTGTTTGATGCTGCCACCCATCCGAATGAAGAAATAAAAATACGTGCTTTAATCAGTATTTTAATAACATTATACACTTACCGGAAACGTACGGCTTTATATCCCCGGATAGAAGACCGATTGGCTACTTTAGCTGAAGCTCCTGATTTTACAAAAGCGATCCGGACCATCACACTCCGTTTCATCCTGGCACGTGAAACCGAGAAAATAACCAAAAAGCTGCAGGATGAAATCATTCCCGAAATGATGAAATTGAGTCCTAAAATCAGCAATAAGATAAACCTCAAAGATTTCAGCCCGGAACAACTGGGAGATGAAATGAATCCGGAATGGGAAAATCTCTTTTCCGACAGCGCTTTGGGTAAGAAAATGGAAGAATTCAGCGAACTTCAGCAAGAAGGTGCAGATGTGATGCACTCTACTTTTGTTCATCTTAAAAATTTCCCGTTCTTCCGCGATTTAAGTAACTGGTTGCTGCCTTTTATCCCTGAGCATTCTTCATTCAGCAACTTTTCCGACCAGAGCGAAGGAGAGAGACAGTTGCTCGACTCCATGTCTTTAGCTCCTTTTATGTGTAACTCAGACAAATACTCGCTCTACTTCAGCATGATGCAAATGCCTGTTGAAGCACGTAAGATGATGATGGGACAATTCAGCAGCCAGGCAACGGAGATGATACAGCAAACCCAGGAAGAGCTTATCAGTAAACGGGGAAAACTGGAAATCGTCACCGGACAATATATCCAGGATTTATACCGGTTCTTCAAATTATATCCGGGACATCTGGATTTCAATGATATATTTTCCATGCCGCTGGATTTTCATAATCTGGCTATATTAAAACCTTATATATCAGATACGGAAACCCTGACTACGATTGCAGAATATTACCTGCGTAAAAATTATTTCAATGATGCACTAATTATATTCAATAAACTGGCGGAAACGGAAATAAACAGCGACATTCTTTTCCAGAAAATAGGATATTGCATGCAGATGGAAGGAGACTTAAAAGGAGCCTTGAATGCCTATTTGCGTGCCGATCTTATTAACTCGGAAAGCAAATGGGTCATACGGAGAATTGCAGGTTGCTACCGTTCTTTAAAACAACCCGAAGAAGCCCTGAAATATTACCACCGTTATGAGGCATTGAATCCGGACAATCTGACCGTACAAATCAGTATCGGACATTGCCATCTGGAGTTGAAAAATTACAACGAAGCATTGAAGTGTTTCTTCAAAGTCGATTATCTGGACAACAAGAGCCACAAAGCATGGCGCCCGATTGCATGGTGTTCGTTCCTTACCGGCAAATATGACCAGGCACGCAATTACTATAAGAAAATCCTTGAAAACCAACCGAATGCCCAAGACCTGCTGAATGCCGGGCACACGGAATGGGCTTTGCAAAATATAAAAGGAGCGCTTGCTTTTTATAAGAAAGCAGTAGAATTAGCAGATGGCGACTTCTTCAAATTCAAGGAACTATTCAACCAGGATATACAAGATCTGTTAATTGCAGGCATTGAAGAAAAAGACGTGGCACTCATGCTGGATGAATTAAGGTATACGTTGGACGGGGAATTATAACCCCGTCTCAATGTTTCTTCAATATATCTTTTATATGATTCTTCAATATATGAAAAGCAGGACCAGCCATCGCACCATGGTCATATCCTCCTAATTCATATAGATAGGTATACTTATGGCCTACCACTTTCATCATACGCCAGAAATAAGCATTTTCTTCATAACGGCCCAACATTTCCATTTCACGGTCGCCTGAAACAATTACCAAAGGCGGAGCATCCGGACGAACATAATAAAGAGGAGCAAATTCATCTATACTGGGCTGAGTATCTTTCATCCCCTTTTGTTGCCTGTAAGCAAAATGGCTGATTGCATGTCCACTGAAAGGAACCAGCCCTGCAATCGAGTCTGCATCGATGCCATAAGCCTGCAACCACTTTTTATCCATACCCACCATATTTGTCAAATAACCTCCGGCCGAATGACCGGAAACAAATATTTTCTGTTTATCACCACCATACTTCTCAATCTCTTGAAAAGCCCATGCTACCGCTGCAGCCGCATCTTCTATACAATCGGTTAACGAACATTTAGGAAGCAAACGATAATTTACTGCTATCACGGCAAGCCCGGAATTTAATAGTTCGGCTGGTATAAATTTACTGCCTCCCGACAATCCGCCACCATGAAACCAAACTACTGTTGGAAAATCTTTCATATTTTCAGGATAATAAATATCCAGTTTACAACGTTCCAGGCTGTACGCATCCCCTGTTGTACGATAAGGAAGATCTCTTATGCATCGGTAAGTCGTATTCTCTTGAGCAAAAGCTGTTACAAAAACAATAAGGAACAATAAGGATAATTGTAATTTCTTCATGGTATAATATTCTTTTCCAACAAAGATAATATAAAAAATAAATCAGAAATAGGGTATACTCTGACAATTCGAAGAACGAGGTTTACGGATAACGCGGATAGAGCAGATTAAGACGGATAAGAATAATCTTTCAAATAAAAAATCCGTTCCAATCCGCCCTATCCGCG
>UQLN01000077.1 GCA_900541965.1 uncultured Parabacteroides sp. | reverse complement strand
CCCGTGACCCCATGCGTGACAGGCATGTATTCTAACCAACTGAACTAACGCACCATTCTGTTTTTATTGTTACAATTGCTCTCAATTGCGGTGCAAAGGTATAGAATAAATTCAATTACACAATACTTTCGACAAAAAAAGTTTAGGAAGGATAAAATATTTTCATACTTTTGCCACATATAAAACAAAGACAGACATGAAGAATACTCCTGTAGATTATCAGAAAGCCAGACAAATAATAGAAGGCTACGGACTACCCGACTTCGGGAAAGCCACAATACGCGAAGTTGTTGCCATATCCACACAACTGGAACAGGAAACAAATACAGAGTTCATCCATATGGAAATGGGCGTTCCCGGACTGAAAGCCGCACAGGTAGGAGTCGATGCCGAAATCAAAGCGCTTCAGAACGGAGTAGCCTCTATCTATCCGAATATCAACGGTTCTCCAGAATTAAAAGCTGAGGCTTCCCGCTTCATCAAAGCTTTTATCGATATAGACATTGCCCCGGAAAGCTGTGTCCCGGTAACAGGTTCCATGCAGGGAACATACGCCTCTTTCTTAACCTGCGGACAGTGTGAGGAAGGAAAAGACACCATCCTGTTTATCGACCCCGGATTCCCCGTACAAAAGCAACAGATTATTGTAATGGGATATAAATATGAATCATTCGACGTTTATGAATACCGCGGAGAGAAATTACGCGAGATATTGGATAAGTACCTGTCTAAAGGCAATATCGCCGCTATGATTTATTCCAACCCCAACAACCCGGCCTGGTTCTGTCTGACGGAAGAAGAATTGCAGATAATCGGTGAAACAGCCAATAAATACGATGCAATCGTTATCGAAGACCTCGCCTATTTTGCCATGGACTTCCGTAAGCCATTAGGAACTCCGTTCCAAGCTCCGTTTCAGGCAAGTGTAGCCCGTTATACAGATAATTATATCTTACAGATTTCCGGTTCGAAAGCATTCAGCTATGCCGGGCAACGTATCGGTGTCACTGCAATCTCCGATAAACTATATCACCGTGCTTATCCGGGACTGACCAAACGGTATGGCGGAGGTACATTCGGAACCGTTTATACCCACCGCATATTATATGCCCTTTCATCCGGAACCAGCCATTCAGCACAGATAGCTCTGGCAGCTATGTTTAAAGCAGCCTCCGACGGCACTTTCGATTTCGTATCCGAAGTTCAGGAGTACGGGCATCGTGCAGAGAAATTAAAAAAGATTTTTACGGATTACGGATTTCAAATCGTTTACGACCACGATTTGGATCAACCGATTGCAGACGGATTCTATTTCACCATTGCTTATCCGGGCATGACCGGAGGAGAGCTTATGGAAGAACTAATCTATTACGGGGTAAGTGCTATATCCCTGAGCACTACCGGAAGTAACCAGGAAGGTCTTCGTG
This sequence comes from uncultured Parabacteroides sp., assembly GCA_900541965.1. GTDB lineage: Bacteria > Bacteroidota > Bacteroidia > Bacteroidales > Tannerellaceae > Parabacteroides. Next base: position 14,808 of record UQLN01000077.1, on the reverse strand, counting down.
CCTGCACCTCGTTTATCAAGCCTCATCAATATGCACTGCTTGAAGAACGATTGAAACAATTCAAAGAAAATCATACGGTCTAATTAACATAACCCGGCTTTCATTTATATTTACTTAACATGAAAGCCGGGTTTATTATTTGCTTCTTTTAGCTAAATACCATATATTGTCGCTGTTTAATAACCCAAGCAAGTTCTTTAAATGGCAACATACAATAATATATTCCAAATAAAACATAATAATGTCCTGCCTGCACAGGGAAGCATTCTAATATCCGAACCCTTTCTACAGGAGGCTTATTTCCAACGTTCTGTAGTATTACTCATCGAGCATAATCAGCAAGGGTCTATGGGATTTATCTTGAATAAAAAGACAGAACTAATTGTAAATTTATTTTTTAAAGACCTCGAAGAATTTCCGGAAATGCCTATTTACTTAGGCGGTCCCGTTAGTCCTAACCGGTTATTCTTTATTCATTCGCTTCCGGATTTAGCACTTCCCAACTCTCTAAAGATAAACGAACACCTCTATTTTGACGGAGATTTTGAAACTCTGAAGAAATATATACAGGAAGGACATTCCATTGAGAAAAGAGTGAAATTCTTCCTCGGTTATTCAGGTTGGACCGAAGGACAACTAATCAATGAGATTAAAGAAAACTCATGGGTGGTAGGAAACACCACCAATTATAATATCCTGCAAGGGGAAGGGGAAGAATTATGGAAACATTCGCTCGAAGCATTGGGAAGCCAGTATGAAGCGTGGACTAAATATCCTAAAGAACCCTGTTTAAACTAACCTATCTCCTAAAATTCATCACTCGGATGATATCAGTTGCATGATTAATACATCCGAATATCCGTTTTTTTCAATTATCCAATCGGCTAATTTTCCTGTTATGGCATAACCGCAATGGGAAAACAAGTTTTTACTTGCTTCATTGTCCACAGAAACATAAGCATATAATTGATGTAATTTCAGAAATGAAAAAGCATAATCCTGCAATATACCTAATGCATCCACAGCCATCCCGTTGTTCCGGTAGAGTGGATCGATAAGTATTCCTACAGCAGCACGTTTGTGATGCGGGTCGAAATCGTAAAGGTCTACCATGCCGATAGCCACTCCCGTAGAGCGGAGAATGACCATCAGACGTAATTGTTTCGATTCATAAATATCACGATGTGAATCTGCAATATACGCCTTCAACAAATAACGGGAATAAGGGGATAATGTATTTCCGAAGTCCCACCATTCCGGATTATTCTCCCAACGATACAACTGCTCCAGGTCTTCCGGTTCCAGAGCACGTAAAAGAAGTCTTTCACTTTGCAACAATCCCATCTTTCTTTTCTTTTTTATTTACCGGGAGACACTAAATGTTTACTCTCTTTATCATAAATATGATAGGTAATCTGCTTGTTTACCATTCTGTCCATCAGCAAGGACATCTGCTCGAAACGGGTATCCGGCCAACAGAATACATAATCTGTAAAACCTTCCATCTGATTCCTGCGGCTAATAGCATCTATCACACGTTCTTCATTCATATTCCAAAGACCTACACGTTCCAGCTCCGGTATTTGTTCCCGGCAAACGTTTTTTATCTTTTTATAATCCTCTTTACGGCAAATAATCAACATCCGGCGGTGTTTCTGCTTCTTTGCTTTTGATGTATAGGAAGCTCCCCAGGAATAATAGATAACCCTTTCCGGGAGATAATAACTCTTATATCCTTCCGGCAAACCTTTACACAGCCAGCCCGCATCTTCATCTTCCGAAATGATTTCCTGAAAATCTATCTTCTCAAATACTTCACGGCGAAACATCATACAGCCACCGGCAAGTATATCCACCCGTTGTTCTTCCTCTTTGGTCAAATAGGAAAAATCAAATGTATCAAAAACAGAAACTTTCTGTTTACCGGAATTTCCTCCGAACATCTTACGAAGTGATGCCCATAAAGACCGTGATTCTTCCTGGCGTTCGGGCAAACAGACGCCATGCTTATTCAGCATTTTCAGCCCTATGGCACCAGCGTCCGGATGTTCATCCATAAAGAAGCAAAGCAAACGGATACTCTCCTCGCCTATGACTGCCTCCGGTTCCAATAAAAGCACATATTCTCCTGTAGACCGGCGGATTGCCTGCCCGATAGTTTCTGCCAAAGTTTGTCCTTCTTTCGTCTCTACCGTTTGAATTTCAGCTTCCATTTCTGCCAGCGCAGCTTTTACGGAGCAAAGACACAGGGAAGAATCTTTCCCATTAGGATTGGTGATGAGAATTGATAATTTCATATTTTAATCGAATCATTAAAGCTTGTACGGTTAACAATGGAACGCCCCAGCGTAATTTCATCGGCATATTCTATTTCGTCTCCGATAGACACTCCGCGGGCGATAACTGAAACTTTTATATCATAGGATGCCAATTTACGATGAATGAAAAAGTTGGTAGTGTCACCTTCCATTGTTGTGCTCAGTGCCAATACGACCTCATTAACTCCTCCGTCAGCCACTCGCTTGACAAGACTGTCTATCTGTAAATCGCCCGGGCCAATACCATCCATTGGCGAAATAATACCTCCCAACACATGGTATACACCACGAAACTGTCCGGTATTCTCGATAGCCATCACCTCTTTTATATTCTCGACCACGCAAACGGTAGAGTGGTCTCGTAGGGGGTCGGCACAGATAGAACACATTTCATCGTCACATATATTATGGCACACCTTGCAATATTTCACTTCTTTACGAAGAGCAACCAATGCTGAAGCGAAACCTTCCGTATAATTAACGTCACGGCGAAGCATATACAGAGCCAGACGAAGAGCCGTCTTCCTCCCTACCCCAGGCAATGAAGCCAATTCGTTTACTGCATTCTCCAATAAAACAGATGGATATCTTTGTATCATTCTTTTTTACTTCTTTGGAGCAAAGATAAGCAAATTCTTCCTTAATCATATCAGCAACTGCCGGATGATAGATTTCGGTTTGCTTCATTAGTATAAATAATGTAGATTTGCGATATCAATAACAAACGATAAGCAGGACTGATTAAATCTAACAAACTAAAAAATAAAACACCGTGAAGAAGGAAGATGAAGAAAAGGTAAGCGGGCTACCGGAAAATGCCTACAGAGAGCTTAAAGAGGGAGAAGAGTATAAACCTCTGATGTCTCCGGATAAACAATACAAAGAAGTAACCTGCTGGTCTGTCCTGTGGGGACTTTTAATGGCTGTATTATTCAGTGCCGCAGCCGCTTATCTGGGACTGAAAGTCGGACAGGTATTCGAAGCTGCCATACCGATTGCTATTATAGCCGTAGGATTGTCCAGTGGCTTCAAAAGGAAAAACGCATTAGGGGAAAATGTCATTATACAATCTATCGGAGCGAACAGCGGGGTAATCGTGGCAGGTGCAATCTTTACTTTGCCCGCGCTTTATATTTTGCAGGATAAATATCCGGAAATCTCCGTCAACTTCTTTGAAGTATTCATGAGCTCCCTGTTAGGAGGTATCCTCGGCATCCTTTTGCTGATACCGTTCCGTAAATATTTCGTATCAGACATGCACGGAAAATATCCGTTCCCGGAAGCAACGGCAACTACCCAGGTACTGGTATCCGGTGAAAAAGGAGGCAATCAGGCGAAACCGCTTATTTATGCCGGCTTAATCGGTGGTTTGTACGATTTTATCATTGCCACATTCGGTTGGTGGAGTGAAACGGTCAGCACCCGTATTGTGGGTGTCGGCGCAATGCTTGCCGATAAGGCGAAAGTCGTATTCAAAGTAAATACGGGGGCAGCAGTGCTCGGTTTGGGATATATCATCGGATTAAAATACTCGGCAATTATCTGTGCCGGGTCATTCCTCGTATGGTTTATTATTATCCCGCTGATGTCTGCATTTTTCGGTCCGGATGTACTGACATTCGGCAACGATGCCATTACAGCAACAGTAGGCAGCATGAGTGCAGAACAAATATTCACGACATACGCCCGCCACATAGGTATCGGGGGTATTGCGACTGCCGGTGTAATCGGAATTATCAATTCATGGGGAATCATTAAAGGTGCTGTAGGACTTGCAGCCAAAGAACTGAAAGGAAAGACCAACAGTGTACAGGAAGAAGAAATACGTACGCAAAAAGACCTTTCGATGAAAGTAATTGCCATTGGTATATTTGCTACGTTAATCGTCACTTACCTGTTTTTCCACTTTGGCGTATTGGACAACTGGTACTATGCATTAATCGGATTACTGATTGTAGGAATTATCGCATTCCTGTTTACAACAGTTGCAGCCAACGCCATTGCGATTGTAGGCACGAACCCGGTATCCGGTATGACACTGATGACATTAATCCTTGCCTCCATCATTCTGGTAGCCGTAGGTTTGAAAGGAACAGCGGGTATGGTATCCGCACTGATTATCGGGGGTGTGGTTTGTACGGCACTTTCCATGGCGGGAGGTTTTATTACCGACTTGAAAATCGGCTATTGGCTGGGCAGTACACCAAAGAAACAGGAAAGCTGGAAGTTCCTGGGAACATTGGTTTCCGCAGCAACCGTAGGCGGGGTAATCCTGATATTGAACCAGACATACGGTTTCACGACCGGTCAACTTGCCGCTCCGCAGGCTAATGCCATGGCAGCAGTTATCGAACCGTTGATGAGCGGCTCGGGAGCGCCTTGGGCTTTATATGCGATTGGAGCCGTTTTAGCAATTATCCTGAACTTCTGTAAAATCCCGGCTTTGGCTTTTGCTTTGGGTATGTTTATTCCGCTGGAACTAAACACACCGTTGCTGATAGGTGGAGCCATCAGCTGGTATGTAGGCAGTCGCAGCAAGGACCAGGCATTAAATAGCATCCGTCTTGAAAAAGGTACTTTGCTGGCCTCCGGTTTCATTGCCGGGGGAGCATTAATGGGCGTTGTCAGTGCAGCAATGCGTTTTGCGGGAGTCAACCTGGTTAATGTAGAATGGGCGGAAAGCAATTTAGCGGAAATACTGGCAGTCGTAATGTACATCGCCCTGATAGGCTATTTGGCTGTAAGCTCATTAAAAGCTAAGAAGGAAGAATAAGACGCGAATATTCTATAATGATGCAGATGGGAAAACGCGGGTGAAGAGAATAAAACAACTTTAATATAGTGAATAATGGAAGCACCAATTATTAACGTAGGAATTATGACGGAGAAAGCTGTCTCTTTCGTTTTTCATGAGGAATATATCCACACGGAAACGGGAAACTTTCTGAAAGGCGAGCAGCGAGTGTTGTTTGTTAACGGTAATATTGTGTACAATGGGAAACTTTATAAGGAACTGTTTTTTGAGCCGGCTTCCCCTTCTGCATTTTTTGAATTGAAAGCCGTTACCATTGGCGTTAATTTCCATTGGGAACGGAAAGAGGACCAACGTTTCAGGGGAGCCCTGAACCTGATCATAGACAATGAAGGGATTCTTTTCATCAACCAGGTTGATGCGGAAGAATATCTTACCTGTGTTATCTCTTCCGAAATGAGCGCTACAGCTTCCAAGGAATTATTGAAAGCCCATGCTGTCATCTCCCGCAGTTGGTTATTAGCCCAGGTGGAAAAGAATGCTTATCTGGCTCAAAGTAAGAAGAAATACCAGAGCTACTATCGCGACAACGAGCAACTCATCCGTTGGTACGACCGCGAGGACCATATACATTTCGATGTTTGTGCCGACGACCATTGTCAGCGTTACCAGGGAATAACCCGTGCCTCCCTGCCTATTGTCGAAGAAGTAGTCCGCGAAACCCGCGGAGAGGTACTGACCGATGGCGAATCCATTTGCGATGCCCGCTTTTCCAAATGTTGCGGAGGCGTAACCGAACAGTTCGAACATTGCTGGGAACCCATTCCCCACTCCTACCTGATTGCGGTCGGAGATAACGCGGAAAATGAACTTCCGGATCTTACCAACGAAGAAGAAGCGGACGAATGGATAAGAACCTCACCGAATGCTTTCTGCAACACAGCTGATAAAAATATCCTTAGCCAGATATTAAACAACTACGATCAGGAAACAACTGATTTCTACCGCTGGCAGATTACCTACACACAGAAGGAACTTTCTGACCTGCTGCATCGTAAAACCGGAATGACATTCGGCGATATACTTGACCTGATTCCTCTGCAAAGAGGTACATCCGGCCGCATTGAAAAGTTGAAAATTGTAGGTTCAAGACGCACATTCACAATCGGAAAGGAACTGGAAATAAGGCGTTCGCTGTCTGAAACGCATTTATACAGTTCGGCATTTGTAGCAGACAAGGAAGAACTGCAACATGGAATTCCCCAACGATTCACCTTCTATGGTGCCGGATGGGGGCACGGAGTCGGATTGTGCCAGATTGGTGCTGCCGTAATGAGCACACAAGGCTACGACTACAAGCAAATCCTCTCCCACTATTTCAAAGGAGCTGTAATAGAAAAACGATATTAAATAGATAAGGGCTGTGAATCGTCTCCGATTACAGCCCTTACTTTTCTTGTGTTTACCTATTTGTTTTCCGGTTCTGTGTAAACCGGTTGCCTTAACTCTCACGAGCTCCAGCGATTACAAAGGAATAACAAATATCTTCACCTTCCAAATTATATAGATAAAAAAACCGATTTTATCTTTAAAACAGGCTATTTTATCGCACAAACAACCTTCTTGCTGCCATTGGCTGCTAAACAAGTAAATCTTATCTTTGCACCAAATTTCTCATAAAGCATGAATAGTTATATTATCCTTTTCATTATAGCGGCATATTTCAGCCTCCTTCTCCTGATTGCATGGATTACTGGAAGAAAAAGTTCCAGCAACGAAGCCTTTTTTTTAGGGAACCGGAAATCTCCCTGGTATATTGTATCGATAGGCATGGTCGGGACATCCCTTTCCGGCGTTACTTTTGTTTCCGTGCCAGGAATGGTCCGTAGCATCGATATGACTTATATGCAAACTGTATTCGGTTTTTTCTTCGGATATATCCTGATAGCCAAAGTGCTGCTGCCCCTTTATTACAGGCTTCAACTTACCTCTATCTATTCCTATCTGGATGAACGAATCGGACGGCGGGGATATAAAACCGGTGCTTCCTTCTTCCTGCTGTCCAAGATTGTCGGAGCGGCGGCAAGGCTTTATCTGGTGGTACTTATCCTGCAAAATTACGTATTCAGCACATGGAACATTCCATTTGGCGTAACAGTGGTTATCAGTATCTTCCTTGTCTGGCTGTATACTTATAAAAGCGGTATTAAAACGATTATCTGGACAGATACATTACAGGCACTTTGTCTCGTAGCCATGCTTCTCGTCATTATCTGGCAGGTAAAAGATAAAATGGAACTGGACTTCGGGGGCATGGTGCAGACACTTCGGGATAGTCCCCATTTCCGGATATTTGAATTTAAGGATTGGCATAGCACGCAACATTTCGTAAAACAGTTTTTCAGCGGTATTTTTATTACTATCGTCATGACCGGGTTAGACCAGGATATGATGCAGAAAAACCTTTCCTGCAAAAGCCTGAAAGACGCCCAGAAAAATATGTACACTTACGGCTTTGCATTTACCCCCGTAAATTTCTTGTTCCTTTCATTGGGAGTCTTGCTGATTGCCCTTGCCTCACAGCAAAACATCGCGCTTCCGGCATTGAACGACGACATCCTCCCGATGTTCTGTACCTCCGGTATATTGGGAAGTTCCATCCTTATCTTTTTTACGATAGGGATTATTGCGGCGGCATTCAGTAGCGCGGACTCGGCATTAACAGCATTGACCACATCTTTTTGTGTGGATATTCTGGGGATACAAAAGGAGGAAGCCAGCAAGGCAAAACGTACCCGGTTGTTAGTACACCTGCTTATCTCTGCTCTCTTTGCAATAATTATTCTTATCTTTAAAGCCGTAAACAACCGAAGCATTATAGATGCCATTTACATAATTGCCTCTTATACATACGGTCCTCTGCTGGGATTATTTGTTTTCGGGCTATTTACCAAGAAGGTACCGCGTGATAAATACGTACCCTATATCTGTATTTTGTCCCCTTTCATTTGCTATGGGATGGGCTACTCGATAAAACAGATTACCGGATATACTTTCGGATATGAAATGCTGATGGTAAACGGAGGGCTTACATTTCTGGGATTGTGGTTATCTTCTGTCAAACATAAAACAATAAAAACAACATAATATGGAAATTAAAAGTGCAGAATTTGTTATCAGTAATACAAACGTAAAGAAATGCCCCGAAGGAAACTTGCCGGAGTATGCCTTTATCGGGCGAAGCAATGTTGGCAAATCCTCCCTTATCAATATGCTGACGGGTAAAAAAGGTCTTGCCATGACCTCTCAGAAACCGGGAAAAACTATGCTTATCAACCATTTCATTATCAACAACGAATGGTATCTGGTGGACCTTCCGGGTTACGGCTTTGCACAACGCGGGAAAGAAGGACGCGAGAATATCCAGCGTATTATTGAAGATTATATCCTGGAACGCGAACAACTCACCAACCTGTTCGTTCTGATAGACTGCCGTCATGAGGCACAGAAAATAGATCTTGAGTTTATGGAATGGCTGGGAGAAAACGGCATTCCTTTTTCCATCATATTCACTAAAATCGACAAAATCAGCAAAGGACGTTTACAGGAAAATATCAGGGCTTACCAGACAAAACTTCTCGAAACCTGGGAAGAACTTCCCCCCATGTTGCTCTCTTCTTCCGAAAAGAAAGACGGGCGGGATGAAATCCTGAATTACATTGAAACTATTAATAAAGCATTATAATACTTCAACGACAACTTAGGGGGTGAAGAAAAGTACAGGTGGCCTGGAAATCGCCAACAACTTTACCGGAGCTGTTGTCCAATAACGGTTCCGAGAGGGCCCCGCCCCGCCGAGTACAGTTGACCTGCCACCGGTACTATGTCTAAAAAAAATCTTTTATTTTATCCTATTTCATATATTTTTTTACCTTTGTAACGATTTTGGTGTCACGATTCCTCATCTTCGGAAAAGTGATGAAAAGGGAATCAGGTGCAAATCCTGAACAGACCCGCTGCTGTAAGCTCCACCAAAATTTTCGGATAATACTCATTACCACTGTCCTGCAAGGACGGGAAGGTCATCCGGAAATGGAGTAAGTCAGAAGACCTGCCAGAATAATTATCGTTACAAGCTTTCGTGGAATAGAGCTGACGAACAATCATTACAGAGAATTTTCCGTTATTTACCAAGAAAGTTTTATCTGATGGTATGTTCCATTGCGTTTCCTCCGAAAGCCGGTGTTGAAAATTAATATGGAACAGAAAGAATGAAAGGTCTTGCATTATTAGTATTACTACTGTTTACCGGCTTATTTCAGGTAAATATAAACGCACAAACAAAAGTAAGTTTATCAGGAACTGTCAGGGAAAAGAACGGCTCCCCTCTCCCGCAAGTTACAATTGCAATAGAAAACACAACTGCCGGAACCTACTCGAAAGACAACGGGCAGTACTCCTTATCCCTCTCTCCCGGAAAATATACGATTACCGTTTCGTATATAGGCTATGAAACAATCAGGACAAACATAGACCTCAGAAACAGTAAAAAACAAGATTTTATACTTAAAGAAAGTACTGTAAACCTGAATTCCGTCGAAGTATATGGCAAATCCAAGAGCCAACAGGTAAAAGAGGGTGTATTCGCAGTAAATGCACTGGATATAAAACCAACCATCAATTCACTGAATAACCTGAACACGATAGTAAACAGAACGACCGGCATCAAAGTCAGGGAAGAAGGTGGTGTCGGTTCGGACTTCGATCTTTCCATCAACGGAATGTCCGGTAATTCCGTTCGTTACTTTATCGACGGCATGCCCCTTTCCACAAAAGGAAGCGGTGTCTCCCTCGCAAATTTGCCTGTCAATATTATTGACCGGATCGAGATTTATAAAGGAGTCGTTCCTGCCAGCTTGGGAGCAGACGCTCTGGGTGGAGCCATTAATATCATCACTAAACAAGATAAACAAAACTATCTGGATGCTTCCTATGGGATAGGTTCTTTTCATACGCATAAAGCTGATTTAAACGCACAATATGTGGAAAAGAAAACAGGGATTATTCTACGACCGACTGTCGGTGTAAATTATTCAAACAACGATTACACCATGAAAGGCGTGGAAGTCTGGGATGCAGATAGCCGCAAATATATCCTGGCAGACCGTAAACGGTTTCACGATGACTATTTCTCATTACTGGCTCAACTGGAAGCCGGCGTTGTCAATAAATCGTGGGCAGATGCTTTCTTTGTTGCCGCCTCATATTCAAAAGTAAATAAGGAATTACAAACAGGTTCTATCCAAAGCAAAGTATATGGAATGGCTGAAAGGGAAGCTGATGCCTGGAATATATCCGCCCGCTATCAAAAGAAAAACTTCCTTCTAAAGAACCTGCAACTAAACGCATCACTCTCCCACACATGGGATCATTCGCTTACAACAGATACCGCATTCCGTAAATATACCTGGGATGGAACTTACATTGAAAGCGCACGCAATGAAATCACCGGACGCGACCGTTCATTGCGCCATTACAAACGCCCGCTTACCATTGTCCGTACAAACTTCGATTATAGAGTAAACACCTATCATTCCTTCAATCTGAACTACTTGCTAAACCGCACGGGAAACAACCGGTATGATGAAATCGATACCGAATTTGAGCCCACTAATGACATACTGGCAAAACATATTTTAGGTCTCTCCTACAACCAGTCATTCTTTAACGGAAAAATGAACAATACCTTTTTCGTTAAAGACTATATCAACCACTTGAATATTCAGCAAAAAGACTTGTATTGGATTACCGGTTCCGACGAAATAGCATCTTCTTCCACAAAAAATCATGTCGGCTATGGCATAGGGTCCCGCTATTCTTTTCTGGAAGAATTAGCTTTTAAAGTGTCTTTTGAACATAGCGTTCGCCTTCCATTGGCAAGGGAATTACTCGGAAACGGAACAACAATCTATGCAAATGTAAAACTGCGTCCGGAAAACAGTAACAATGTAAACCTGGGAACCTACGGAAATATTCATCTGGCTCCTGGACATCTCCTGTACTACGAAGCCAATGCTTTTTTCCGGAATGTTGATGATTATATCCATGCCGTAGTTTCAGAAATGGAAGGCATGATGCAATACGACAACGTATCCAGCGTAAACATTAAAGGAATAGAAGGTGAAGTCCGGTACAATTGGAAAGACTGTCTGCAAGCAATTGTGAATTGCAGCTATCAAGATGCCCGTGATAAACAAGAACTCAAAGCAGATGGAAAACCATCTGTCACCTATAATAATAAAGTACCCAATCGTCCCTGGTTATTCAGCAATGCAGAAATCAGTTTCACCCGGCATAACCTGTTTTTAAAAAACAGCAAACTGCGCCTGAGCTACAATTACCAGTATATCCATTGGTTTTTCCTGACCTGGGAAGGCTATGGCAGTCTGGACAGCAAATCCAAGATTCCGACACAGCATTTGCATAGTGCTGCACTCTCCTATTCATGGGATAAGGAACGGTATAACATCTCTCTGGAATGCAATAACCTGTTGGATGAAACTGTATACGACAACTATATGCTCCAGAAACCGGGACGTTCGTTCTTCTGCAAATTCAGATTATTCATTAATTAATATCATATATCGATGAAAAAGTTTCATTCACTTGCCTGCGCTTTTGCAGCGACATTACTCTGTCTTTCTTTTAACGCATGTTCGAAAGATGATCCAAAGATGCCAGACGGTCCGGATACACCGGAAGCTTCTACTACTCATTTTGATATCTGGGTTACTGTAGGAGGTTCTGGAGGGATGGGCTCCACCAGTACAATTTTAGTAAAGAGTGTAGACTCATTAACTGTTCAGCCTATTATCGATTTCAAAAATGACGGTATAGATGTAACAGCGACAATTAAACAGGAAACGATAATCAAAGGGATGTATTACTATCAGGTTCCCGTTGCTTCAGACCGCTTTGCCAAATACCAGATTGTAAACAATCAATTAAAAGTCATAGCCGAACAACCATTCAAAAAAAACACATACAAAACCCGTTTTTATACACATGCCTGGTTGGATGACAATACGTTGCTGATTATGGCTGCAAACGGTTCTGCAAACAAAGTAATATGGACTAAACTGAATTCAGAAGATATGAGTATTTTGGATGAAGGAGAATTGAGTTTAGAAATACCCGAAGGTGATAAGTTCAGTTCTTCCGGTCTGGCTGCATATAGAAAATCCGATAACCGGATTATTTATTTCTTCCAACACAAAAAAGAAACGAAAAACTTTTACGCAGCCTTCATCAATGCTAAGGATATGAGCATTGAAAAAGAAGTAAAAGAAGACCGTGCAGACCAAATGGCAGGAACAGCTTATGGCGAATTGCTTCAGGACAAAATGTTCTTCGACGAAAATGAAAACCTGTATCTGGCTTGCAATAATGTAATCCCCAATGCACCAAGTACGACCCAACAATATGGCCGTTTACTTCGTATAAAAAAAGGGGAACTGGACTTTGATAAGTCTTATATAGGATATAATTATAATCAGGGAAAGATTGTAACTGCCAGCTTTTTAGTACAAGGCAAAGCTCTTCTTTACATTATGGACCCTACTTATACCGGCACGAATCAATGGGGAAGTTCTACCTATAATTGCTACTATGCTATCCTGGATTTAGCTTCAGATGAGAAAAGAGAGATTCAATATGAAGGAAAAAACTTACCATTCAGCAGTGGCAATTTCTCCCAGCGTTCACTTGTTACCACAGATAAAACCTATATCGGGGTCAATCCTAAAGATGTAAACCCCTGTGTTTATATTTATGATAATAAAACAGGCAGTGTAGAGAAAGGCTTGACGATTACCGAAGGCTATACATTCAATCGTATCACATTATTAGATAACGCAGATACAAAATAAATTCAGATTGTAATGAAGAAGGGTCGCCAATTTCTATTCAGTTCACACCGGATTACCGGTTGTATCATATCCCTGTTTTTCTTTATGTGGTTCGTTTCAGGACTGGTACTCATTTATCATCCCTACCCAAATGTAACAGACGAACAGCTTTATGAAAAAATGGAATCGCTTCCTTCTTCATTACCGGATATAAAAGATTTTCTGAAATGCGTACTCGAACCTGCTAAAAACATCCGGGTACGCCAATTTCAGGAACAAACCCTTATCACCTTAACCACAAAAGACAGTACCTATACCTTTTGTGCAGACACACAACAACAGATTAAACCCATTACTTTTCCCTTTCTGGAACAAACAGCAAAAAATTGGGTAAACGCACCTATCCTGAAGACAGACACTCTGCATCAACGCGAACAATGGGTTCTGTATTCTCGCTATGAACGTGCTTTACCTATCTACAAATTCTACTTCGCCGACAAAGAAAAACATGAGTTATTCATCTCCGGACGTACCGGTGAAGTACAACAGTTTACAGATGCTTCCGGACGCTTCTGGGCATGGCTCGGTGCTATCCCTCACAAATTCTATCTACCTTGTATCCGGAGAAATGTCGATACTTGGGAACTGAGTATTACTATCGGAGGAGCCATTTGTCTGCTTGCCGCATTAACAGGGCTTTATGTCGGTATTTATGCACTGGTCAAACGATATAAAAATAAAAAAACATTCGAAAGCCCTTACCGTAAACCGTGGTACCGAATTCATCATATAATGGGACTTATGTTCGGCATATTCCTGGTAACCTGGGGCATTAGCGGTATGATGTCCATGCAACGCATTCCGCAATGGATAATTAATACCAATGGAAATTATATTTTCAACCCTTCACGCATGTGGGGAAAGAAACCGCTTGCGGCAGATGCCTACAAACTCGACTACAGGGAACTCCGGAAAACCTACCCCCAATTAAAAGAAGTAATTTGGACTCATTTCCGGAATATTCCGGCTTACAAAATTATAGAAGGCAAGCAAGAACGTTTTATCGACGCATCTTCCACTACAGCAAAAGAACTTTTTATCCCCGAAAAAACAATAGAAGAAGGCATCCGCCAGATACACGGAGAAAAGGCTGTATTTCAAATCGCATTGATGAATGAATACGACGATTATTATCTATCCCGCGATAACAAATTACCTTTACCTGCATATAAGGTAATTGTTGATGATACCGACCGCAGCCGTTATTATATCAGTCCTGAAACCGGCTACATCCGGTACCTCAATAAAAATAAAATGGCGAAGAAATGGATATTCAGCGGTTTCCATTACCTCAACATAAAGTACCTGATAGACCGTCCCGCTTTATGGACTTTTGCTATCTGGTTCCTTTGCCTTGGAGGTACAGCAGTATCTGCCACAGGTATCTGGTTAGGGGGTCGTTTCATCAGGCGTAAATTACGGCGTAAAAAACAGGATAAAATTAAGCCGTAGACGAAACACACAGACCCTCCATTTTTCTAACTCATAGTTATAATTTTCCGAAATCATAACTATGAATTGGAAAAACCATAACTATATAGCGTTATTCATTGTCTTCGATTGCCCCATATTTGAGTAACACCGCTATTATTTCATCTCTTTCTCTTAATGCATCAGCCTTAACTTCTTGGTCTTTAATATTTATGTCCGTACTTTCCCTTAACTTTTTAGCCCAAGACAATGGCGTATCTCCCTCTTGGTTTCTAATATTTATGTCTGCTCCATTGTCTAATAATAGTTTTACTGATTTTATGTTTCCCCATCTGATAGC
>UQLN01000076.1 GCA_900541965.1 uncultured Parabacteroides sp. | reverse complement strand
GGGTAGAATTGGGTATGGAAGGCATCCGCTACTGGGATTTGCTTCGTTGGGGAATTGCAGAAGAAGCATTAAATGGTGATATCTATGGCGCTCCTTTCCCGGGCTCGAAGCGTGTAAGCCCAAATAAACAAGGCTCGGTCGATCCGTATGGACGCTGGTATGTCAACAGCCGTGCTTTCCGCAAGGGGCAGGACTACAGATGGCCGATACCGCAATCAGAACAGGACATCAACCCGAATTTAAGATAATATCCCGATTCAAAGAGAATATAATACTGATTTTACCGTATACGTAAATATACGGTAAAATCGGATTTAGTTCAATATTAAAAAGTTATATCATGACAACAACAGCTTTGCTAAAAATAGGCGTATCAGTTCTTGTTCCCTGTTTCGCTTTTGCCCAGAAAGGACAAACAATTAAAGAAGCCAAGACACCCAATGTCATTTTCATCTACGCCGATGATTTAGGTTATGGCGATTTGCAATGTTACGGAGGTCCAGGTGCGAAAACCCCGAATGTAGATAAACTGGCAGCTAGTGGTATCCGTTTCACGAATGCCCATGCAACAGCCTCCACCAGTACACCCTCGCGCTATTCCATGCTGACTGGCGAATATGCATGGCGTAAGCCCGGTACGGATATTGCTGCGGGAAATGCCGGAATGATTATCCGCCCAGAACGGTATACCATAGCCGATATGTTCAAGAACAGCGGCTACAAAACGGCCGCATTCGGCAAATGGCATCTCGGCCTGGGAGACAAAGACGGTGAACAAGATTGGAATGCTCCGCTTCCAACCGGATTGGACGATCTAGGATTCGACTATTCCTATATCATGGCAGCTACAGCAGACCGCGTACCCTGTGTATTTATTGAAAACGGAAAAGTAGCCAATTACGACCCGTCTGCACCAATCGAAATCAGCTATGAGAAGCCTTTCGAAGGCGAACCGCTGGGCAAAGATCATCCGGAACTGCTTTATAACCTGAAACACAGCCATGGACACGATATGGCTATCGTAAACGGCATCGGCCGTATCGGTTATATGAAAGGTGGCGGCAAGGCTCTTTGGAAAGACGAAAACATTGCCGACTCCATAATTTCCCATGCTATTGACTTCATGAAGCAGAATAAAGACAAACCTTTCTTTATGTATTTTGCAACCAACGACGTACATGTACCCCGCTTCCCGAATGACCGCTTCCGTGGCAAAAATCCAATGGGTCTGAGAGGAGATGCTATCGTTCAGTTTGACTGGACAGTAGGGCAGTTAGTTGATGCACTTGACAAATTGGGGCTGCGTGAAAACACTTTGATCATCCTTTCCAGCGATAACGGTCCCGTCTTGGATGATGGTTACGATGACCATGCTGTCGAACTCGCTGCTGCCAGCAAACACAATCCGAGCGGTCCCCTTCGCGGAGGTAAGTATAGTGCTTTCGAAGCCGGCACCCGTATCCCTGCAATTGTAAGCTGGCCGAAATACGTTGAAAAAGGAGAAGTATCCGATGTGCTGGTTTCTCAGATCGACTGGTTCCGCTCTTTAGCAACGTTGTTAAATGCAACACTTCCAAAGGGTAGTGCTCCCGACAGCTATAACCGTTTGGGTAATTGGTTGGGAACAGACAAAACGGATCGTCCCTGGGTAATCGAACAGGCTAATGATCATACACTTTCTGTGCGCACAAAAGACTGGAAGTACATTGAGCCCAGCTACGGCCCTCCTATGATTTTGTTCGGACCGATGATTGAAACAGGCTATCAGAAAGCACCGTCACTTTACGATATGCATAAAGTGAACGAACAGCAGAATGAAGCCATGCAACATCCGGAAATAGTTTACAAACTGCAGAAGATACTAAAAGACGTACGCAATCACAAAGAGAAAGAGCTTTTACATGAAATTTATAAGTAAAAAGAAGAAAGGCACTAATAACAGGGACTCACGTCTTTTGTTATTCGTGCCTTTTCTATGTGTCTATGAAATATTATAAAAAAGTATTATGAGAGTTGCTCATTTCAAAATATCGCGCAAAAGTAGTCGTTTTATCCACATTAAGCAACACCATCATTACAAATAGTCACAAAATACATCATATTTAACACTACGAAAATATTTTTACAACAATAACGCCACACACTCACTTACAAATTGTAAGCCATCAGACTATTTATATGCCTGATAATCTTAATCTCCGTCTTTAAACTCTAATATATCCCCCGGTTGACAATCCAGCTCCTTACAAATTGCTTCGAGGGTGGAGAAGCGTATGGCTTTCGCTTTCCCTGTCTTTAAAATAGACAGGTTCGCTGGTGTAATGTCGATACGTTCCGCCAGTTCTCCCAGCGAGATTTTCCGTTTCGCCATCATCACATCCAAATTTACAATTATAGCCATATCTTTTTTATTCCTTTTTTTAGATAGTCAACTCCTGTTCCTCACGCAAGCGAATACCCATAGCGAATATACGGCCTACCAAAAGGGCTATCAAGCCCAATATCAAATTAATCGTGTTAAACACTTCAAAGAAATTCATTGAATGGCCATCCAGGGCAATATCTTCTGCCACCGAATAATAATTCAACAAATTGATTATTATTACTATGACAGCAGAAATCAACAATAGTATTCCCAATTTATTTAACCGGCGGACATTAATCCAATCGAATATAATCTGGTGGTTGATCGTGTTTATCAATTTATAAAAACTGATGACGGCCCAGACAATGGTAACAATATAAATAAACTCCAGAATAGCAAATATAAAACTCGGAATACCTTGTGCATTCTGGTCCGTCCATACGATAGCACTGACCATCTGCACATCCAGCATCTTTCCTGTTTTAAGATTCTCCAACTGAATTACATTACCACCAAAATCAGGCATTAAAAACAATTCTACAGGACTTCTATGAGTTGTTTCCGACAGGCCTCTTTTCAATACCCTTGTTTCATTCCAACCTTCTTTAAAACCAGCGACAAAACCTGTGCCCATTGCATAAATATGGGGAAGCAAAGAAAAGCCCAAGCTAAGGAATACCAGTATACAGATTATATTCAATTGTTTCTTCATCGCATGAATTATTAACGCTTATAATCCACTAATAGTAAACGGCATACGAGCAATGATACCTGATTCGGTTTCTGCCTGCCGGATAGCAGAGAACAACTTGAACTGTTCTTCACCCAACACAGATTTTACCATGGATACTTTTACTCCGTCCATTTTCTTTTCAAGGAACTTAGTAAAGAAGTCTTTCGGACCATCAGCAACCGTTACGGAATAATCCGTTAAATTCGCTAAAGTCGCAGCTTCCTTAATAGCCACATCCAGACCTCCCAACTGGTCAACCAAACCTCTTTCCAAAGCCTGTTCGCCTGTCCATACACGTCCTTGCCCGATAGAATCGATCTCCGCTTTTGTCATGCCACGGCCATCGGCACAACGCGTCAGGAACAAATCATAAGTTTGCTCTATGCTACGCTGTATCAATGCCTTTTCATCTTCACGCATCGGACGGCTTATATCGCCTAAATCGGCAAACGTATTTGTTTTTACAATATCTGTTGTCACACCCAATTTTTCAAAGGTTCCGGTAAAATTACGAAATACACCAAATACACCGATTGAACCGGTCAGGGTCGTACGTTCTGCAACAATCTTATTTGCAGCACAGGAAATATAATATCCACCGGAAGCCGCATAATTTCCCATAGACACTACAATTGGCTTCTTTGCCTTCAACTCTACAACCTCTTTCCATATTTGTTCAGAAAGATAAGCACTGCCACCCGGAGAGTTTACACGGAATACAACAGCTTTCACGTTATCGTCATCTTTCAACTTACGCAGTTTTTTTGCCATTTCCTCTGAAATAACCTGCTCATCCGCACCGAAAGGAGAAGAAGATTCATCCTCTCTGATCTCACCTTCCGCATACAAAACTGTAATCTTATCCTTATTCTCTTTTTCTTTTACTTTAATGGAAGCGACTTTATCCACATCCGCAGTTTTCAACTTGCCATCAGCATCCTGCCCTGCCATTTCTTTTACCGTATTTTCCACTTCATAACGATAACGGAGCCCGTCAGCCAGTTTACTGTCGATAGCATTAGAAGCCTGTCCCATTGCCAAGCCTTCATTCATATAACGATTCAATTCATCGGAAGAAATAGCGCGACTACCCTCAATTGCAGAAGTAATATTACCCCACACGCTACCTAATAAAGCTGTTAGCTGCTCACGGTTAGCATCACTAAACTTTTTCAGGAAATACGGTTCTACCGCACTTTTATAAGTTCCTACCTTAAAGATATAATGTTCCACCCCGATTTTTTCGGCAAGACCTGTATAAAATATGCCCTGTGAAGCAAGACCAACAAGCGATACACTTCCTTGCGGATTCAGAAAAACGGAATCGGCAACACTGCATAGGTAGTAGCTTCCTTGTGTATAAGAATCTCCATAAGAAACTATAAACTTTCCGCTTTCTTTAAAATCCTGCAATTCACGACGGATAGCCTCCAAACTGGCAAAGCCCCCTGATAAGGAACCGGCTTCCATATAGATTCCTTTTATATTTTCATTTGTTTTAGCACGACGAATTGCCTTAATCACATCCTGAACAGCGACTTGGCTACTACTCTCACCCATCAATTCGGAAAATGGATTTTTAACTGCCTGTTCCACCAATGTACCTGATAAAGACAGTTTAAAGACTGCATTCTTTTCCGGTACATACTCAGACGAACCTCCGGCACTGGCAGCAATGCCTACAATCATGAAAAAGGAACAAAGTCCCAGAATACCCACTGCTATCAGCACTCCGAAAGTGGAGGCAAATACTGTTTTAAAAAACTGTTTCATACTATTTTATGTATTTATATTGTTAATTCCTGTTCTTCTTTCATTCTTAATCCCATGGCAAAAATCTCAGCAGCAAGAAACAAAACCGCCGCATTGATAAACCAAGAAAATTCAATAATATCCTGAGATGTTATCCGGTATCCCGGAATATCTATTAAAGAAGTAGCAGTAAGCCACCCTGCATAATTTCCCAATACAGATACAGCCCCCAAAATAAGCAGACAAATTCCCATTCCTCTCAAACGCCAAATATTTGCATACGTAAATATTGCGGCTGATTTAACCGAATTTATCAATTTGAGAAACAGAATCACCAAAACAATTATCGTTGGAAGCAAAAACATTCCAAGCATGCATATCAATATAGAATAACCGGTAGTTCCTTCCTCCGGTATTTCAACCAATACACCCGTTATGCTAGCCGGAGCATATTTACCGGTCTTTGTATTATATACTGAATCGATAAGAGCCGGACCTGCTTCGTTCTTCCGCAAAGTCAGCCAATGGCTGTTCAGAGATTCATCCTTGTTCTGTTTTTTACCGGATTCAAATCTTTTCTCCGAAAATCTGTCTGCTTTTTCATATCCTCTCCGGAAAGAAGAAGAAATATCACTCCAGGAATAGAAAAGCGAATATCCCATTTGTAATCCGAAAGCCAGAAGTATCAGATATGTCAGTATATTTAATCTTGTCTTCATAGAGTTGTTATTTTGTTTTGCAGATATTATTTATCGTTTTTCGATATGCAAAAGAATATATTATATTTTATATCTCCAAATGTTTTTATCGAAAAACGATATATTTTTTATGAAATACATAAATGAAAGTCATCATTAGCTCTAAAAGACCTGCTTTTCTTCTATACAAAAGTCCTACCTCTTTTGTAGAAATATAGCTTTGTTCATGAAAAATAAATAATTCCCGGAAGTGGATTTAGATTTGTGTGTACGATAGCCTCATAGTTATGTTTTTCCCAAATCATAACTATGGTTTTGGAAAATCATAACTATGGTTTGGAAAAAACATAAGAAAGGTATTAACACTAAAACCTCTGTTTTTGGAACAATAGCAGATGCGGAAATTCTTTTTTCTTATACAGATTCACGGATAGCCTCAATCTTCTTTACTCTTTTTCTTTTTTAGCCTTTTCACGCATCTTAAAACGTTTTATCTGTATAAAACGCAAAAAGAAAATAACAACAAGAGTAATGCCTATCGTACAAAAATATTTCACATAATCCGGCTGGACATATTTACCCGGCCAGCCGATTATGGATATAACGACTAGATAAATCAATAAGACTACTGTAGTAATATTAATTCTTTTCATGCTTTTAACATTTAAACGGGGCGCAAACTTAGGAAAAATATTGTATACCTTCCTGCTCAAAACTTATAAGGAATGTTAGTAAATCATTTTTTATCTGGATATTACAGTTTTATATCGCGCATTATATTCTCCTGATACAACCTCGACAATATAGATACCGGAGGGGCAAGTTAATGGCACAGACTGGCTTCCTTCCCCTATTGCTTGTGTAAACAGACAGCTTCCGGCAAGATTAAATAAACGGACATAACCATTCCCTTTACCCCGGTTTATATAAACAGTATTATCTCTGACAAAACTCGATACTTCACTTTCCTTCATCTCTTCCGAAGCAGAAATATTCATAACCGAAAGCGGCTCCATCTTCATCGAGCTTAGCGGAGAAGCCAATTGTAACAAAACATTTTCATCAGATGTATCAAGATTAATAACCTCTAATTGAGTCCCGGCAGATGCTTTTACAAAAAACGCAGCAAAAGAGGGAAGGGCGTAATTACTCCCTACCGGATATGCCTTATACTGATTCCCCTCATACACATATACATAACCATCCAAAGCCGGATTATTCCGTATCCGGGAAAGAGACAGAGGAGCCGGAAAAGGATTTCCACAAAGATACCAACCGTAATTTTCCGGTTTGGCTTCTCCTGTAGAAGCCGGGACATCCACCGGAATAATACCATTCTTTGCAAAATCATCCGGAATTTCACCCGGTTCGGAAAAAACGGTAAGAATCTTGTTATCTGCTTTCTCATCCAAAGCTATTAAATATCCTTTATTCTTTTCAAACAACGGGGTTTCCGGAGAAGTTATAACAGGCAGGACCTCCCAATTACCGGAAGCCTGGTTACTATTCGCCCTTCTTTCCCCATCATATCGCTGGACATAAAAGAAATTTCCACCTGCATTAGGTGTTCCATCTTTCTGTTCAAGACCTTCTCCCACATTGCCCGGATATACATTAAAAGGGAATGAGACAAAATACCATTTCCCGGTTTCTTCCAGCTTTTTCTGTAGCTTAATACGTCCATTTATCTTCATCCGGCCTTGAGAGACCAGCTCTGTATTATACAACTGCAGATCTTCCGTACTCAGACAACCGTCCCGGGTAATGTGCATAGTCGCTCCACCCATACAAACCTGTTTACAATAAATTTCAGAAGATAATACCATATTACCCTGAATCAACGCACACCTATTCCTCAAAGCCGGAAGATGAGACCAACGAAGTGTATCCTGCCAGTTCCCTCTGCCTTCAAATAAGGAATATTGCTGAATTTTACCCGACGCCAGCGCATACTTCACACAATAATACCCCTTTGTATTATCTGAAAATGCTGCATTTACCGTAAATGCAACCGGATTATTTCTTATCAGAACCGATGAATACTGACAGAAAGCATTATCTTTTGACGGACGAAAAAGATTATTGATTTTCTCCCCTTCCTCATAATAAATCGTTATATCCAGCAAATCCGAACGGTTTAAGTAATTCCCTCCATAATAAAGATTTACAGACACATCCGAATGAGTCCGGTCATATTTTGAAAAGAGCAAACTGGCTCCCGGAGAAATCCTTAATCCCATTTTACCGCCAAGATTATCTATATCGACAGAAGACACGTCCATAATTTTAACAGAACCCTGAGTCTGGTAATTCCAGTTATCCCCCTTTGAATCACCGAATGTCTGTAAACGGAATGTATCCGATATAAGTACATTTTCATTACTATCCACAAATTCACGCCACCCGGCAGGATCGGAAAGTTGGGCTTTAACAGATTGAAAGACGAAAGAAAGGCTGAGCAGTACACTAAACAGATAGCATTGTAACATTCTCTTTTTCATAGTTAATACAATTTAGGTTTGTTAATTTGCTTACAAATATAAAGAAATAACCGAAATGATTATCTTTGCCGTATGAAAGAATTTATCATATCCGAAGCACAAACAGAAAAGGCTGTTTTAGTAGGTCTGGTCACTGCCGAACAAAACGAGCAAAAAGTAAAGGAATATCTGGATGAACTGGCATTCCTTGCTGATACAGCTGGTGTGGATGCCGTCAAGCGTTTTACACAAAAAATGGACTATCCAAATACCACAACTTTTGTAGGCAGCGGTAAATTACAGGAAATCAAAGAATATGTGGTAGAAAATGAAATCGGTCTGGTTATATTCGACGACGAACTTTCTGCCAAGCAATTACGCAATATAGAAAAGGAATTGCAGGTCAAAATATTGGACCGTACCAACCTCATTCTCGATATATTTGCCCGCCGTGCCCAAACGGCTCATGCCAAGACACAGGTCGAGCTTGCCCAGTATAAATACATGTTGCCCCGCCTGACCCGGTTGTGGACACACTTGGAGCGTCAACGTGGCGGAGTGGGAATGCGCGGTCCGGGTGAAACCCAGCTTGAAACGGATAAACGTATTATCCTGGACAAGATTTCAAAGTTGAAACGGGATCTGGTTGAGATAGACAAACAGAAAAGCGTACAACGCAAAAACAGGGGGAAAATGGTACGCGTGGCATTAGTCGGTTACACAAATGTCGGCAAGTCCACGCTAATGAACCAGCTAAGCAAAAGTGAAGTTTTTGCAGAAAACAAGCTATTTGCCACATTAGATACAACTGTTCGCAAAGTAATTGTGGAAAACCTCCCGTTCCTTTTGTCTGATACAGTAGGTTTCATCCGTAAATTGCCTACAGAATTGGTCGAATCGTTTAAATCAACCCTGGATGAAGTACGGGAAGCCGATTTACTGGTTCATGTAGTAGATATTTCCCATCCGACCTTTGAAGAACAGATTGAAGTAGTAAATAAGACTTTAGCAGAAATAGACAATTCGGAAAAACCGATGATTATGGTGTTCAATAAAATCGATGCCTTCACTTTTGTACAAAAAGATGAAGATGATTTGACACCACGTACCAGAGAAAATATAGACCTCGATGAATTAAAACGAACTTGGATGGGGAAATTACAGGATAATTGCATATTTGTCTCTGCGAAAGAACGGACAAATATCGATGCACTGAAATCTTTATTGTATGAACGGGTAAAACAAATCCACATCACCCGTTTTCCCTATAACGATTTCCTCTTCCAGCAATACGATGAAGAAGAACAATAAATTATGGACAAAACAAGAAAATTACAACCGGATGAAATCGTCCGGTTGCAATCAAATGGCTGTAGTGCCGAAAATTGGGAGAACATAACAGTTGCAGTTCCCTTTAGACCCGAATTTGTAAGTAATACCCGTTTCTCCGGAGATATTGTATTAGGCTATTTTGAAAAAGAAATAACATTTGCCGGAGGAGTTAGAAAACACAGCGGAATCCGCAATGCCTCCCTCCATAACTGTACGATAGGGAACAATGTCCTGATAGAAGATGTACATAATTACATTGCCAATTATGAAATCGGTGACGAATGTGTTATTCTGAATATCAATGTCATGTTTGTCGAAGGAGAAAGTTCTTTCGGAAACAATATTCCTGTTTCCGTATTGAATGAAACCGGAGGACGTGAAGTCCCTATCTATAACGCATTATCGGCCTCTTTAGCCTATGTCATAGCTCTTTACCGCCACCGTCCCTTATTGATTGGACGCTTACAGGAACTGATAGCCGATTATTCAAAAAGCATCAGTTCAGATCGTGGGAAAATAGGCAAACAAGTGCGGATTATTAATACCGGTACAATACGTAATGTTGCTATTGGCGATTATACGACCATAGAAAACAGTACCCGGCTTTATAACGGAACCATCAACAGTAATGAAACGGCCCCTGTTTATATTGGCGACAGTGTAATTGCCCAGGATTTCATCATATCTTCCGGTGCGGTTGTTGCCGATGCCGCAAAAATTATCCGTTGTTTTATCGGACAAGCTTGCCACATAACACATAATTTCTCCGCACACGATTCTTTGCTATTCAGTAATTGTGCATTTGAAAACGGTGAAGCATGTGCTATTTTTGCCGGTCCGTTTACTGTGTCCATGCATAAAAGCAGCTTACTGATTGCAGGCATGTATTCATTTCTGAATGCAGGCAGTGGCTCCAACCAGAGTAACCATATGTATAAATTAGGGCCTATTCACCAGGGAATTGTGGAGCGTGGTTCCAAAACCACCAGTGATTCTTATATCTTATGGCCTGCCCGCGTCGGAGCTTTTTCACTGGTTATGGGACGCCATCACCACCATAGCGACACAACAGATATGCCTTTCTCTTATCTGATTGAAAATGATGACGAGACCTATCTGGTTCCAGGTGTAAACCTCCGGAGCGTAGGAACTATCCGTGATGCCCAAAAATGGCCTAAACGTGACAAACGGAAAGACCCGGTCCGCCTGGATATGATTAATTATAATCTTCTCAGTCCGTATACCATCCAGAAAATGCTTAAGGCCTCGGAAATATTGAGAAATCTCCAAAGCCTGGTCGGAGAAACATCCGAAATCTATTACTACCAAAATACCCGCATCAAAGGGGCCTCTCTACGTACAGCTCTTGAACTGTATAAGATGGCGGTCAATAAGTTCCTGGGTAATTCCCTGATCAAACGACTGGAAGGCACAGCCTTCAAATCGATAGAAGAAGTCTGGGAGCAGTTAAAACCCACTTGCCAGCAAGGACTCGGTGAATGGCTGGATTTATCCGGGCTCTTTTTACCAAAAGTTGAACTGGATTGTTTAATCGAAGAAATCGAAAACGGTAATATTCATTCGCTGGATGTCATCGAAGATTTTTTCACCTCCATGCATAAACGTTATTATGAAATGGAATGGACATGGGCTTACAACCAGATACAGGAATATTACCAGATAGACCTGGGCAGTGTTTCCGCACAACAAATCATTAATATCGTATGCTGCTGGAAAGATTCCGTTATCGGGCTGGATGAGCGTTTATACAAAGACGCCCGCAAGGAGTTCTCCCTCATTTCCATGACCGGCTTCGGAGTAGATGGTTCCACCAAAGAAAAACAGGAAGACTTTGAAGGTGTACGAGGCATTTTCGAGAGCAACCCGTTCGTCACAGCCGTTAAAGAACATATTGTTGTAAAACGAGCTTTAGGAGATGAACTAATAGGAAGAATACAGCCGTTAATCTGATTTATCCTATTTATTTCGCGGATGATGTTCCAAAATCTCTTTCCGCAAAAACTGACGGTCTATATGTGTATAAATTTCAGTGGTAGTAATCTTTTCGTGCCCCAGCATTTCCTGGATGGCACGAAGGTTCGCTCCACCCTCCAATAAATGGGTCGCAAAAGAATGCCGGAAGGTATGCGGACTTACATTCTTTGTTATTCCTGCCAGTTCAGCTTGTTGCTTAATAATATGAAACACCATGATACGCGATAATGAAGTTCCCCGGCGACTTAAAAACAATACATCCTCGAATCCTTTTTTCACTACGACCGTATTACGGTCATACAAATAATTCTTTATCTCCCGTATAGCTATATCCGATATCGGGACCAATCTTTGTTTGCCACCTTTCCCTTCTACTTTTATAAATCCTTCGTCAATATAAATATCCGTAAAACGAAGATTTATAAGTTCTGAAACACGCAAACCGCAACTATACAAAACTTCCAACATCGCCCGGTTACGATGTCCTTCCGGAACAGAAAGATCTATGGAGTCCAATATATCATTTATTTCATTCACACTCAATACTTCAGGAAGTTTCAATCCAATCTTGGGAGTTTCTAACAATTCGGTCGGATCAACTGTTATATAGCCATCCAGGAAAAGAAAACGATAGAACGATTTGATACCTGAAATAATTCTTGCCTGCGACCGCGGATGGATTCCCACATCATGAAGCTGGGCGACAAATTGTTGAAGATTTTCATAAGACACTTCATCAAACTTCAGTCCTTCGCTTTCCACAAAACGGATTAACTTGTCCAGGTCAGTCAGGTAGGCATCAATGGAATTGGCAGAAAGCGCTTTCTCCAAACGGAGATAGGTATTATATCGGTTAATTATATCTTTTCCCTGTTGCATTATAGATTGGTCATTATGTATGTGTCAAATTAAATCATTACCTTTGCACGGTATTTTTCATCCGTTGAAGGATGGATAATACAAAGGTAACAAATTACAGCAAAATGAAGAAAATTCAGATTATCAACGGCCCAAATCTTAATCTGTTAGGCAAACGGGAGCCAACAGTATACGGCAAAGCTTCATTTGAAGACTATTTAAGCAAATTGCGTGCAAAATATCCCCAATGCGAAATTGCTTACTTTCAAAGCAATATAGAAGGAGAAATGATTAACAAGATACATGAGGTTGGTTTTGATTATGATGGAATTATCATGAATGCCGGAGCTTATACGCATACCTCCATAGCATTACATGATGCAATAAAAGCTGTAACGACCCCAGTCATTGAAGTGCATATATCCAATGTACATGCACGGGAAACCTTCCGTCATGTTTCCATGATTTCGGCAGCCTGTAAAGGAGTTATTCTGGGCTTCGGGCTCGATTCCTACCGGTTGGCCCTTGACTCTTTCCTTACGGAAGAATAAAGATTACAATAAGAATAATAGGTAAAAAGATGTTTAATAGAAGTTGGACCTAAGCCGGTGAAGCATAAGTACCGGTACTTAATCTCCAATGAATAAAAAAGGTTATATGTTAAAGCATACGAAGATTGTTGCTACTGTTTCTGACCAGCGCTGTGATGTGGATTTTGTCGACGCATTATATAAAGCGGGAATGAATGTAGTGCGCCTTAATACGGCTCACATGGCAGAAGAAGGATTAGCTAAAGTTGTAAATAATGTCCGTGCCGTATCCGACCGTATAGGTATCCTGATGGACACAAAAGGTCCGGAAGTCCGCACAACGACAGCCCAAGCCCCCATTCCTTTCAAAACCGGAGAAATCGTGAATATCGCAGGTAATCCGGATAAAGAAACTTCGCATGATTTCATTTATGTATCGTATAAGAATTTCGCAAACGACCTGAATGTCGGTAGTGATATCTTGATTGACGATGGAGACCTGGAACTGAAAGTTATCGATAAAAAAGACGATTATCTGGTTTGCGAAGTAGAAAACGACGCCACTTTAGGCAGCCGTAAAAGCGTAAATGTTCCGGGGGTACGTATCAATTTACCATCGTTGACAGAAAAAGACCGCAAAAATATTGTGTGGGCGATTGAAAACGACCTTGATTTTATTGCACATTCATTTGTTCGCAGCAAACAAGACGTAATGGATATCCAACGTATTCTGGACGAATATGGAAGCCCTATAAAAATCATCGCAAAAATCGAAAATCAGGAAGGAGTGGATAATATCGACGAAATCCTGGAAGTAGCTTATGGAGTTATGATTGCACGTGGTGATTTGGGTATCGAAGTTCCTGCCGAGAAAATCCCGGGCATCCAACGTACACTGATACGTAAATGCGTAGAAGTGAAAAAGCCGGTAATCGTGGCAACACAGATGCTTCACTCCATGATTTCCAACCCACGCCCGACTCGTGCCGAGGTAACAGATATAGCTAATGCAATCTACTACCGTACAGACGCATTGATGTTAAGTGGTGAAACTGCTTATGGAAAATACCCGGTCGAAGCAGTACAAACAATGACTAAAGTTGCACGTGAAGCTGAAAAAACAAAATTATCGGCTAATGATATCCGCGTTCCTATTGAAGGCAATGATCTGGATGTTACTTCTTTTTTAGCAAAACAGGCTGTAAAATCTTCTTCGAAACTACATGTAAAAGCGATTATTACAGATAGTTATACAGGTCGCACAGCCCGTTATCTGGCAGCTTTCCGTGGAACCTCCACCGTGTTTGCCATCTGCTATAACCACCGTACCACCCGCATGCTCTCATTATCTTACGGAGTATGGGCAGTTTACCAACCTTTCGACCATAGCCGTCGCGGTTATTTCTATCAGGCTCTTAACGAATTGATCAAGAGCGGCCGCATTACACGCAACGATATGGTTGCTTACCTGAGCGGAAGCTTTGGTGAAGGAGGCGGTACAAGTTTCCTTGAAATTAATAATGTTGGAAAAGTGTTGGATGCAGGAAAAGATTACCAGCTCCCGACGTTTAAAGACTAATTTGATACATGACATTAGAGGAGTATATCCTGTCTCATAGCGACGATGAAGGAGATTTACTTGCAACCCTTAACAGGGATGCGCACGTAAATCTCCTTCGTCCGCGTATGTTGTCAGGGCATTTACAGGGACGTATCCTGAAAATGTTCTGCCGGATGCTTCGTCCCCACCGGATATTGGAAATAGGGACATACACCGCTTATGCTACCCTTTGTATGGCTGAAGGGCTGGAGGCAGACGGCTTAATCCACACCCTCGAAATTAACGACGAGATGGAGGACTTTATACAGAAATACCTGAACCAGTCACCACATAAGGACAAAATCAAATTACATTTTGGGGATGCTCTTGAAATCATCCCAACCCTGGATGAAACATTTGATATGGTCTTTATCGATGCAGACAAACGATTGTACTCAGAATATTTCGATATGGTATTCCCATTGGTTCGCCCGGGAGGGTTGATTCTTGCCGACAATACGTTATGGGACGGAAAAGTTCTGGAGAAACCTCACGCATCGGATAAACAAACAATCGGTATCCTTAGTTTTAATGATAAAATAAAGGAAGACCCACGTATTGAAAAAGTTATCTTACCTTTGCGCGACGGTCTGACAATGATTTGGAAAAAATAAAATTAGAAAATTATGGAAAGAACAAGATTAAGCAAAATAGAACGTCTTCTTCAAAAAGAACTGGGTGATATCTTCCTGAAAGAAGCAAAAGCAATGCAGGGTGTACTGATATCCGTCTCTGTAGTCCGTGTTAGTGCAGACTTAAGTGTTGCACGCATCTATCTAAGTATTTTCCCTTCTGAAAAATCAGGAGAATTGCTGGAAGCGATCCGTGCCAATACAAAAGCGATCCGCTTTGATTTAGGACAACGTGTTCGTATGCAGTTGCGTAAAATTCCGGAATTGAGTTTCTTTATCGACGACTCTCTGGATTATATCGAGAATATAGACAATCTGTTGAAACAATAAAATCTGAAGCGTTGAACTTCCCGTTTTATATAGCCAGGCGTTACCTTTTTTCAAAGAAATCCCACAATGCCATCAACATAATTTCGATGGTTTCGGTTTGTGGGGTAATGATTGCCACAACCGCATTGGTCTGTGCTTTGTCTGTATTCAACGGGTTTGAAAGCCTGGTTGCTTCTATGTTCAGCAATTTCGACCCGGTATTAAAAATAACACCGCGCCACGGTAAGGTATTCGACCCTTCGGTAGCCTCTTTGCAAAAGGTTAAAAAACTGCCTGAAATCACTTATTTCAGCGAAGTCTTGGAAGATAATGCCTTAGTTCGTTACAAAGACCGACAGGATGTTGCAACAATCAAAGGGGTCGACGATACATTCCGGTATCTGACAAATATCGACAGTATCCTGATTGATGGGGATTTTATTCTATACGACGAAGTAGCCAATTATGCCATACCGGGGGTGGGACTGGCTTCACGCCTCGGAATAAGGGCCAACTTTGCCGATCCTTTAGAAATATATGTACCTAAAAGGGATGAAAAAGTCAACCTTTCCAATCCCGCTACTTCTTTTAATCTGGAATATGCTTTCACACGGGGAGTATATGCAACCAACCAACAAGTGTACGATGACAAGGTCATGCTGATACCACTTGCATTAGCACGTTCCCTATTCCATTACAACAATGAAGTAACAGCCATCGAATTGGGAGTGACACCTGATACGAATATCCAGGTTCTTAAAGAGCAGATTAAATCCATACTGGGTGACGAATTTGTTGTTAAGGACAGGTATGAACAACAGGATGCTTCCTACAAAATGATGCAAGGAGAAAAATGGATGACATTCCTGATATTGTGTTTTATCCTCGGTCTTGCTCTATTTAATGTGGTCGGCTCTTTATCGATGTTAATGATAGAAAAGAAAGATGACGTACTTACATTGCGCAATATGGGAGCTAACGACAAACTAATCCGGCAGATATTTTTATTTGAAGGCTGGATGATTTCCGGTTTCGGGGCTTTAACCGGTATTCTGCTTGGTGTGGTACTTTGCTTCTTGCAACAGGAGTTCGGACTACTTAAATTAGGGGAAGTTTCCGGAGCATTCGTTATTGACGCCTATCCGGTCCGTTTGGTTAGCAGTGATATTCTAACCATATTTGTTACCGTTATCGGAATTGGATTCCTGGCTGCTTGGTATCCGGTACATTACTTAGGAAAGAAATGGGATCACCCCGAAAAGTTGTGGAACTACGCATAAATATTTTTGAGTCTAAATAAG
>UQLN01000075.1 GCA_900541965.1 uncultured Parabacteroides sp. | reverse complement strand
TTCAAAACATATATGTTTCGATTTTAAAGCATATATGCTTTGTTTTCAGATGTTATCGGGTATCGACGCGGTTCTGGAATGGTCTGAAAACCAAACTCGACAGGAATATCAATTTGATTGTTATTTTTCATAAAACATAACATTATATTTAGGTACGGATTTCGCGGATTACACGGATTAGTATATGACGTATTTTACTAATCCGTGTAATCCGCGAAATCCGTGCCTAATAAATCAATTTCCGGACTCCATTCAATTAGTAACCCCTTCGTCATTTCTTATGACAAATCGACAAACCTTAACTTCGCGAGAGCGGCATATTTGAAAGAGGCACCGTCTCTCTACCCATACAAAAGAAGGAGCATACAGGTTTATTATCAAAATGTCACTTTGACATTTTGATAATAAACAAAAAAAGGCCGCCTCCGAAGAAGCAGCCTTTTCCTTTACTCTCTTATTTTATATTATGCTACAGGCAGCGTACCACCAATCAGGATAACCACCAGCAATGCAAGGATAGCATACAATTCAGGGAATACGGCCATCACCATAGTTGCACCGAATACGTTATGACCTGCACCTACACCGGCAATACCGTTAGCACAAACCTGTGCCTGACGGATAGATGAATAGAAACCTGCAAATCCCAATACTAATCCTGCTCCGAACACACCCGTTGCAGTCAACATGGAAATACCTTCCACCAGGAATTTCTGCATCATAAAATAACCAACGAAACCGTACAAACCTTGTGAAGAAGGCAATGCACTCAACGCAATATAAGTACCCAGTGCATCCGGGTTTTTCTTCATTGCTCCCACTACTGCGTTACCGCAGATTGTTACACCATAACTACTGCCAATGAAGGTTAAACCTGTCATTATTGCAATACCCAGATAAGCTAATAAAATTGGTTCCATAATAAAAACTGTTTTAATTTATTCTTTTGTTATTATTTAATTTACTTGTTTGATTATAATTTCCGGAACGGTTGGTATTCCTTACCGCCACCTTCAAATTCCGCATTCTTGTAATATTCCACAAAAATAAGACGAAGCGGGTGAACCAGCGAACTGATTGTACACAATCCGATATTGATAGCATGTCCTACCAGCAAAATAAGCAGCATACAAATCACGCGTAATACCACATTCATGCCTTCCGTCATATCCACTGCCAACGAATTGAATACGCCGCCCAGGATAGAACCGGTCAATCCGATTGCAAACAAACGGATGTAAGATAAGGTATCTCCCAACAGGCCGGATGCCATATTGTAGGTATTCCATAACCCTGTACCGAAGTTCAGGAAGATGTTCTTGCCCGGCGTGTTATACAGGAATGCCACCAATACGCCTACCGCAGCTATACCCATAAAGATATTCGTTGCTATTTCCGGCAGATGGACATTCAGCATCGGCAAGCCGAAAGCACAGCATAAAGCTGTAATGATAAATACCCAGGCAAACGGGGCTATACCGTACTTGGTCCCTTTCTGTGACATAATTTTCAATGCCGCAACAGCTTTACCGAATATGATTTGAACCAATCCGAT
The DNA here is from genome assembly GCA_900541965.1 of uncultured Parabacteroides sp. Lineage (GTDB taxonomy): Bacteria > Bacteroidota > Bacteroidia > Bacteroidales > Tannerellaceae > Parabacteroides. Next base: position 16,193 of record UQLN01000075.1, on the reverse strand, counting down.
AATGATTGAGAAGGTCATCAGGTTGTCGCTGTTTACAAAGTATTCCTTCACAGATGCCAATGCCGGAATTTTTGCAAGTTCTATACCGAAGAATGAACCGGTACAAGTACCGACTATCACGGCAGCCAGTCCCAAATACTGGAACAGTGTCAGATAGGGTTTAAAGTCCGGATTAACCTTCTTTTTCAGTATCGTACAAACAATCAGCACCAACAAGCCGTATCCACCGTCGCCGAAGCAAAGCCCGAAGAACAGCATGAAGAACGGAGCAAAGAACGGAGTCGGGTCAAATTCGCTATAGTTGGGAAGCGAGAACATCTTTGTAATCGGTTCGTACAACTTGCTGAATTTATTGTTCCGCAACTTAATGGGTACCTTATCTCCCTCTTCTATATCCAACTGCTGGAAATAATAACCGTCTTTTTCAAGCGCTTCTTCCATAGCCGGAGCTTCTTCCGTAGGAACAAATCCTTCCAGAAGCATCAGCTTGTCGCCCGCCTCACGGTCGGTCTGAACAAGGGTATTGGACAGGTTAAATTCGTTTTGGATATGCTTCTCCACTTCAATTAATGTGTTGTATTGGCAGGCAGCATATTCTTTCAACCGGTTTTCCAGTTGCTTCATATTTTCCAGCAACAAGTCATATCCTTTACGCAACTTCGCCAAACCGCGGTCCGGCATCTTAGGCCGTTCGGCATCTATTTCGATGGGTGTCCCTTCCTTCGTTACCGTAACAAAATAAGTAACCGACTGGTAGTTGTTCACCAGAAAAGCATTATACTCTTCTCCCCATTTCGGCTCATATTTGGATGTCGGACAGGAAAAGAACGTAACGTCATATCCGGCGCGTTTCAGGCGGTTGAAGTTGGCATAACTGAAATCGCCCCATATTTCCATATAGGAGATGTCCTTCTCCAATGTGGCTTTAGCTGCGAGATATTGTAACTTCTTTTCCTGCAAATCTTCGAGCTTACGGACTAACTTCAAGCCGTCTTTCTTAGTAAGCTCGCGAGCCGGGGCAAGTGTAACTCCCTTATTCTGCGAGTTCAGGGCTTTACAGAAACGTATAGCCTGATTCACCTGCTTCCGTTCGGCTATCAGTGCCTGCAACTCGGCATTGTCGAGGATAGAATTGGTTTCCTTTACGTGCAGGACACCCAGGTTGCGAAGTGTATCCAAGAACGTATCATATTCCCTATGGTATACCATAAAGGCATATTTGCTCATCTTTACTATCATACTTCAGCCTCCTCTGCTTCTTCTTTTGCTTTACGCTTTTCCTGATTAGCTCTCATGATCTTTTGTGACGACTTGGACAGGCTTTCTTCGTCTTCCATAAATCGTTTCACCTTACGGATCGCATCTTTATAGCCCGGTATCTGCACTTTCTCAAAGAGGTTGACCTTCTGAGTAGTCTTCTTCCGCGCATGCTCCAATAACTCCAGTTTCATCCCCGAAAACTCGGCTTCTATACCGGTACGTGCCAATTTCTTGAGCAAGTCTATACCGTCGGTAAACCATGCCGGGGCATTGAACAGGCTGTAACGTCCAATCTCAAACTGAATCTCATCCAGCAACGGTACCATCACGCCTGCAATCTTCTTTGTAGAGAGCGAGACGTCTTTTACCCGGATAAGTTCAGGATTGAACTCGTTCCACAAGGCTACCATATTCTCATAGCTTTGTATTTCCTGTTCCAACTGAAGTTCCAATCTTGTCACTTCATCCTTGGTGCGCTTTACTTCGATACGCAGTGCGCTTTCCTTGCTCTTGATAGTAGGCAGGGAACGCTCACGCATCTTCAGTTGCTTTTCCAATTGCTGAAGGGAGGTTTTATTATATTGAAACTTTATTGCCATATTTTATATTTTTCGTTGAAGCAACCTGATGTTGCCCTTACTTCTTCCAGTATTTGTCTACCAATGCCTGCTTGATGTTTACTTCGGCAGGCTTGAAGTATTCGCCGAACAAATCCCAGGCCACATCGAGCATTTCTGTCGTATTCAGGTTGACGTCGATAGCCAGCAGCTTTTCGGAATAATCCTTTGCAAAGGCAAGTGTACGGTTGTCGTAGTCGGTCAGGTCGAAACCATTCTCCATCTTTGTCTTTGCATTGGCAGCATCGGCATACAGACGTACGGCAGCATTCATCACCTGCGGGTGGTCTTCGCGCGTTTTCTTGCCTGTTACCAACTGTTTCAAACGGGACAAACTACGGAACGGGTCAACGATAACCTTACCTACGTCGCTATCCTTACGCAAGTATAACTGGCCTTCGGTAATATAACCGGTATTATCGGGTACTGCATGGGTAATATCGCCACCGGAAAGAGTGGTTACGGCAATAATCGTAATAGAACCGCCATCGGGGAACTGTACGGCCTTTTCATAAATCTTGGCAAGGTCCGAATACAATGAACCCGGCATTGAGTCCTTGGAAGGAATCTGGTCCATACGGTTGGATACAATAGCCAAAGCATCCGCATAGTTGGTCATGTCGGTAAGCAATACCAGCACTTTTTCATTCTTCTGCACAGCGAAATACTCGGCAGCACACAGCGCCATATCCGGGATAAGGATACGCTCTACAGACGGGTCTTCCGTTGTATTGATAAAGCTGACAATGCGGTCCAAAGCCCCTGCATTGCTAAATGTATTCTTGAAGAACAGGTAGTCGTCGTTTGTCATACCCATCCCACCCAGGATAATCTTATCGGACTGGGCACGCAGGGCCACCATTGCCATTACCTGGTTGAACGGCTGGTCAGGGTCTGCGAAGAACGGAATCTTCTGTCCTGTTACCAAGGTATTGTTCAAGTCGATACCTGCAATACCTGTGGCAATCAGCTCCGAAGGCTGCTGGCGGCGTACCGGATTCACAGAAGGGCCTCCGATTTCCACCTCTTTACCTTCCGGTACAGGACCTCCATCGATTGGTTCTCCATAGGCATTGAAGAAACGTCCGGCAAGCTGGTCGCCCACTTTCAAAGAAGGCGCTTTGCCCATAAACACTACTTCGGCATTCGTACGGATACCTTCCGTACCGGAGAATACCTGCAACGTAACCTCATCACCGATAATCTTTACCACCTGGGCCAACTTACCGTCTACGGAAGCTAACTCATCATACCCTACTCCTGTTGCTTTCAACGAACAGGTAGCTTTTGTAATCTGGGTAATCTTTGTATATATTTTTTGAAATGCTTTCATAAAACCTCGTTTTAATTTCTATTCTCCGCAAGTAATGCGTCCAGTTGTGCATTAAAATCTTTAAATTGTTCACTCTCATATTCGGAATAGTTCATCTGTTTGAAGATATTGATCATCTTCTTGAAATATTCCATTACGTCGAGGAAGGAATCAAATTTAAATTCCGTATGGCAAATCTGAACCACCTTATCCAACATAAATTCCTGACGTGCCAACGGGGTAACAGCATCTATCGCATCGAAAGCATCCTGTTGCAGGATTACGAAGTCAATTAATTCCGATTTCCAGAAAATCACATGGTATTCCACGGGTACACCATCATCACCCAAGATGTTAATCTGCTCGGAAATTTCCTTACCACGCAACATACGTGTCTTGATTTCATTTACTTTGTCAATCCATGCCGGAGAGATATGTTTGGCTATGTATTCCTGAAATTCGGGATATTCCAGATATTTGGAGTAACTGTCAATGGGGTTAACAGCCGGATAACGTTTACGGTCGGCACGTTCCTGTTCCAATGCATAGAAACAACGGGCTACCTTCTTCGTATTTTCCGTTACAGGCTCCTTCAAGTTACCACCGGCAGGAGATACCGTACCGATAAAGGTTACGGAGCCGCTCGAGCCATTATTCAGGTGAACGAATCCCGCACGTGCATAGAAGTTTGCAACGATAGCAGACAAGTCCATCGGGAACGCATCCGGTCCGGGAAGTTCTTCCAAACGGTTGGACATTTCACGCAAAGCCTGTGCCCAACGTGAAGTGGAGTCTGCCATTAACAATACTTTCAAGCCCATGCTCCGGTAATATTCGGCAATAGTCATCGCCGTATATACGGACGCCTCACGGGCGGCAACCGGCATGTTTGAAGTATTTGCAATAATGATGGTACGTTCCATCAATTTACGTCCGGTATGCGGGTCTATCAGTTCAGGGAACTCGGTAAAGATTTCCACCACCTCATTCGCACGTTCACCACATGCTGCAATGATTACGATATCGGCCTCCGCCTGTTTGGAAATAGCATGCTGAAGTACTGTTTTGCCTGTACCGAACGGACCGGGAATAAATCCGGTACCGCCTTCCACAATCGGATTCACGGTATCTATCGTACGGACACCTGTTTCCAGCAGTTTGAATGGACGCGGTTTTTCTTTATAACAAGTGATGGCACGTTTTACCGGCCATTTCTGTATCATGTTTATTTCTACATCCTTCCCGGCTTCATCCGTAAGAACGGCGATAGTCTGGTTGATTGTATACTGTCCTGCATCAGCCAGGCTCTTGATTGTATAGGTTCCTTTAAAAGTAAATGGGACCATGATTTTGTGCGGCTGGAAGTTTTCATCCACTTCGCCCAGCCAATCACCGGCTGCCACCTTATCCCCTACTTTAGCCAAAGGTTTATAATCCCATAGCTTATCGTTATCGAGAGCGAATGTATATTCCCCACGTCTCAGGAAAACACCATCCATTTTATCCAGGTCATTCTGCAAACCATCGTAGTTGCGTGACAACATACCCGGTCCCAGAGTTACTTCCAACATGTGTCCTTCGAACTCGGCTTCATCGCCGACACGCATACCGCGAGTACTTTCAAACACCTGCACAAAAGCGTTCTTACCTATTACCTTAATAACTTCCGCCATCAGCTTTACGCCTCCTACGGAAATGTAACAGATTTCATTTTGTGAAACCGGTCCGTCAACCTCAACGGTAACGAGGTTGGAAACGATCCCTTTTACAATTCCTTTCGTAGCCATAATTTATTTATCATTGTTTCTTTTAAATTCTTCCAGAGCATTTTCGCTGCCTTTCTTCATTGCTCTCACAATTTCACGGAAAGTTTTTTCTCCGGTTGCCTTATCCAAGGTCACCCATCTTTCAATCATTTCCAGTTTCAGCAGATAAGCAAATACACTTTCAATATCAAACGGCTTGAAGAATGTATATTCCTCCAGCCATTCCCACTTCAGTAAATCTATTTTCTTCTCGCGAACCATCAGGTCTGTTTCTTCAGCTATCCGTTGCAAGGTCGGCAGGTAATCCACCAAATCCCCCAAACCGAAATCACGGGCATTGGATGTTCGCAAGGCTACAGCAACTTCATTATCTCCCACAATGTAATTTGCTTTCTCTATACCATGTTTACGACAGGTAATTGCAGTAAGCATATTATTGATATTGAGGTTTAATTCAAACCAGTTTGCCACAAAACGATTACTGCACTTCATGGCATATGCATAATATAGAGCTGCTAATTGGTCTTCCCACGAAATTTCAGGTTTGACGCCTTTACTTTCGCTTTCCATATATCTGCAGAAGAACTCTTTAAAATAAGGAGGTATTTTATCATTCTTCGGGAGTTTCTCTTCATCCTTCAATGCTCTGAACAAAGCGATGAATTCATCATAAGTGATATATCCCCTGGGATCCGGATCCCGGTCCGGGTACTTTGCATGAGCGATCAGGTTCCTGTTATCAAACTTCAGGAAGAACAAATCGATCAGCTTTTTGTCGGCGCTCGTTAATATGCCGTCCAACTCCTTCCTGAATTCAGAAATGGAATAAGGTACTTTACTATCATCGAGGGCGATATTGGGGAGTCCTGCTATTAAGCAATAATATTTACTCATAATCAGAACAACATTTCAACCAGCTGGGGACGCAGGAATTCTTTGAAAAATGCAACAAATTCTTCTTCACCGAAGCTCACTTTATAAGAACCGTCGGCAGGCATGATAGTGAAAGAGGCATCCTTGCCATTTACCTTTTCGATTTTTACTCCGGCATTCAACAAAGCCTTGGCATTGGCTTCAAAATATTTGGTAAGAGCTTCCGCATCGGCTGTCTGGATAGTAATAGCTTCCTTCTTTGCCCATTCTTTAGCCATTTCCAAAATGATCTTTTGCATAAATACACTATCAGAAACTACAGCTTTCACATTGGAAGAAGTGATTTTTCCCGTAATGAGATTCACCACCTCGCTTTTCAATGCCTCTACAGATTGGGCTGCAAATAATTTCAACTCGGCTTCTGTATTCTTTTTCAGTTCAGATGCCTGCTTCTGAGCTTCAGCGACAATACGCTTTGCTTCTGTTTCCGCTTCACTTACAATGGCTTGTTTTTGAGCATTTGCATCGGCAATGATACGTTGTGCCTCTTCATTACCCTTTTCTACTCCTTCTTTGTAGATTTTGTCGGTCAGTTCCTGAATTTTAGTATCCATTTCTGTATATATTTATAAATTTGTTTCCTAAAAGTATTAAACGCCCACAAAGTTATTCTTTTTCATGAACTGACCCAGAAATAAATGTAAAATCAAGCTAAAAAATCAGTTATTCCAAAATATTTGTAATTTTGTTCGTCTTAATACAAAATAATATGTTCTCAATCAAAAAAGCAACTACTGATGATTGCCTGCTGATTAACTCGCTGGCATCAAAAATCTGGGAACCGACTTATAGAAATATTTTGTCTCCCGAACAGATAAGTTATATGTTTGACATGATGTACGCTCCGGCAAATCTACGCAAGCAGATGGAAGAATTGCATCACCAATTTTTTATCATTTCATCAGAAGATGTCCCTTCCGGCTATCTTTCTATCGAAACCGTAGACAAAGACCTTTATAATTTTCAGAAAATATATTCGCTCCCCTCGCTACACGGATCCGGCATAGGTCGTTTTATCATAGAACAGGGAACCGAGTACCTGAAAAGCATTCATCCGGGTCCATTTACGATAGAAATAAACGTAAACCGCTACAACCAGGCTGTCGGATTTTATAAACACATGGGATTTCACGAACATACAACAAGGTATCTCCATATAGGGAATGGGTATTATATGGATGATTTCATAATGAGGAAGGATATTGACAATTGAACCGTTTGCTATTTATAAACTATTTAAATCTTCATGGGGGGGAATATCCCCCTTTGATTTTTATTCTTCTTAATAATAATCCCCGGCTAGTCCTCCTCTAACCAATCATCGGACATGCTAAATTCTTTATCCCGGAATAATTCTGCTAATCCTGAAATTTGCTTAAACCGGAGCAATTCATTCTTATCCATCCCAATATTACGCATTATCCAGCTGTCAGACATTCCCGATTTGACTAATTCTGCTACAATCTCGGTCATAAGTTCCAAATTATGTATACCTCTGGCTCGGTTATGGCGGATAGTTGAAGCCATCCTATTCGAAATATCCTTCTTTATTACCGTCACAGGCAACAAACCTTTCTCACGGTCATAAATCCTTTGAGATGTCTTCATTACCAAATACCGATGATAACCATCTACAATCTCATATAAATCATTTTCTTCCTGATAATAGCAGACACAAGGCATCGTATATCCATCTTCCCAAATAGAAAGTTCCAACAAACGCATCTCCGGAGGAGCTATAACATTAGGGTTATAACTATTAGCGACAATTTTTTCAATAGGTACAGCCTTGACCTCATATGCCGGACTAACATAATTTTCCATGTTTATAAAAATTATATTTATTCATTATTTGTTGTCTTATATTTTTTTCCTGTTTCGTTTGAGAAAATCCCATATATTTACACATATGGTCATTTTTCAAAATACAGATACACATACGCTTATAGGTCGGTATTTCTTTAAATTCGGATATATCTATATCATCGATATACTCCATCCGTACAGGCTTCTTATCTGTACGGTAAGCCGTACTTTCTTCCACAATAATAGGAATACCCGCCTTCTGTAACTTGACGATTGTCTCTTCACTAAGACATCCACCTTTTTCTTTCCAGAATTTCCGACTGACTTTCAACTTATTCAAGTAATTCTCACGAATGTCCTGAGGTAACGTATCTAACAGAAAATACATATATCTCTCCCAGGAGAATCCCGGCGGACACTTAATGGTTCTCCACCCCATAGCTGAAGTATTTCCATACATGCCGGCAAAACCGACACCATTAACACGACCAACCATCCTCCCCCACATATCCGGATCTATAGCTTTATAAATAAAAAGCGTGGACATCGCCTGGGATATGAACGGACTCGCCACACGCTGCCTGGATAAAGGAATACCCGCCTGATAATACAAATCATACAGATGATTGTATGGCCAACCGAATTTTCCGTTTGCAATCCAGACATCTTGAGTTTTCCAATCATAAATAGGATATGCATTATATGTGTAATACCCCATCCTATGAGTCCATTTATAGTTTGCCAGTTTCCTGTAATTTTTATTGCTGTGAATTGCCCGCCACCGGTTAAAACTCTCTTGGGTACGAATTCCGACGAGGCAGCAAATACGCTGCCCTTTCCGCTGCTTATGTAACCAAAATGGAAACAAATTCTGAAAATCATAATCCCACAAGTCTTCTTTAAAAAAATCGAAATCCTTTGCCCTAAGGCATGATTGAGGCATTTCCCTAACCCAGATATCCCGGCAACCTTCACTCCAAGGCCTCCAATATTGCTGGAACATGGAAGTGCATGTCGGAACCTTAAAAGGGACACAACAATGATAAATATCAAGCATATCAGGATTCGCAGCATAAACTTTTTCCACGTATTCAATCGTTTGCCTGTATTGCACCTCATAATCCATATGAAATACACCTAAACGTCTTCCCGGAGCATATTTCCTGATATAATCTATACACAAATTCAATAACACACCACTATCCTTCCCTCCTGAAAAAGACACATACACATAATCGAAATAATCAAATATTATTTTCAATCTTCTCTTCGTTGCTTCATACACGTCCATTCTTCGTATCATAACTATACCTCCGAAAGATATTGCATTTTATCATAATTTTTCCACTCAATACATGTCTGAAAACCTTTTTGAGCAAATACCATTACATGACGTTTATGCACGACGGCCACGAGAGAAGACAAGGAAGATAAATCCTTTATTACTTCACTAAGAAGTTCACCTAGAATTGAGGAATTATCCCCACTCACAAAATAATTGTCTATAGAATAATGACTGCTTCCCTTTTTTATCGGAATAAAGCCTACCACACTCATATCATGAAGGGCTACGTACCAAATATGGTTCCGTGATGTCTTAAAAGGGTAATTATTATTCTGCCGCAAGATAGCCGGGCACATGACTAAAGGCGCAACGAGCTCATACAACATTTTTTCCGTACCCTGTAATTTCATAATTTTCATGGCTTATTCTCTATATTGCCATGCAAATTTAGATATAAATGTTAATGCCACCAAAGTTGTCATATATAAATATATAACACATGATATTTTGACATTGAAACGACAATATTTGAAGAAATATTAAAAACAAAAATCCTATCTGCCTAAATAATTACTCTTTGAAATCATATTACTGTAGAATGCAGCGACAGACTTAATAGTGGTAAATACAAAAGCTGTTCCAACCGTACAAAATAAAGAAAAGGTTAATGTTAAATTAACACATCCGGATGTAAACATCTCATTTATAAATGAAATACGTCGGATATCAAGAGAAAGAGGCTACCTGGAGAATGTACCATTTTCATCAAAGTACACTTCAAAACTTCTCAGGCAGCCTCTTCTTCCAAAACAGAACTATAGCAGATCCGAAGCCAACTCGGATAACTGGCTTCTTTCTCCTTTTATCAGATTGATATGGGCAAATAAGTCTTGCCCTTTCATCTTATCCACCATATAAGCCAATCCATTACTTTGTGCATCCAAGTAAGGAGAGTCTATTTGCTGGATATCACCCGTAAATACCATCTTTGTACCTTCCCCTGCACGGGTAATAATCGTTTTTATCTCATGAGGGGTTAAGTTCTGCGCCTCATCAATAATACAGAACGTTTCAGAAAGGCTACGCCCACGAATAAAGGCCAACGCCTCGATAACCAATTGCCCATTCTTCTGTAAATCGTCTATTTTACGGGCATCAGAACCTCCCGGTGCAAACTGTCCTTTTATAACATTCAGATTATCAAACAAAGGCTGCATATAAGGAGCCACTTTTTGTTTCTCATCACCGGGGAGGAATCCTAAGTCTTTATTGGCAAGCGCCACAATAGGACGGGCAAGCAAAATCTGTTTATATACATTAGCCTGTTTTAATGCGGATGCCAATGCAAGTAAAGTTTTACCTGTTCCGGCTTTTCCCGTCAGCCCTATAAGTTTCACATCCGGATCATTTAAAACCTCAAAAGCAAAAGTCTGTTCCGCATTGCGAGGCATAATACCGAAATTAGTCCCCTTTTCCACCTTTTTAAACTTATTCGTAAAAGGATTGTAACGGGCAAGAATTGAATTACGCACGCTTTTTAAAATAAAACATTCATTCGGTTGTAACTTTGATTTAATATCAAACAAATCAGCATCCACTCCTTCGGGAGAAGCGTACATCTGGTCAATCAAATCCCCATCTATTCCGTCGTATGTATCTTGAGCTCTTTCAAAAATATCGACATTCACTACTTTATCATTAAAGTAATCTTCCACCTCGATACCTAAAGAACGGGCCTTCATCCTTAAGTTAATATCCTTTGTGACAAGGATTGTTTTCACCTTTTTATCTTTTTCCGCTTCTGCCACGGAGAGAGTGCAGGAAAGAATACGATGGTCGGCACTCTTTTCGGGAAATGACTGGTAAATCTTATCTTGATATTTGTCGCCAGTAACAATATGCAAAGTTCCTTTACCCGGTCCTAAGGACGCTCCTTTCAAAAACAGATCGTTGCTGGTTATGGTATCCAGTTGACGAACAAATTCCCGGGCATTGTAATTAATCTGATCACTCCCTTTTTTAAATTTATCCAACTCCTCCAACACCACAATCGGAAGGTAAATATCATTCTCCTGAAAGTTCTCAATACACTTATAATCGTGCAGGATTACATTCGTATCCAACACAAAATTCTTCTTTGCTCCCATGATCTTTCGATTTAATGATTATGCCTCTAAGATAGAAATTTTTCCGAGATATTATTCTTTTAGGACTTGAAATATCTCAATTCAACCAAAATATTCTGTATTTAAACAAAAAAGCGGCAGGATTACATCAAAACAAGTAAATTACATATCCCCTGGAAATATTATAAAAAGAACACTATCTTTGTATCGCACTTTGAACCAATGAATAAATCATGAACACAGGAATAGAGCATTATGCCACTTTTATTTTATCGTCACTATTTTTTTCAATTTTACCGGGTATCGATACGCTTTTCATCTTAAGCAGGTCGATTATACAAGGAAAAAAAGCCGGTATCTATGCAACATTAGGAATTAACACGGGGATTCTGATACATGCAACATTTGTAACATTAGGACTTTCTCTGATAATTGCACATTCACCCATAGCATTTTCCATTATAAAATATGCCGGAGCTGCATACATTATCTATTTGGGCATAAGCAAATTTTGCCAAAGAAAGCCGATTATATCAGAAATGAATAATGAACAAATGGATATATCCCGGCACAGGGATAGTTACCTTGCCGGCATACTGACCAATTTATTAAACCCCAAAGTCATCCTCTTCTTCCTGGCATTTTTTCCACAGTTTGTCATCTCCCCGGAAATAGAGAGCCATTTGCCTTTTGTGATATTAAGCATTACCTATCTTTCCATAAACATATGCTGGACTTTGGCATTAAGCATTTTCTTTGCTTCATTCTCCAGCAGACTAATAAGCAACACTACGATATCCAAATGGATTAATAAAATAACAGGAACGATATTTTTGTTATTAGGCGTATTAACGGGTCTGGATATTATTTAATACCTACCGCCAAATACACAAAAGCGGTGCTATGAAAATAAACAAGTATCATAGCACCGCTTTTTATTCTATGCCGAAATTACACTTTTATTCCAGCTCTACCAACTGGGCATCAGCCGCAACTATATCGCCCTCCGCAACCAGTAATTGTTTAACAACACCCTTATAATCCGACATGATACTATTTTCCATCTTCATTGCTTCCAAAACCAGCAAATCCTGGTTCCGGTTAATAGCATCTCCCACCTTAACCTTGATTGAAAGAATTTTACCTGGCATCGGAGAGGTTATAACATGTCCGGTAACAGGTTGATGTTTAACAACCTTTTCTTCTTTCTTTTCAACTTTACCCTCATCTTTTACCACATTCTTAGCTTGTTCGGCTTCATAACGGGCTTTTTTCAGGTTTGTCAAATATGTTTTAGCAACAAGAGGGAACAGTTCCAGCAGAAGGACTTCTTTCTCATTCTCCGCAAGTCTTACCCCACCATATTCTTCCAATACAGGATTGGGTTGCATCTGGTAATTAGACGTATCATATGGAGTTTCTTCACGTACCCCGGCAATCTTGAAGCGGAAGTCAGGATCAACTGGAATCGGAGTCTTTCCGTATTCTCCCTTCACCAGATTGACAAACTGATTGGACACATTGGAATACATCGGTTTACCGTTCTTCAAATCCAACGCACAGTTTACAGCTTGCGCACCTACGATCTGGCTGGTAGGAGTAACCAATGGAGGAAGACCGGCATCCAGACGGACATGAGGTATCAGCTCCATCGCTTTTTCCAAAATAGCTTCCGATTTCAATTGTTTCAACTGGGCAACCATATTGGTATACATACCACCTGGTATTTCCGCATTTTTCACCAGTTCATTCGGAGCCGGGAAGTTGAAATATTTTTCTATGGCATGGCAAACCTCCAGCAATTCTTCTTCTTTATCCGCACGTGCCAATTCAAGCGCTTTATCAAAAGCCTTATCTATTTCCTCCGGCAGAGCGTCTGTCAACGGATTAAACGGCTTAGGGAACTGCTTGACTGCATCATAGGCTTCCAATTCCTTGCGGATAGTAAACAACTCCGCATTGATTTTTGCCACTACTTCCATATTGGCGGAAATCTCTATTCCCGCTTTCTTACAGAACAGATAAATAAGTTCAACTGCAGGAGCAGCCGGGCCACCTGCAAAATTCCAGATATTCGTATCGACTATATCTGCCCCATTGACAATCGCCGACATAACAGATGCCAATCCATAGCCCGGAGTGCAGTGTGTATGGAAGTCAATCGGTACGGAAAGATTCTTTTTGAATAATTTTATCAAACCGGCCACCCGTTTAGGAGGAATCAGACCGCTCATATCTTTTATTGTGATCATGTCCGCTCCTAAAGCTTCCATTTGTTTCGCCTTATCCAAAAAATACTCGTCAGTAAAAACGGCATGAGGCAGTTTATGCTTCGAAAACATCGAATGCAAACGTTCTTTCATCGAAAAATGGGGATCGATGGTATAACAAACAGCACAATCGGCTATGCCTCCATACTTCTTTACATATTTAATCGTCGATTTTACATTATTCACATCGTTCAATGCATCAAAAATACGCATAATACCTAAACCGGACTCAATGGAATTTCGACAGAAACCTTCTATAATCTCATCGGTATAAGGACTATATCCGAATAAGTTACGTCCCCGGGACAATGCCGTAAGCTTAGAAGCATCACCCACTGCAGCCTTGATTTTTTCCAGACGATCCCACGGATTTTCATTCAAATAGCGCATAACAGAATCCGGAACGGCCCCGCCCCATACTTCCATTGCATAAAAACCTGCATCCTTATAAAAAGGAAGGACACGATCAATTTCAGACTGACTCATACGAGTTGCAAATGAAGATTGTTGACCATCACGCAACGTCAAATCACGGATTAAAAGTTTTTTTACCATAGCATCTTTATTGTTAAGGAATTACACTTATCGGAAAGATGATCTCCTGTTAGGATTCTTTATCCATCCGAAAACGGCTGAAATTTATTAAAAACCCAGGATTAAACATCATTTTAACTATTTTTAATTTCAAATTAAAACATATCATTCAAAAAAGAGCTTGTTTATTCTGATGCATACCTAAACATACAGCCATATCTAACTATAAAACAATATTTTATGCAATAATACCATTTTTTCACCAGTTACTTTTTCACTCAGCTCTTGTTTTGTAATAACTCATCTATTTGCAAAATTGTTCACTTGTTGAAAAAACCGATCGCATAACTCTATCTCCGGGCAATGGCTGGCGACAGAAATTTAAAACAGGAAATACCTTGGTTAATCCATTTACCCTCACTACATTTGTATATAAAATCTAAATAACACTGTATAATTTTACAAACTATACTACTTTATGAAAACAAAAATCATGGCTATTTGCCTACTATTTACAGTTAGCATATCAGCTGGTTCTAAACCGATTAACCAACTCAGTATTGAAGAAGAAAGAAATCATATCCTCTCACTGGCTGCAATGGCATATGTCTATCAGGACTGGCAAAGGAAAGACATATCCCCATCGAGAGGATACAATATCGGAGCACTGTTATATGATTCAAAAGGTGACTCTATCATTGCTTTTGAAAGAAATTCCGTTAATCAATACAATGACAAAACACAACATGCCGAAGTTCGTTTGATGCAAGGCTATATGAAAAAGTATTCTAAACCTTATCTGGATGGATTACAAATTATAACCACCCTGGAACCGTGCATGATGTGTTCGGGTATGATGACATTCCTCATGGTAGATACGACCAAATATGTACAAGAAGACCCTGAGTTTGGAAAAAATATCGAAAGACTGGCTATGCCATGGACCGATCCTGAAGGACATGTGCACCAGCCGAACGAGCGGTGTACAAGAATCAAATCTATTTTAGCAGATTATCCGGGTCCCAGCTCCGATCTGAATATGGCATATGAGAGATATATAAAAGAAAAACCTCAGGGAAGCATGTCTGACTTTCTATATTCAGAAGAGGCATGGAATATCTATGATTTCTGGGTCGAAGTACTGGAATTATGGAGTTGTGTCCATATTGAGAACGCTAAACTATTGGAGAATATAAAAAGTCTGTTAAATAAAAGAACTGTACACGATAACTCCCCTTACGGAGAGAAAGCACACAAAAAGAATATGAAGCTTTTAAAAACCATGAGCAAGAAAAAAAATATCGTACTATCCGGCTACAAATTCTAACCTCATAAGCAACTGCCTATAAACAATAGTAATACAAATAATCGTTATCTTTGTGCGGAAATATCACAAAGATATTAATTATACATTATGAAAAATACAAACAAATTGATCTACGGATGTTTTTTGTGCGCATCCGTTTTTTCTTTATCAGCCCGAAACGAACAACCATTATCCATAAACAATATGGATAGTCCTACAAACTGTATCCTTACTGAGCAGGAAAAACCGGCAAAGCCTTTACCACGTGCAAAAGCTCCTGCCGGATTCTCAAAAGCAATGGCTAACTACCTGGAAGCGGTAAAGAACTCCAAACAAGATTTACACAGCATCATGGTCCTTCAACATGGTAAAGTGCTTGCCGAAAAATGGATGGGTAAAGGAGCGGCCGACAAACCTCATATTTTATATTCGGTAAGTAAAACCTTCACAGCCACAGCTATTGGTTTTGCCGTTTCTGAAGGTAAATTAAAAGTGACAGATAAAGTCATCTCTTTTTTCCCTGACAAACTTCCTGCAGAAATCAGTCCTGATTTGAAAGAAATGAGTATACAGGATTTATTAACGATGTCCTGTGGACATGATACAGACCCTACAAACAGTATCCGGAAACAGGAAGGCGTTGACTGGGTTCAGGAATTTTTATCGGTTCCGGTAAAGCACAAACCCGGTACATACTTCGTCTACAACAGCATGGGAACCTATATGTTATCGGCTATCCTCCAAAAAGTAACAGGGGAAAAAATCGTAGACTACCTATCTGCCAGGCTATTCCAACCTCTTTCTATTGCATACCCTCGATGGGACGAAAGCCCCCAAGGCATTAATTGCGGCGGATGGGGATTATATCTGACAACGGAAGATATGGCGAAAATGGGACAATTATTTCTCCAAAACGGTGTTTGGGAAGGGAAACAGCTACTGCCTGCCGCATGGATAGAAGAAGCCACCACTTCCAAA
>UQLN01000074.1 GCA_900541965.1 uncultured Parabacteroides sp. | reverse complement strand
CGGCTACCGGATTACCATCTACCGGGTTAATCAGTTCCGTTTGGTTGGCTATACAATAAAGTCGAACAAATAACCCTTTTTGCAGTTCCAACAGTGCGGTAGTGGTAGCATTGTCCGTACCCAGCGTTAAGTTGAGTTCCTTTGCACCTGCCGGAAGTGCCGAACCGTCCTGCCGGTAGGAGAAGCGTTCACGGAAAGTATAAGCATCACCTTCCGTTTTAGCTCCGAATACATAGATATCGAGTGTGGCGATTTCGTTCTCTGCTTCGGTGGCAATAAAAGCATCCACTTTGGTTTCTGACTTGGTTGTTTTTACGGTAAGTTTGTTCTTAAAAGAAAGCAATACCTCGCGCCGGTTTCCACTATCCACCTCACTTATAGGCGTACGGTCTGCCTTGTCTAATTCTGTTGTACAGGTAGCAAACAGGTACAGATTTACAGCAAAAACCAGTACCATTCTGAAAAAGGTGGATACACCTTGCAGCTTCGTTTTCGTCTTCATATATTATCGTTTGTATTTGTTATTACCCTGTTAATCTCATCTTTAATCCGCGTCAAAAACAAATTCATGTCTAAAAACCATTCACTCTCCTCACCTTATTTATGAAATAAGGTGAGGGAATTGAAGCCCTGCAACAAGCTGTTTTTGCTTAATTTTTAAAAGCTTTCAGATATTCTTTTTAAGGATAAGTAAAGAGAATAGGTTACAAAAGAGTGTTAAATACGCAACATTCTAAAATCACTATATTTCAAAATAAGGAGATTTATTATTTTTCAGCAAAAAAATAAGTTTAACCTTTAATTTAGTCAAAATAAGAGTATACAAAAACAACTAAAGCCCTTTAGCCTCAGAAATATTACTTAAATAGTATCTACTATTAACTTTTTATTACTTATCTTTGTACCATTGTACGCTTTGAAAAGCAAAGCATTACATTACAACAAAAAACTTCCTCCCTCACCTTATTTCATAAATAAGGGTATTCTTTCCTTCCCCTGACAAATGTTTCTACTTTTCCAACAACACGGTGGTTTGCCAAGGCTATTTCTTCCGGGTCAAGCAGTGAAAGATAATTGCGTGTCATCTGTTCCGTGCCATGTCCCAAAGCTTGGCTGATAATTCCTATGCGAACATTACACCGGTATGCCGCCGATGCCCAACTATGCCGGAAAACATACGAAGTCAATGGTTCGGATATGCCAAGTATATTCCCAATCTTTTTCAAATGCCGGTTGTATAAAGATAAAAGTGCTTTATATTCTTCATGCTTCGCATCTTTTGGCAGTACCGGAAAAAGCAGGCTTGAACCGGCTTTCCTGTAACGGGACACAATCTGCTTCATCCCCCGGTTCATCTCTACCTGTATGAATGCATTTGTTTTTTTACGACGGTAAATAACATATTTTCCATTCTTGCTGATGTTCTTCCCAGTCAGCCTTACCAAATCGGCAAAAGGCATGCCGCATGCCATAAAACTGAACAAGGCCATATCGGCGGCAACCTGCAAATGCGGATGTCCCGAAAGGTCCAATTCTGCAATCCGCTCCACTGCGGCTAAAGGGATGGAACGTTTCGCCGTCTCTTCATACCTGAGCCGCACACCTTTAAACGGGCTTTCCTTCCGCCTCAAGCCGGTTTGCATTACTGCACGGTTATACATCGCCCTGAGATTACTGATATAACTATTCACAGTATTCGTACAGAGCCTGTCCATTTCCAAAGAGTTTCTGAATCCGGAAACGAGTAGTGCTGTCACACCCCGGAGTGTCAATGGCTTTCCCCGGCAATAACATTTAAGCCGGTTACGTACTACGCGGTATAAATCGGCTGTGCTTTCCGCACCCGATTTACGTTTGCATATTTCCTGCTCATACATTAATCGATAAAAATCAGATTCCTTCATGTTGTACTTTTTTAGAGTAAAAATACAACAACTCCGCGCAAGAAACAGTTCGTTTCCACCCTTCCAAATCTACCTGCGCAGTTCTTTCCCACTACCCGGAACATCTTTTCTATTAGGTTCCGGGTAGTGGAAAAGAACTGCGCAGACTGTAATCACAATCTGCGCTGCTCTTTTCAGCTTATTTCTTGACGCAAATAGCATGAATCTTATGCTTAACATTCAAGATTCGGCTTTGCAATCTTTTAATCATCCATTTCCATCATCAAAAAATCTCCATTGAGATTAAATTTCAACTCCATACCATTAGATAATTTCACTTCATAATCCGTACGGTCAAGATTTATTTTAATCATATGAGAATCGGCATAGTTTGTTTTTATATAGTTCTCTATCTTAGCAGGAGCTATACCTGCCGGTATTCCCGTCATAGCTGATTCGATTTCTTTCCAGACACCTTTACTGTTAAATTCAATCTTCACTCCTCCGTCAATATACACAGTGTATTCTGTTCCACCCAAAAACTCAGGATCAACCGTAGAAGATAAAACCTTTGCCTTAGCAAAATGTTTTGTAATGAAGGTTCTGGCATTCTGAGGAACCTTGTCGTAAGCAATAGGACGGTCATCTGCAAACGCTACACCACTACCTATAAGTAATGCAACAAATAATACTAAAATCTTTTTCATAATTGTCATTTTTTACAATGTAACAAACAGGAATCTTGTTGGTTTAAAAAATGACACACAAATAGTACAAAAGCTTTCCGGACTACCCTTGTCAAACTTCAAACAGATACATAAAAAAACAGATTATACCTATTGTGCCTCTTTCGGTAATACACATTTCAAAATAAGATACCCGCACAATCCGGAAATAAATGAACCGGCAAACACTCCCAACTTCGCTTGATTCAGCAAGTCGGCTCCTATATCCGGCATTCCGGCAAAAGAAAGATTCGCAATAAACAATGCGACAGTAAAACCTATGCCGCCCAACATGGAGACTCCGAAAAGATTTCGTTTTGTAACCCCTTTGGGCATGGTTGCAAGTCCCAAACGGGAAAACAGGTAAGTAAAAGAAAAGATACCCAATGATTTTCCTACAAACAATCCGGCAAATACTGCCAAAGGAACCTTCATCAGTGAATCCGGCTGAATATCTCCGAAAGTAACCCCTGCATTTACAAAAGCAAAAAGAGGTAATATAAAGAAATTCACCATCGGATGCAATTTATCGGCAATACTCTGCAAGGGACTGATGGTTTTATCTGCCAGAGAATGGATATTATTCAATACTTGTATCTGTGTAGAGGTCAGCACTTCCGCCTTTTTAGAATGGCGCACCTCAGTATAATCCAACATATTCAGATAACCGGTCATGTCGCAGGTGAAATCATCCAGTTTAACAACCGGACGTGCCGGAACCGTAAATGCCACCAGTACCCCGGCGATGGTAGGATGAATGCCGGACTCCAAAAAGAGCATCCAGACAAAAAAGCCGACAACATAATAAAAGATATTGCTGTTAACCCTCATCTTTCCACTGATGTAAAGCAAAGCTAACAGAGCCAAAGAAATAAGTAACGGCTGGACTGAAATATGCCCACTATAGAACAATGCAATAATAATAATGCCCCCTATATCGTCCACCACAGCAAGAGCCGTAAGGAAAATACGCATGCTCAATGGAACCCGCTTCCCTAAAATTCCCAGTACGGCAAGTGCAAATGCAATGTCAGTAGCCATCGGGATTGCCACACCTCTTACCTCCGGAGCGGAATTACATACCAGATAATAAAACAACACCGGAACGACCATACCTCCGCATGCTGCTATAATCGGCAGAAGCGCTTTCCGTACGGAACTAAGTTCTCCAATCAATACTTCCTGTTTAATTTCCAAGCCGATTACAAAAAAGAACATGGCCATCAAAGCATCATTCACAAAAGCAAGCATCGACATCGGAGCCCCATGATGTTCAAAAGGAACAAAATTTCCTATTTTAAAATCTATCGGATAGGCAAGGATATGATGGTAGGATTCTGCCCATGGCGAATTGGCAAAAATCATGGCTAAGATGGTCGCCATGAATAATAAAAGACTGGCGTTCGTTTTCTGTGTGGCAAAACGACGTAACGGTTTAAGGATAACATTAAAGGTATTCTCCATACAGTATCAAATATGTTATGGGGAGATAACTTGCTGAATATCTCCCCCAGGATTTTTTTCTTATGATTGCACCTTGTGCATCTCAGCTTGTTCCAGTTCGTATGCACTGCGGGTCAGCTTTTCTACCCAGACAACAAATATACCAGTTAAAATTAGATTAAACACTATAGTTAATACGGAAATCATCAATGCCGGTCCACCTAAATTATATCCTAAAGCGATAAAAATAATCCCGGCTCCTACCTCACCACGGGTAAACATCCCGATTGACAAAGCCAGACGCTCACGCTTGCGTCTTTCGCGATAGAAAAACAGCGGGAAAAGTTTTCCTATATTGGAAAGGAAAGAAACAATAATGACATGTGTTATTATCATCGGCCACGACATCATAGGCTGGGAACCCGTAATTGTGGATGCCTCAGCAGACTGAGCCCCGAAATCGACACCAAAGAAAACCGGCATACTGACACCGACCAAAAACATAAAAAGGAATGATATGGCCGTAGCCACATTATGTTCAACCTTTGTATCGATATGTTTATGCTTCATTATCATGCCCAGGACAAAAGCCGGCAACAAAACTTCTATATGTATACTTGCATCTTCACCGTACAAATGTTTGGACACCAGATACACAACCTGTGTGATACCGAATGTTACAACAGCATAGAGCAATATTGCTTTCCAATCCTGACGCATATCATACGCCCCCATCTTCTTCCAGCCAAGTATAAGCAGTACCATTACGATCAGAATGATCACTCCTAACTGCCAGCGCAGACCGACCATCATGATTTGCAGCGGTATCATCAACAAAATGGTATCCAGGTCGTCGAAAATAGCTAAAACCTGTACTTTCTTATATACCCACGAAGCCTTAAGCCCTGCGGCTGCAAGCATGGTAAACAAAATTCCGGCAGAAGTCGGAGCGGCAAAACGGCTCAACAATAAATTTTCTTTCCAGGCATCTCCACTTGTCCAATAGATATCCGGAAGAAGTACGAACATATAATATAAAGCAACAAATATCCAAGGAAAAGCTGCGGTAGCCATCGCGATAAAATAATCTTCGGTATAGGATCTCCAGCGGGTTTTATCCATTTCAAACTCGCGTCCTACATTTATCATAATAAAAGCAAGACAAACATATAAAAGTGTGTTGGATATCGTTTTGACTGACATATAACTATCTCCTACCATTGTAGGAAGAAATTGAGAAACCACTAAACCAACCACAAGGAAAAAAGAAAATAAAAGGATCTTCTTCATTATTTTACTAACTGTTTTTTATTTAGATTTCAGCACACAAAAATACAACAATCCGGTCAAACCTGAAAGAGCCGCAATACCATCTTTCAGATTATTAATAAATTACTTCAACCGGGCAGTATCAACTTTTAATAAACGCGACTTCAACCGGGCTGCGTCTCCCTGCCGGATACGGAGAGTCATTTCACAATCCATTTCAAAGCGCTGGGAAACGACTGTGGGTTTATCTTCTTTCACAATACGCATAATACTGTTCAAAAAAGGATACTCAAATAAAACCGTAATATCTTCGTCAACAGTACGTTCTTCTATTTCCGCAGCAGCAATTGCTTCGGCAGCAGCAGTACGATATGCAACAATAAGCCCGCTGGTACCCAACTCGATACCACCGAAGTACCTGATTACAACAATTAAAATGTCAGTAAGTTCATTCGAATTAATCTGTCCGAGAATCGGTTTACCGGCTGTGGAGGAAGGTTCCCCGTCATCGTTGGCACGAAAAGTTTTCCGGTCTGCTCCCAACATATATGCCCAACAGACATGGCGGGCATCATAATAGTCTTTACGGTATTTTTCTACCTGTTCTTTTGCTTCTTCCACAGTACGCACCGGGATAGCATACGAAATAAAACGGCTGCGCTTTTCCGTATAATATCCTTCGGCTATCTGTTTAATGGTTCTGTAACTGTCGTCTGCCATGCGTCAATCCGGAATATGGGTTTCCTGTTCTTCCCGGAAAGCCCGGAAATCTTTCATTATTTCCTCTATTTCCTCTATAAAATAAGGATCTTTCACGTTCTTCTTTACTTCCTCGTAGTAGGTTTCAATCGCAGCCAGGGCACAAATATCTTGTCCCCGTAACAAAAAATAGGGTTCCTCTTTTTCTACACACTGCTTAATCATTTGAATCGGGTTCTTCATCTTTTTATTTCTTTAGTTCATCTTTTAAAAACGGAGCCGTATAACTTTTTGTTTTTGCTTTTATCATTTGTTCCGGGGTACCGGTAAAAAGTACTTGTCCGCCGCCACGGCCACCTTCCGGCCCCATGTCGATAATATAATCGGCACATTTAATCACATCGAGATTGTGTTCAATAACGATAATCGTGTTACCTTTCTCCACTAATTTGTTCAGGACCCCCAGCAATACACGGATATCTTCAAAATGAAGACCGGTTGTCGGTTCGTCCAATACATATAACGTTTTCCCCGTATCACGCTTTGCCAGTTCGGTAGCCAGTTTGACACGCTGGCTTTCTCCTCCGGACAAGGTGGTGGAAGGCTGTCCCAGTTTTATATATCCTAAACCTACATCCTGCAAGACTTTCACCTTATTTAAGATAGAAGGAATATTCTCGAAAAACTCTACCGCCATGTTGATTGTCATATTCAACACATCTGCAATAGATTTGCCACGAAAACGGACTTCCAACGTTTCACGGTTATAACGTTTGCCATGGCATTCCTCACAAGGCACAAGGACATCAGGCAGGAAATTCATCTCGATGGTCTTATA
Source organism: uncultured Parabacteroides sp. (assembly GCA_900541965.1). Classification (GTDB taxonomy): domain Bacteria; phylum Bacteroidota; class Bacteroidia; order Bacteroidales; family Tannerellaceae; genus Parabacteroides. The sequence continues at coordinate 11,570 of UQLN01000074.1, read as the reverse complement.
ACCGTTTCCCTTACAGGTTTCACAACGCCCTCCGGCTACGTTAAACGAAAAACGTCCGGGTTTATACCCGCGGACCTTGGATTCCGGCAACTCCACAAACAAATTACGGATATCAGAGAACACGCCGGTATATGTGGCAGGATTGCTTCGGGGAGAACGACCGATAGGCGACTGGTCCACGTTTACAATCTTGTCTACATTATCTATGCCCTCGATTGATTTATAGGGCAACGGGTCTTCCAATGAGCGGTAAAAATGCTGGCTCAAAATAGGTTGAAGTGTCTGGTTTATCAGCGTCGATTTACCACTACCGGATACACCGGTCACACAAATCAATGTACCGAGCGGGAATGTAACATCCACGTTCTTCAAGTTATTACCACTGGCTCCTTTTATCGTCAGGAACTGTCCATTACCTTCCCTGCGTTTCTTCGGGACGGCAATTTCTTCTTTCCCGTTCAGGTAAGCTGATGTCAGTGTATCTGCTTTTAACATATCTTCCGGAGTTCCGGCATAGACCACCTCTCCACCAAGACGTCCGGCTTTAGGTCCCATGTCCACCACATAATCGGCATTAAGCATCATATCCTTATCATGTTCCACAACGACTACCGAGTTTCCGGTATCCCGCAACTCTTTCAAAGAGTTTATCAGGCGGACATTGTCACGTTGGTGCAGACCGATACTCGGCTCATCCAATATGTAAAGAACATTTACCAACTGGCTGCCAATCTGGGTAGCCAGACGGATACGTTGGCTTTCTCCTCCGGATAAAGTAGCGGAAGCACGGTTCATCGCCAGATAATCCAAGCCTACGTCCAACAGGAATTTAAGGCGGGAACGTATTTCTTTCAAAATCTCGACGGCTATCTGCAACTGCTTTTTATCCAGTTTTTCTTCAATGCCGTCCAAGTATTCGTAAAGTTCGGAAATGTCCATCTCCGCCAGTTCTGCAATATTCTTTCCGGCAATCAGATAATGCAAGGCTTCCTTATTCAGACGACGCCCGTTACATTCGGGACAAGTTGCCATTTTTATGAATTGCCCCGCCCATTTTTGCGCAGAAGCAGAAGCTTCGCCATCCTGTTGCATCAGGATATATTTGGCAACCCCTTCATAGGTCATAAAATAGTTGGAAGAACCCAGCATTTCATTTTTAACCTGCAGCCGTTCGTCCGTTCCGTTCATAATCTCATCCATCGCCTCTTCCGGGATGTCTTTGATTGGAGTCTTGACCGTTACGCCATACTTCTGACATATCGCATCAATCTGCCAGAAAATAAGGGAGTTTTTATATTTACCGAGAGCTACAATTCCTCCACTGTAGATACTGAGTGACGGATCGGGTACAATTTTCTCCATATCCAGCAGGTTTACCTGTCCTAACCCTTTGCATTTCGGGCAAGCGCCCTGAGGAGAGTTAAAGGAGAAGTTATGAGGAGCCGGCTCACTATAAGACAGCCCGGTAGCCGGGTCCATCAGGCGACGGCTGTAATGACGCACCTCGTTCGTTTCGGCATCCAACACAAGGAGAAGCCCGTCCCCCTGCTTCATAGCGACCCGCAGGCTTTCCTTGAGGCGGCGTTCATCGCTTTCGGATACAATCATTTTGTCGATTACGACTTCTATGCTGTGCATCTTGTAACGGTCGAGTTTCATGCCATGGAATATTTCCTTCATCTCGCCGTCTACACGTACATTTATATATCCTTTCTTCCGGATTTGTTCGAACAGTTCCTTATAATGTCCTTTACGGTTCCGCACCAGTGGAGCTAAAAGGTAAGTCTTTTTTCCCCGGTATTTCTCCAGAATCAAATGAAGAATCTGTTCCTCGGTATATTTTACCATCTTCTCTCCGCTCAAATAGGAATAGGCCTCCCCTGCCCTTGCATAAAGCAAACGGAAAAAGTCGTATATCTCAGTAGTGGTACCCACGGTAGAACGCGGATTCTTATTGGTCGTTTTTTGTTCGATGGATATAACCGGGCTCAATCCGGTTATCTTATCTACATCCGGCCGTTCCATATTTCCGAGAAAATTCCGGGCATAGGCGGAGAAAGTTTCCACATAACGCCGCTGGCCTTCCGCAAAAATAGTATCGAACGCCAACGACGATTTACCGCTACCGCTCATACCGGTAATCACCGAGAGTTTATTACGGGGTATTTCTACATCTATATTTTTCAGATTATGGACACGGGCGCCTAAAACGGAAATGCGCCCTCCTTCCAATGCATTCTTATCGTTCATTTTCATATAAATTCAACAACTATTTTACAACCCAGGCCGGATTATGTACTTTGGTCTTGGCCTTATTGTAATACATTTCTTTTTCCCTTGGTATGAGTAGTGTATATGTTTTACCTAATGTCTGGAGCTTCCGGTCCATCAGCCAGGGATTGAAGTGTTTCAGGTCGGCATAAGTAATCCCTTTCGATTTGGCAAATATTGCAAGATCGGGTATATCGGAAGAAACTTTTACTTCGTCACATTCTATCAGCCGGTATAAGTCATCCGGACGAAGGACAAAGCCATATTTATAAGGGGCTTCAAACACCTGTTTCATTGCCATGATACGATATACATAGCGTGAAGTTTCCTCTACCAGCCATAAGTCGAACGTACTGTCAGCCTCTTGTTTTTCCAACTCTGTGGAAATACGTCTCATCCCGGCATTATAAGATGCAGCGACTGTGGCCCAATCGCCGTATTTGGCATAGGCATCTTTCAGATAACGACATGCCGCTTCCGTTGATTTGGCAACATTCCGGCGCTCATCTACCGTAGCAGTAATAGTCAACCCATACTGCTTGGCAGTTCCTTCCATAAATTGCCAGGTTCCGACAGCACGTGCAGGAGAAACCGTTCGCGGTTCCAGGAAACTTTCTATAACGGCAAGATATTTAAAATCGTCGGGGATACCGTTCGCTTTTAGTATTGGTTCTATGATAGGGAAATAACGGTTGGCACGCTTCAGAACCAACAATGTTACAGAATGCTGGTAAGTAAAACTTGTCAGCTCACGGTCGAAACCTTCATGCATATTATAACGTGTCAGGTCATATTCTTTCCCGCAAAAAGAAACGGACGCAGGTACTTCCGGCGACATTGTTACCGCAGACACCAGCGGGCGCTCTTCTTTCACTTTTTCTGAATCGGTGGAACCTATGGACAGGCAGGCGGTAAGGCAAATTACACTTCCTGCAAGAAAACTGATTATACTATTTTTTGTAAATTTCATCTGTAAGATATTATCCTTGATTTGGCTTCCAAAGTTACAATTTTTCCCTGTATCTTTCCGCTCCGCGCAGCCAAAAAATAACAAAAGTCTGTATATTTACAATCTCGTTAAAAACTGACAGATATGGAATATCATCTAAACACCTCTCTCGACGGAAACATTGCAATGACTTTCCGCTTCCATGAGGATTCTGTTTTACAAAATAACAAGAGCCTTTACAAATTTATTTGGGTGCAGGCCGGTTCATTAGATATAGAAATAGACCACGTAATCATACATCTTGAAAAAGATGAAATAATTTCATTGACGCCGCTGCATCATATCGAAATAAAAAAAGTAGATGGAGAATATCTTACTTTCCTGTTCAACAGTAACTTCTACTGCATTTACGGGCACGACAATGAAGTTTCCTGCAACGGTCTGCTATTCAACGGATCTTCTAATATTGCCCGCTTAAAACTAAGCCCGGCACAGGCGGAAAACCTGCATGATATTATTCGCATTTTCATGGGTGAATGTTCCATACAGGATAATTTGCAGGAAGAAATGCTGCGTATTATCCTGAAACGTTTCATCATTACTTGTACCCGTATCGCCCGTGAGAAATTTGAGATCAACCTTGAAAAAGAAAAAAGCTTTGATATTATCCGGCAATATTATGTATTGGTGGACAACCATTTTAAAGAAAAAAAACAAGTTCAGGATTATGCCGACCTTTTATTCCGCTCTCCTAAAACCTTGTCGAATCTTTTTTCTTCATATGGAATCCCCTCGCCTCTGCGCATCATCCATGAAAGAATAGAAGCGGAAGCCAAACGTCTTTTACTTTATACGGATAAAAGCGCCAAAGAAATCAGTGAAATCCTGGGGTTTGAAGAGCAAGCTGCTTTCAGCCGCTTTTTCAAGAAAATGACAAACGAAAGCATCTCGGATTACAGAAAAAGGGAAAAACGGGAATAATTGCCAACTTAAGCAGTAAAATAGCCATTTATTACACAGGAAAAACCATCGATCTTTGCATTATCAGTTAAACATCTAAAAACATAAAGTAAAATGATCACAAAATTACAAACTCTTTTTACTGCTTTCCTGAATATAGCAGCTTCTACTCAAAAACTGGGTATTAACTTGATACGTGTGGCAATCCTGATTATCTTCGTCTGGATAGGTGGACTGAAATTCTGGAATTACGAAGCCGAGGGTATTGTACCGTTTGTGGCAAACAGTCCTTTTATGAGTTTCTTTTATACAAACAGCGCACCGGAATACAAACAATATAAACTGAAAGAAGGTGAATTCAATCAGGAAAAACATGACTGGCATGAGCAGAACAATACATATGGTTTCTCTTATGGATTAGGAATCCTGATTATGAGTATCGGAATCTTAACGTTTTTGGGAACTTTCTTCCCTAAAATAGGTTTAATAGGTACCGGACTGGCGATTATCATGACATTAGGCACGCTTTCCTTCCTGTTCACCACCCCTGAAGTATGGGTTCCGGATTTGGGTAGCGGTGAACATGGATTTCCGCTGCTGACAGGAGCTGGGCGCCTGGTTATCAAAGACACAGCCATTCTTGCCGGAGCAATCGTTGTATTATCAGATTGTGCTAAAAGAATTTTACAACAACACAAATAAAAGCGGTTATGAAACAGTACGACGCAATTATTATCGGGTTCGGCAAAGGTGGTAAAACCCTTGCCGCCGAACTGGCAAAACGAAATCAAAAAGTGGCCATGGTGGAACGTTCCGACAAAATGTACGGAGGAACTTGTATAAATATAGGCTGTATACCGACAAAAACGCTGGTACATCAGGCAAAACTGGCTCCTAAAATAGCAACATGGGATGAAAAGAAAGCATATTACAGGCAAGCTATTGCTAAAAAAGAACAGGTGACAACCCTGTTGCGAGGAAAAAATTACCACAACCTGGCAGATAATCCCAACATTACGGTATATACCGGCAACGGTTCATTTATAAGCCCGGAAATTATCGAAGTCTCTACAAAAGAAGATTCATTTCGCATACAGGCTCCACTAATATTCATCAATACAGGAGCCGAAACAGTCCTCCCTCCTATTCCCGGAATAAAAGAAAATCCGGCTGTATATACCAGTACATCCATTATGGAGCTGGCAGAGTTGCCCGAACATCTGGTAATCGTGGGAGGTGGATATATCGGATTGGAATTTGCATCCATGTTTGCGTCTTTCGGCTCCAGGGTCACAGTACTTGAAGGATATTCCGAACTCATACCACGGGAAGACAGGGACATTGCTGCCGCAGTAAAAGAGACCTTGGAAAAGAAAGGAATTGTATTCCGCTTGAATGCCAAAGTCCAATCCATAGATAAAACGGTCGTACTATACGAAGATACGGAACAAAAAGAAACGCTTCGTTTGGAAGCTGATGCAATTTTGCTTGCCACAGGCAGAAGGCCTAACACTGCCGGGCTAAACCTGGATGCAGCAGGTGTGAAAACCGATGAGCGGGAAGCTGTTATCGTAGACGATCATTTAAGAACAACGGTTCCGAATATACGTGCAATCGGGGATGTAAAAGGCGGATTACAATTCACTTATATTTCCCTGGACGATTATCGTATCATCAGAGAGGATTTGTTCGGAAACCATGAACGGAACACGGGAGACCGCGAACCGGTAAGTTATTCCGTTTTTATCGACCCGCCACTATCGCATATCGGCATGAATGAAGAAACGGCAAAGAAAAAAGGATTTACAGTAAAAATGAACAAAGTTATTGTTGCCTCCATCCCAAGAACCAAAACAATCGATGAAACTGACGGTTTGATGAAAGTTGTTGTAGATGCAAATACGAATAAAATCCTGGGATGCACCTTATTTTCTCCGGAATCAAGCGAAATGATAAACAGCGTGGCTATCGCCATGAAAGCCGGATTAGATTATACATTCCTCCGGGATTTCATTTTCACTCATCCAAGCATGAGCGAATCACTCAATGACCTGATGAATTTATAAGAGTTATTCAGGGGAGTAAACTGTTTCGTTCAGCGACAGGGAACTCCCCTAAATACATCTTACTGCATTATCTTTCGTTTTTTATTTCTATCTTTGCGTGAAATAATCAATCAGCAAATGAATAGGATTAGCATTTACATTTTAATATCTTTTCTGAGTTTTGGAAGTGTAACCGTTTATTCGCAAAACAACAAGCCTGAAACCATCGTAACCAGCGGGCAAAGTGATGAGATATTTTATCATACCATAGAACAAGGACAGACAGTATATGCCATTGCTACTATGTATGGAGTCACAGTTGATGATATTTACCGTTTGAACCCCGGAAGCAAAGAGTATATCAAAGCCGGAGCAACTCTAAAAATACCCCAACGCGATACGATGACAGGGGCTACCGATAAAAAAGGAGATGGCTACGTTTACCATACGATCCAACCACGTGAAACACTCTATTCTTTATCTATCCGTTATAAAGTTCCGGGAGCAGATATTATAAACGCTAATCCCGGATTATCCGTCGCGACATTCACCATCGGCAAGAATATCCGTATACCGGCTACTCCATTGGAAAGCCTGCCTGTTACCGAAATTCAGACAGTAACGAAAGAAATCGAATACAAAATAGAGAAAAAAGAAACGATGTACAGTATTTGCCGGAAATTTAATGTTTCCAGCAATGAACTTATCAAACTAAACCCCAAGTTAAAAGGGGGCGTTAAAGCCGGTATGGTTATTAAAATCCCGGTAGAGACAGAAGAAAGTGTAACCGTCGAGAAGGCAACTCCTGCAGAACGGGATGTAAATGCATTACTTGCAACACCCCAAAATATAAAACGGGTAAATACTATAAAAGTAGCTCTTTTGCTACCGTTTATGGCTGAAGAGCCCCATCCATCATCAACTACATCCCGTTTTATTGAATATTACGAAGGATTATTGCTTGCTGTAGACAGCCTGCAAAAGAATGGGTGCTCTATTGACCTTTCCGTATATGACACAGGAAATGGTACAAAGAAAATTAAAGAAGTGCTGAATACGGATGCGTTGAAAGAAACCAATCTGATTATAGGTGCGGTCCAAAACGATCAAATTAAACTGGTGGCCAATTTCGCCCAGAAAAATAAAATCAAATATGTGATTCCTTTTACCTCCAAAAATGACGATGTTCTGTCTAATGCATACGTCTATCAGGTAAATACTCCTCACTCCTATTTATATGCCAATGCTTCACAGGCTGGCTGCGACCTGTTTGCAGAAGACAATATCATCCTGCTAAATATAAAAGATGAGGACGAAAAAGCTGATTTTATCAAAGCGTTTAAAGCCGAGATGAGGCAACGCAATATCCGTTATAAAGAAATGAATTACAATGGAGATTCTTTCCAGACAGATATAGCAAGTGTATTGGAAAGTGGAAAACGAAACATTGTCGTACCGACTTCCAGTTCATTGAATGCATTGAACAAAATAAAATCCCCGCTCCGTATGATTGCCGAAACTAAACCGGAATATATGATGACTCTGTTCGGATATCCGGAATGGCAAACTTATACCCGCGAATGTCTGGAAGATTTTTATGCATTGAATACTTATATCTATAGCAACTTCTACGCGGATAACCTTTCACAGGATGTGTCCAGTTTCTATACGCATTATAAAACCTGGTTCAGTAAAAATCTGATTAACACATTCCCTAAATACGGAATCCTGGGATTTGATACCGGTATGTTCTTCCTGGGGGCCATCAATAAATATGGTATAAACTTTGAGAATAATCTGGATAACATCAAATATAAGAGTATACAGACGGGCTTTGACTTCCACCGTGTAAACAACTGGGGAGGATTCATCAATACAAATATCTTTATTGTGCACTATCAAAGCGATTATAACGTAACCCGAAACGAAATAAGATGATTCGAAAAATAATTGTAACACTCATTATAGCACTGACTGTGGTTGCCGGTGGACAAGCACAAAAGAAACCTTTCAAAAAAGAATTGTTGATAGGAGGTTCTTTTGGTGCGAACTTTTCAAAAATAAGTTTCGCTGTTTATAAAGTGAACACAAAGATGAAACTGGGCTACAGCGGTGGAGTTAGCGTGCGATGGATCACAGAAAAAAATCTGGGACTACAAGGTGAAATCAATTTTACCCAATACGGCTGGGATGAAAAGTTTGAAGATACTAAGTATAAATATACACGAACTATCAACTACGTAGAAATACCGTTCCTGACTCATATTTATTTCGGTAGCGACCGTTTCAGGGCTTTTGTCAATTTAGGACCGAAAATCGGATATGCCCTGAGTGAAAGTACTGACGAAAACCTGAATGGAGCATCTCCTAATATCGAGAACCAACAACATAATCTTGCCGTACAGAAGCGATTTGATTGGGGTATCTGTGGAGGGCCGGGCATGGAATTGCGTACTGGTATCGGCTCTTTTCAACTGGAAGGACGTTATTATTACGGACTTAGCGATATATTTAACAGCCGGAAAGAAGACCGTTTCTCCAAATCATCCAACCAGGTTATTTCGGTGAAGTTAACGTACATGTTTTCTGTGATTAAATAATCACGAAAAATGTTCCTGACGATAACGGGAAGGTGTCATTCCATAGAATTGTTTGAATACGGTACTGAAATATCGTTGATGAGTGAAACCTGCTTTTTCCGAGACTTCCTGAATACTTAATTGCTTGTCAGCTAATAAAAGGAGTGCCTTTTCCATCCGAAGTTTATTTATATAATCTCCTATACTGGTATCTGCCACAAGTTTCAGCTTACTATAGAGGGAGGCACGACTCATTGCCATTTGTTCTGCCACAAAATTCACATCCAAATCAGGATTTGTTAAATGGTTGCTGATAATTTCGTTCAGTTTTGCCAAAAACTGTTCGTTCGGATTACTGATTATTATTGTTTCGACATCCGCAGTTGCTTCTGGTTTGCGCCTACGGATTACCTGATAAATCAACCAGCCAAAACCACTTAGCAAGACAATGATAAATAACAGATAGAACCATGAACTTCTCCACCAGGGAGGAGTAACCACTACAGAAAATATTTTGACCGGAGAACTCCAACCTCCATACTTTTTATTACAGGACACATATATATGATATTTCCCGACAAACAAGTTGTGAAGTGCAAGCACAGGAGTGGAAGTCTGCACAATATCCTCCTGTTCTCCCCGTATATAAAAACGGAATAACATCCTTCTCATCATATCGTTTTCCTTTACAATAACTTTTGCATTGAGAGAAGTATAATTCCAAGGGATAGTTACCACCCTCCGGTTCCTTGCAACTTCTGTTCCCACAGAGATACCATTCAAAACTATATCCAGCAAATTGACCACAGGCTCCTTTTTTTCCGTAAACTGCAAATCGTTTTTAATGCGGACTAATCCACTTATACCTGCCATATAAACATCTCCCGAAAAAGATACCAATGGTGATTTAAAAATAAATTCCTTGGCAAAAACGCCATCCGATTCACCAAAATTAATCACGCGTCGGTCATCCGGCATATAAACAAACATCCCGTCATGCGTTCCAACCCAAAGACGCCCATGAAAATCGAAGGCAAGGGATGTACAACCTACCAACTGCTCATTCTCAATCGAGTCCATTTTGTGTCTTTCCACATCATAACAATACAAGCCGGTAGTAGTTCCAATCCAGAAATTACCTTCTTTATCCGGACAACCTGCATTAATTGTTCCTACAGACTTGTCCGGACGGTAAAACGCAGACAATAAATTATTCCGGCAATCCAGTTTAAAAAGACCGGCAGATCCCCGTAAATAACAAACCGTATCAGTTCCCTGTACCAACTGCAATGCGGATAAGGTAATCTGCTTATCCACACAAGGGATTACTGTACATACATTCTTTGATTGATCGTACAGATAAACACTGTCTGCAAAAAGATAGAACCGTTCTTTGTCCAGACGATACATATGGACAGTAAAACCAGAACGGAATATCTGTCGCGATTTTTCATCTCCGGCAATCCTGTATTCACTTATAAGCCCTGTCTTTTTATTAAAACGATACAACCCGTCTCCAAACAAAGACAATAGCAATTCTGAATCACCAAGGCTGATTATGGAGACAACCTTTGCACTATACGTAGAAGGATACTGGCGAAACATTTCGGTAGCAGGATCGAAGCGGTTAAGTCCTTCACCATCGGTTCCCATCCATATCATTTTGTCTTTATCTTCATACATACTGGTAACCGTCCTGTTGCTTAAGCCTTTTGATGAGCCTAAAGGTGCATCCTGATAAGTATTAATAAAAATTTCTTTCATTCCTATTAATCCGCCACGTATACTACCAGCCCACATATTATTCTCCGCATCATTATAAAGACAATTGAATGAATTGACAGGAATGGAGTGCGGATCACCGGAAATATGTTTTATCACTTCCATAGAACGGGACTCCGGATCGTAGACAGAAATACCTCCCCCATCGGTAGCTATCCACAATTTGCCGTCTTTCTCCTTCATGTCCATTACAATATTATTACTTAACAAACCGGGAGAAGCAAGATGTTCTTTCAATATTCCTTCACGATCATAGTGAGAAACCCCTCTAGCATAAGATGAAATCCAGACAGTCCCATCTAAAGTCTTATAAAGTGCTGTTATATTCTGTTCCTGCGTAAAAGGTGCCTTTTGCAACCTCCCGGTACCATAATGATATATCCACATTCCGCCCCAACGACATCCCAATAATATTTCCCTCCTATCCGAATCATATAAACAAGCTTCCGTAAAGGCACTCTCTATTTTTTCACTGGTAACTATTTCAACAGGATGCAATGCATTATCCATATATGAATACTTATAAACTTTACCATTTCCAAAAAAGAAAATACCATCATCTGTCAATACATAAGAATAAACGACAATGGCTTCATTTCCGTCAGTAATCCGTATAAAATTGTCTTTTTCTATATTATACCGGGCCAGTCCGTTTTCCGTCCCTACCCATAAATTTAATTTTTCGTCTTCACACAGAAAAAGCACATTATTATGTGGAAGTGTATTTTCATTATTCTTATTTTGATAATAAGGAGTTATTTGTCGTTGGTCGAAACTATTTAAACCGAACTGTGTGCCAATCCAGAGCACGCCTCTGTAATCCGTCAGGACTGCACTTACTGTGGATTGAGATAATCCGTTCTTTAAAAATATTTGTTTAAAATAATACTGGGTAGCAGCCTCTATATAAGGTATACATATAAACAGCAATAATATATTTAACAATATAGATTTCATGGCAGCTGTGGTCTTTTATTTTAACCG
>UQLN01000073.1 GCA_900541965.1 uncultured Parabacteroides sp. | reverse complement strand
ATGCTTTGTATGCTGCAGGAGGTGTTAATGATATTGGTTCTTTACGTTCCATAAAGGTTTTTCGTAATAGTAAAGAAGTTGCTAATTTAGATGTGTATGACTTTTTATTACATGGTAAAACGGATAATAATATTCGACTGGAAGAAAATGATATGATTATTGTTGGCCCATACGAAGGACTGGTTGCCGCTAAAGGTAAGGTAAAACGTAATCGTATCTTTGAAATGAAGAAAGGGGAGACTTTGAAGGAACTTCTTAAGATGGCTGGTGGTTTTACTGGAGATGCGTATACGCAGGATGTACAGATAAAGAGAAAATTTGGACGTCGTTATCAAATAGCAACAGTGACGGAAAATGATTTTTCTTCTTTTATTATGCAGGATGGAGATACGTTAAGCGTGGATTCGGTAATTCCGTTTTATGAAAATAGATTGGTTGTGACTGGTTCTGTATGGCGTCCGGGAGAATATGAATTAAGTTCTAATTTACATACTGTTAAACAGTTGGTTACTCAGGCTGGTGGTTTGAAGGGGGATGAGTTTACAGGAAGAGCCCAATTGACTCGTTTAAACCCTGATTTTACAACAACCATATTAGCTATCGATGTCCGTGGTATTTTAAATGGGACTAGTGAAGATATAGAATTGCAAAAAGAAGATAGGGTACATTTCCCATCTATTTTTGATTTGCGTGAGCCTTATACAATTAAAGTTTGTGGGGCTGTGAATCTGGGGGATACACTACTCCCTTATCATCATAATATGACTGTGGAAGATGCTATTGTTCTTGCTGGTGGACTCAAAGAAGCTGCAGCTACTGTTAATGTGGAAGTTGCACGTAGAATGAAGGATCCGGATACGATGAATAATTCAGAACAAATAGCAAAACAGTTTAATTTTACTTTGACTGATGGCTTGCAGGTGTTGTCAGGCGATACGGTGTTTACTTTAGAACCGTTTGATGAAGTATTTGTTCGTTTTTCTCCCGGATATGAAGCTCAACAGGTCGTGAAGGTTGGAGGTGAGATTATGTTTCAGGGAGATTATGTCTTATCTAAGAAAAATTTGCGTTTAAGCGATTTGGTAGCAAAAGCCGGGGGTATAAAAGCTGGGGCTTATGTGAAAGGTGCCAGTTTAAAACGCACATTGACAGAAGATGAAAAAAGAAGAGTGGAGACCCTTCTTAAGATGAGCCAGAATAAGGGTAGCGCAGAAGCGATGGAAGGTATGAATTTGAATATTAAAGAATATCCTGTAGGTATTGATTTAGTGAAGGCTTTGGCAAATCCAGGTAGTGCAGATGATGTGATTTTAAGAGATGGTGATAAATTGTTTATTCCCCAGCAGCAAAGTACGGTTAATATTAGTGGTGCTGTTATGTATGAAAATAGTATTACTTATAATAAAGGAGTTTCTGTTAAAGAATATATTATGCAAGCAGGTGGATATCAGGATATAGCTCGTAAGTATCCGATTGTTGTTTATATGAATGGTAAAGTGCAAACGACTAAACGGACATTTATTTTCTTTAAAAAATATCCGAAGATAGAACCCGGATGTGAAATATTGGTACCAGCAAAGACTGCGCGTGACCGTAGAATGAGTTTACCTGAAATAATAGGTATTGCTAACTCTACAACATCAATGGCGGCGATGATTACATCTATTCTCAATACTTTAAAATAGTGGATTATGGATATAAAACAAATAAAAGAATCAAATTCTGAAAAAGAAATAGATTTAGTGGAACTAGGTTCTTTATTATGGAATAAACGTGTTTTTTTACTTAAGTGTTGTGTTATTTCTGTTTTTGTTGGTTTAATCATAGGCTTTAGTATGCCTAAAGAATATGAAACTAAAGTGAAATTTGCACCGGAGAACTCTGATCTTTCAAAAAGTGCGGGTGCTTTAGGGGGATTGGCTGCAATGGCTGGAATTAATTTAAAACAAGGAACAGGTAGTGATGCTATCTCTCCTGATTTGTATCCAGAAGTAATTAAAAGTACTCCGTTTTTAATCGAACTATTTCCTATGCGTGTGGTGACACAAAAAGAAAAAGATTCTATGTTATTGTATGATTATATTTCAGAACATCAACGGGGAGCATGGTGGGGATATATCATGAATGCACCTTTTATGGTTATAGGATGGGTAAAAGGATTGTTTTCAGATACATCAGATATGATTGATACTAATATAGATCCTTTTAATCTAACTCCTGCTCAGTCTGGTGTAGTCAATGCTTTACGAAGTCGTATTTTAATACAGGTGGATAAGAAAACACCAACATTGGAGATCTCAGTTCGAATGCAAGATCCTTTGATCTCTGCAAATGTAGCGCAGGTCGTTTTAGAGAATTTGCAGAAATATATGACTAATTACCGTATACATAAAGTAAAGCAAGATATGGAATATACGGAAAAAGTTTACGGTGAGGCTCAGGAGGCTTATTATAAAGCTCAAAAGGCTTATGCTACATTTGAGGATTCTAATAAAAATATAATTTCTGCTAATTATCGTACGGAACAGGAGCGTTTGAAAAATGAGATGACATTAACTTTTAATGTTTATAATTCACTTGCTCAAAAATTAGAACAAGATAAGCTCCGAGTACAAGAGGAAACACCTGTTTATACCCTCATTGAACCGCCAATGGTACCATTAAGAGCTGCATCACCCAATAAGCCTTTGATTTTAGTGGCTTGTGTATTTTTAGCGATTTTTGGTGGTTGTGGATACGTATTAATTAAGGATTTCTTTATAGTGAAAAAAGAAGAGAATATAGATATTTCAGGTTCATAAACCTGAACTTCCCTTTTCTTTTTTTATTCCTTCTCAATAAATTATAGCATTTAGCGGTCAGATGGCCTTCATTAACAATGAAGCTAATCTGGCCGTTTTTGTTTTTAGAGAGCGATGCGAAACTTTTATTAGAAATAGAGCTTGTCTATATTCCTGTTTTAAAGTTCCTTTGTAAAGGAAGATAAATGAATAAGCAAAATGATTGATAGTATATCGTTAAATAATTTCACGAACTTTATAGAGAACTTTCTTCAATTTGGAAGAGGGGTGAATGTTTTTATAGGTAAAAATGGTACAGGTAAAACTCATATTTTGAAATGTTTGGCTGCGACCATACAGGCAAGACACGATTTTTCAATTAAGCAATCAACATCTAAAGAACAATTGGAATATGTTCTTGCAGAAGAGTTGCTGTCTTATTTTAAGCCGGATACTTTGGGTAATTTAGTTAATAAGAATGCTGCATTGAGCAGGGCTAATATACAGGTTGCCGTTGACAATAAGTGTCTTGCTTATAGTTTTGCATCAACATCGAAAACAACTGTCAAATTAGAACAGGATGATAAATGGGAAGAAAAATCGTTCGTTTATATACCGCCAAGAGAAATGTTTTCGCTTTTTGAGGGATTTATTGGCTTAACGAGTAAACGGGAAATTTCATTTGATCAGACATATATAAAGCTGGCGCATTCTTTATCGCTTCCTGTTCTAAAGGGAAATGATGATAATCCATTGAAACTTGCCATAGAATTATTGGAAAAAGAATTAAATTTTAAAGTTCTACAAATAAATGGGCGTTTCTATGTACAAACAGAAAATGTGAATATGGAAGCTCATCTGGTAGCAGAGGGATTGCGTAAATTGGCATCTATACTATATCTTATTTTGAATGGAGAGATAAATGAACATACTATACTTTTTTGGGATGAGCCTGAGTCTAATTTAAATCCGGCTTTGATTAAGATTGTTGCACAATTTATTCTTACGCTTCAAAAATGTGGACTACAGATATTTATTGCAACTCATGATTATCTATTAACGCATACCTTATCTTTATATTCAGAATACAAAGATGATACAAATGCATCTGTGAAATTTTTCAGCCTGAACAAAGAAGATGAAAGAATAATAGTGGAAGATGGTGATACTTTGATGCAAATAACAAATAACCCTATATTGGGTGAATATGCTGCTTATTATGATCTGGAACAAAAATTTATCAATGAATATGAATGATTTTCTTGAAAGTAATATAAATTTCAGATTTAATGAGGAGTCATGGAAAATTATTAAGTATGACGAAAATATAGCTCATAAGAAAGTTGACAAATTTGTTAAGCCAACTAAAGCGGTTGATTTTTTAGGTATCATTGAATGATAAAGAGAAGGTTGTTGTTATTGCCTTGATAGAATTTGATGAAGAAAGTGAGAAAGAAAGAAAAGCTAAAATGAGTATTTGGTTACAAACGTTGAAACAAAAGCTTTCGTGGCTACATGCTGCAAAAATTTCAATTAATTCAGTTGATGATGCGAATGCTATTTTGCCTGAGGTAAACATTGCATTTGTTTAATTTCCAGGGGATTTTTAGGAATACATAGCATTTTCCAAAATCATCATTCAATCATTCAGGAGATATTTATTCCTTTGTAAATTAAATATATATCCCTGAAACATCCCTTGAAAGATCCCTGAAACATATCCTTCATCTTTCAGTTAATAAATCAAGAATATTTTATTACCATATACTCTGTGATCAAAACACCTATGTTTTGAAAACGAAACATAGGTGTTTTGATTGCAAACCATATATGTTTTAGCAATCGGTATTCCTGATACCGGTATTTGCCCTATAGCAATAGTTTTTGAAAAATTACAGTGATGAATATTTTATCCCTGTTTTTATTGTTTAAATTAATCAAAAGTTAAAAATAAACTGTATATTTATAAGCTGTTTGGTCACATTTACACAGTGGTGGAAAAGCTTAGCGAACCGGATAGGTAAGGTTGATTACCCGGGTCGTTAAGCTTTTTTATTGTGGTTAGTGTTACTATACAGTGAAGTTTTACGTTAAACATAAATAATCATATCTTGAATGCTCGATTGTATGCGGATTAGGAGGACCTAAAGTCGCCGTATATGTTTTATCCGATAAATAATTACTATATGAAAATAACATTGTTGAAAGGAAACCTGAAATCCCCCAAACAGGTAGAGGTGGCGGTTATTGCCGATATGCTGAAAGATACAAATAGACAAGATACCGTAAGAGGGTTTAGGGGCTTGATACCTTATTGTCTACATGGCGGTTATCCTGTTGTGATGAACAAAATACCGGTAGCTCTTTTTTCTTCCTGTTATGATAAGGAGGGGAGGTGGAAACAATATACCGGATTGATACTGATTGAGTTCAATAACCTGACAGGAATGGAAGAGGCGCGAAAGCTCCGGGAAGAAGTGGTTTTGTATAACCGTCCGCTTCTTGCTTTTGTCGGTGCCGGGGGACAGAGTGTGAAAGTGGTGGTTCGCTATACCTTGCCGGATGGTTCGTTGCCGGTGGGAGAAGAGGCGGCGGCTTGTTTTCATGCCCATGCATACAAGCGTGCCGCACTTCATTATCAGGCACAATTGCAGTGGACTGTCAGCCGGAAAGAGCCTTTGCTTAATCGCGGATGTCGTGTGTCATTTGATGCGGATTGCTTTTATAATCCCGATGCGCAGGCTGTTTTGATGGAACAACCGGAAGGGATGCCTAAGGAGACAGGCTATATGGAACAGGCTAGGAAATCAGATAATCCGTTGGAGCGTATCTTGCCTGGTATGGAGCAGCGAAAGAAAATAGAAATGCTTTTCGAGACTTGCCTTAGCCGGGTATTGTACGAGAATGGTTCATCTTGGGAGAAGGAAGATCCGAAAGATTTCCTGGTAGCTATGGCCGAATGTTGTTTTGATTCGGGGATACCGGAAGAAGATACGGTAAAATGGTTGTTTTTCCGTTCGCGGACGAAGATGGAAGAAGCGCTTATCCGCGCGACGGTACGGAATGTTTATCAGGTACGAAAATCCTTTGGAAAGAAACCCTGCATTCCTTCCTCCATGAATTTATTGGCTCGTATGGAAGAGTTTCTGAAACGGCGCTATGAGTTCAGAAGGAATGAGATACGGGATGAAACGGAGTATCGTGAGCGCAACTCTTTCTGTTACCGTTTTCGTCCGGTAACACCGGAGGTTCTGAATGGTATCTGCTTGGATGCTATGGAAGAAGGGCTTGATATTTGGGACAAAGATGTCCGCCGGTATGTTTATTCTCCACGCGTGCCTGATTATAATCCGTTGGATACATTCCTCAACGATTTACCTAAGTGGGATGGCACCGACCGGATACGAAAACTGGCGGATACCGTTCCGACGAATAATCCGGCATGGAGGGATCACTTTTATCTTTGGTTTCTGAGTATGGTGGCTCATTGGTGGAAGACAGACCGGCTGTATGCCAATAGCCTGGTTCCTGTGTTGGTAGGAGGGCAGGGTGTTTCCAAGTCCGTCTTTTTCCGTTTGCTATTGCCTCCGTCTTTGAGGGATTATCATGCAGAGAGCATTAATTTGGAAAATAAGAGTGAGGCGGAGTGGATGATGGCACGTAACCTGTTAATCACAATCGATGAGTTCGACCGCCTGAACAAGAAGTATCAGGCAGACCTGAAGCATCTAATACAGAAGCCTGAAGTTAAGGTACGCAGTCCCCATCAGAAAACATTCCGGCAGATGAAACGCTTGGCTTCTTTCTCTGCAACGGCTAATCCGTTAGACTTGCTGACCGACCCGACCGGAAGCCGGCGCTACCTTTGCGTGGAAGTAACGGGTCCGATCGATATTTCTGTTCCTGTACAGCATGAACAATTATATGCACAGGCGCTGGAAGCTATCCGGATGGGTGAGCGTTACTGGATGAGTAAAGAAGAGGAAGAAGAGCTTACTTCCAATAATTCCGGTTTTCAGCAGCAACCTTTGGAGATACAATATCTGTACAGTTATTTCCGTGTCCCGGAAGGGGAGGAGGTTTGCCGGAAATATACGGCAGTGCAATTGCTGGATATTATATCCACCCGTTCCGGCAGGAAGTTCAGCAACACATCATCTGTTGCATTCGGACGAATGCTCAATGCGTCTGGTATTCCTAAAGTACATACTTATCAGGGAAATTACTATAATCTGGTGGAGAAATAAAGGTGAGTACCAGTAAATTCCCTGAAAGATGCTGAATGATAGAACACCATCATTCAGCATCTTTCAGGGAATTATTCGAGTTGTAATGCTTTGATAATTAATTGTTTTGTTGATGTCCTGAATGATGAATGATTTTTTGTGCAGAAACTTTATATTCTTCAATTAATTCCCGCATCACTTCTGCCACCGTCTGCTTTTTACGGCATAGCGAAGCTATCTGGCCGATTTCTATTTCTCCCTCTTCCAAATTGCCTTCAAAGATACCTTTCTTGGCACGTCCTTTACCTAAAAGCGCTTTTAATTCTTCGGCAGAAGCGCCACGGGCTTCGGCTTCTTCTACAACAGAAGTGAAACCACCCTTGACCAGCCGGGTGGGGGAAAGTTTTTTCAGGAGGAGCTTAGTGTCTCCTTCACCTAAACTCAGGCAAAGATTTTTGAAATTCTCGTGTGCTGAACTTTCTTCCGTTAAAGCAAAACGGGTACCTATTTGTACCCCTTCGGCACCCAGAGCAAAAGCTGCTAGTATCCCGGCGCCTGTACCGATACCGCCAGCAGCTATCAGGGGAAGAGAAGTAACACGACGCACTGCCGGAATCAGACACATTGTTGTCGTTTCTTCCCGTCCGTTGTGGCCACCCGCCTCAAAACCTTCAGCAACAATGGCATCCACGCCAGCCTGTTCGCATTTAATAGCAAATTTAGAACTGCTTACCACATGAGCAACCGTCATACCCTGTTCTTTTAGGAAACCAGTCCATGTTTTCGGATTTCCGGCAGAAGTGAAGACCACCTTAACATCCTCCTCTACTAATATTTGCATCAATTTATCAATTTCAGGATACATCAGCGGGACATTTACACCGAAAGGCTTGTCTGTTGCCGCCTTGCATTTTTGGATATGTTCGCGTAATACTTCCGGGTGCATAGAGCCGGAACCAATCAGTCCCAACCCTCCGGCATTACTAACAGCCGAAGCCAGCCTCCAGCCGCTACACCACACCATTCCCCCTTGAATAACAGGGTAAGTGATATGAAAAAGCTCACAAATTCTGTTTGACATAGTAAAATCGAGTTTAATGTATAAAGATAAACCGGATAAATATAAATATCCGCGTGCAAGATAGTAAAAATAGTACCGTAATCCGGATAGCATTCTCTATATTTGCATTATAGAAAGATAAGTAGCGTTAAAAGCACAAAAATTAAAACATGAAACACTATTGTTTACCAATGGCTGGCATGCTTGCCGGCTTTTCTTCATTTACATTGCCGGCTCAGAATCTGTCCCAATTACCGAATGTCGTAATTATTGTGGCCGATGATTTGGGATATGGAGACCTGAGCTGTTACGGAGCCACAGCTATCCTAACTCCCGGTATGGACCGCATCGCCAATGAGGGGCTCCGATTCACACAAGGCTATGCAACAGCCGCTACTTCTACGCCAAGCCGTTATTCGCTATTGACAGGACTTTATCCCTGGACGAACAAAGACGCCAAGATTCTTCCGGGCAATGCCGCATTAATCATCGACAAGGAACAAGTAACCTTACCGAAGGTGATGAAACAGGCAGGCTATGTAACCGGTTCCGTAGGCAAATGGCATTTAGGCTTAGGAGACGGTTCGGTAGACTGGAATAAAACCGTATCACCCGGGGCAAAAGAAGTAGGATACGATTATTCTTTTATCCAGGCGGCAACCAACGACCGTGTTCCCTGTATCTTTATTGAAAATGGAAAAGGTGTGGGCTTGCAACCGGATGACCCTCTCTATGTAAATTATAAAGAAAATTTTACGGGTGAGCCTACAGGCAAAGATAATCCCGAGCTGCTCCGCATGCATCCCAGTGTAGGGCATGCCGGTTCTATTGTAAACGGAGTACCCCGCATCGGTTTTCAGAAAGGCGGAGAAGCTGCACAGTGGAAAGATGAGGAAATGGCAGAACTATTCCTTGCAAAAGCAAAGGATTTTATGGAAGAGAATAAGGATAAACCATTCTTTCTATATTATGGTTTGCATCAACCACATGTACCCCGCGTTCCGAATGCTAAATTTGTAGGAAAATCGGGAATGGGGCCCCGTGGAGATGTTATTCTGGAAGCAGACTGGTGCGTTTCCGAATTTTTGAAAGAAATGGATAAATTAGGATTGACGGAAAATACCTTGGTAATCCTGACCAGCGACAACGGTCCTGTACTGGATGACGGTTATAAAGACCAAGCCGTGGAATTGGTAGGCAACCATAAGATGGCAGGCCCTAACAAGGGAGGCAAGACCAGCCTGTATAACGGTGGTACCTGCATACCGTTTATCTTACGTTGGCCTGCGGGAGTCGAGCCCGGAGTGTCGGATGCTTTGGTTTGCCAGATGGATTTATTGGCATCACTTGCCGCATTGACAGGACAAACCTATTCGGATAAAACAGATAGCCAGAATACATTACCTGTCTTTTTAGGAAAAAGCCGCCAGGGACGCAAGGAACTGGTGCTGGAAGGATATTTCAATTATGCTTTGCGTTTAGGTGATTGGGTTATGATACCTCCTTATCCGGGATATGGGGATACGGAAGAAGACGAGTTCTGCGGCTTAAGCAATTGTTATCAATTATATAATGTAAAGGAAGATGTAGGACAACGCAATAATCTGGCAAGCCAAGAAACCCGCCGCCTTCGTCAGATGATGATGATGTTTGAGAAATTGAAACGTGAAACAGGAAAGATTACAAATTATTAAATTATAATACAATGAATAAAATACTTATGGCTACAGGACTGGCAGTCGCTTTAAGCGCATGTAACGCAAAGAAGCCGGATGCGGCATCACTTGTTACAAACCCCTTCTTTGTCGAATACACAACTCCGTTTGGAGTGCCCCCTTTCGACCAGATCAAAGTCGAGCATTATAAGCCCGCCTTCCTGAATGGGATGGAAGAGCAAGCGAAGGAAATAGAGTCCATCGTGAATAATCCGGAAGAAGCCACTTTCGAAAATACGATTGTCGCTTTAGACCGGAGCGGAGAGTTACTTAATAAGGTGATGTATGCCTTCAACGGACAGGCAAGCGTAAATACGAATGATGAAATCCAGGCG
Organism: uncultured Parabacteroides sp.; assembly: GCA_900541965.1. GTDB lineage: Bacteria > Bacteroidota > Bacteroidia > Bacteroidales > Tannerellaceae > Parabacteroides. The sequence continues at coordinate 8,569 of UQLN01000073.1, read as the reverse complement.
CTTCAACAGGAACTCTCTCCGGTACTTTCCAAACATAGAGATGATATCCGTCTGAATCCGGAATTATTTGCCCGTGTAAAATCAGTTTACGATAATCAGGAGAAGTTCAACCTGAATAAGGAACAGAAGAAATTGTTGGAGCAAAAGTATAAGAGTTTTGTGCGTGGCGGAGCCAACCTCGATGCGGACAAGCAAGTCCGGCTTCGTAAGCTGAACAGCGATATAGCCATGCTGGAGCTCACTTTCGGACAAAATGCCTTGAAAGAAACCAATGCTTTCCAACTGGTTATTGATAAGAAAGAAGATCTGTCCGGTTTACCGGAAGGTTTGATTGCTTCTGCCGCTTCAGCCGCTAAAGATGCCGGGATGGATGGCAAGTGGTTGTTTACCCTGCATAACCCGAGTGTCATGCCGTTCCTGCAATATGCGGATAACCGTGATTTACGCGAAAAGATATTCAAAGGCTATATCAACCGTGGAAATAACGGAAATGCCAATGATAACAAGGATGTGGTAAAGAAACTGGTTACCGCCCGTCTTCAAAAAGCCAAACTGTTGGGATACGAGGATTATGCCGCTTATGTATTGGAAGAAAATATGGCTAAGGACGAAAAGAACGTCTATAATTTGTTGGACCAGCTTTGGACTCCGGCTTTGGCAAAAGCAAAAGACGAGTTGGCAGATATCAATGCTGAAATAAAGAAAGGGGGAGGCAATTTTGAAGCCGAAGGTTGGGATTGGCGCTATTATTTCGAGAAAGCGAAAAAAACCAAATTCAATCTCGATGAAAATGAAATACGTCCCTATCTGGAACTGAACAACGTGCGTGATGGCGCTTTCTGGGTGGCCAACAAATTGTATGGGATTACTTTTACCGCATTGAAGAATATACCGCTTCCGGACCCGGATGCACAGGCGTTTGAGTGTAAAGAGAAAGACGGGACTACTTTGGGCGTTCTTTATATGGACTTTTTCACCCGTCCGTCCAAAGGTGGTGGTGCGTGGTGTGACAGTTACCGGGAACAATCTTATGAAAAAGGAAAACGAATAATCCCGATTGTTACCACCGTTTTCAATTTCAGCAAGCCGGCAGAGGGACAACCCGCCTTGTTGAGTGCAGATGAGGCGGAAACCGTATTCCATGAATTTGGCCATGCTTTGAACGGTTTGTTTGCGGATGTGCATTATGAGGGCGTATCCGGTATGCCGCGCGATTTTGTGGAACTGCCTTCCCAGATTATGGAGCATTGGGTATTTGAACCGGAAGTGCTGAATGTATATGCCAAACACTATCAAACCGGAGAAATAATCCCGCAGGGAATCGTAGACAAGATAATTAAGAGCGGTAAATACGGACAAGGATTTGCCACGACAGAATATCTTGCCGCTTCCTTATTGGATATGGATTATCATACATTGAAAGAAGTCCCGTCTGATTTCTCAGTGGAATCGTTTGAAGCGAATGCAATGAATAGCCGCGGATTGATTCGCCAGATACCGCCCCGTTACCGTTCGACATATTTTGGCCATACGATGGAAGGCGGCTATACTGCCGGATATTACAGTTACATATGGGCAGAGGTATTGGACTGTGACGCTTATGAAGCATTTAAGGAGACAGGAAATATCTTTAACACGGAAGTAGCGACAAAATTCCGTACGGATGTTCTGGCGCCGGGACGTATCGATGAGGCTATGGATATGTATAAAAACTTCCGTGGCAAAGAGCCGGGCATCGAACCATTATTAAAGAACCGGGGATTGAACTAATATTTTTACTTATATTTGTCCTTGTCAATCAATTAAAAAGCAAAAAGAGAATGAAGAGTATTTTGGTAACTGCCGGATTGGCTGTTATTTTAGGAGCGTGTAGCTCGCCAGATAAAAAGACGGATGCTGCCGAGGCAGGAAATCCGCTCTTGTCTGAGTTTACCACCCCTTTTGGTGTTCCTCCTTTTGATAAGATTACCCTCGCAGATTACAAGCCTGCTTTTATACGGGGCATGCATGAACAAATGCAGGAAATCGATGCTATTGTGAACCAGCGTTCGGTTCCCGATTTTGAGAACACGATTGTGGCGCTTGACCAGAGTGGGGCATTGCTCCGGCAAGTCCGGGCCATCTTTTCCGGCCAGAACAGCGTAAACACAAATGAGGAGATGCAGGCGCTGAACCGTGAGCTGTCTCCGCTATTGTCCGACCATACTGACAATATCCGGATGAACGAACACCTGTTCGCCCGCGTAAAAGAAGTGCATGATAACCAGGATAAGTTTAATCTGAATAAGGAACAGGCTAAACTCCTGGAAGAAACGTATAAGGATTTCGTGCGTGGCGGTGCAAACCTGCCGAAAGATAAACAGGAACAACTTCGTAAGTTGAACAGTGAACTCTCTATGCTGGAACTTACTTTCGGGCAGAACTTGCTGAAAGAAACGAATGCGTTCCAACTAATCATCGATAAGGAAGAAGACCTGGCCGGTCTGCCACAGAGCTTGGTTGCGACTGCTGCCGAAACAGCTAAGAAAGCCGGGCAATCCGGAAAATGGATGTTTACCCTCCATAACCCGAGTGTGATGCCTTTCTTGCAGTATGCGGACAACCGCAGCTTGCGTGAAAAGATATTTAAAGGCTATATCAACCGGGGGAATAATGGAAACGAGTTCGACAATAAAGCCGTTGTACGTAAGTTGGCCGCCCTGCGTCTTCAAAAAGCCAAATTGATGGGATACGAAGATTATGCCTCTTTTGTTTTAGTGGACCGTATGGCAAAAAATTCCGATAATGTATATGCTTTATTGGATGAAATCTGGGCACCTGCTTTGGCTAAGGCAAAAGACGAATTAGCAGATATCAATGCCGAAATAAAAAAGGAAGGCGGCAAGTTTAAAGCGGAAGGCTGGGATTGGCGTTATTATGCGGAAAAAGCCAAGAAAGCTAAATTCGATTTGGATGAAAACCAGATACGCCCTTATCTGAAACTTGATAATGTGCGTGAAGGCGCCTTTTATGTAGCCAACCAGTTATATGGCATTACGTTTACCCCGATTAAGAATATTCCGTTGCCCTATCCTAAAGCCGAGGCGTATGAATGTAAGGATAAGGATGGCAAGCATCTGGGAGTTTTGTATATGGATTTCTTCCCGCGTGCAAGTAAAAAAGGGGGAGCATGGTGCGGAACCTATCGTTCCCAGACTTACAAAGATGGCAAACGGGTTGGTCCGGTTGTAACGATTGCCTGCAATTTTACCCCTCCGGCAGCCGGTAAACCTGCGTTGCTGAGTGCGGATGAGGCAAGTACATTGTTCCATGAATTTGGCCACGGTTTGCATAATTTGTTTAAGAATGTTCATTATTATGGCGTATCCGGTGTACCCCGCGATTTTGTGGAACTGCCGTCGCAGGTTATGGAACATTGGGCTTTTGAACCGCAGGTTCTGAAAGTATATGCAAAACACTATGAAACCAACGAGATAATCCCTGCCGGTTTGATAGAGAAACTGGACAAGAGCGGTAAGTACGGCCAAGGTTTTGCAACGACCGAATATCTGGCAGCCTCTTATCTGGATATGGATTATCATACATTAAAGAATGTTCCCGCCGGAATGAACGTCATTGACTTTGAAGCCCAGGTATTAGGCAAACGCGGTTTAATCCGCCAGATACCTCCCCGTTATCGTTCTACCTATTTCAACCATACAATGGGAGGTGGATATACTGCCGGATACTATAGTTATATCTGGGCGGAAGTGCTGGATGCCGATGCCTTTGAAGCCTATAAGGAAACTGGTAATATTTTCAACCAGGAAGTGGCAGACAAATTCCGTACTTATATCCTGACTCCGGGAGGTATAGACGATGCAATGGATATGTATAAGAACTTCCGTGGAAAGGAACCGAACACAGAACCGTTGTTGAAGAACAGAGGATTAAAGTAAATTCGTATGTCTGCCATAGACCTCGACGATTTCAGGCAAGCTGTTTACCAGATGGTACAATATATCCCTTACGGGCGCGCTACCAGCTATGGAGCGATAGCCCGTGCAGTGGGATATCCTAATATGTCCCGTCTGGTAGGCAGAATGTTGGGACAGGTCTCAGATTCGGATCTCGACATCCCTGCTCACCGGGTAGTAAACAGCCAGGGATACCTTTCGGGGAAAGATGCATTTACTACGCCAACCCTGATGCAGGAGCTGTTGGAATCGGAAGGCATACGTGTCGAGAAGAATAAAATAAAAAACTGGAAAGAGATCTTCTGGAACCCGATGGAGGAGTCAACTGTCAACTGATTTTAAATCCTTTTTCCGCTACATAAACGCCAGAAAGAATAAAAACGGAACCGATTAAGGCGATAACCGTGATGACTTCGTCGATGGCAATTGCCGATGTAAGGAGAGTAACCAGCGGAACCATATAAATATAATTTGTAGTACGGACCACCCCCAATTCTTTTACACTGGCATTCCACATGATGAAGCAAAGCAAAGAAGCGACGATGCTGAGGAATAATAAATTGATAATTACACCCGGTTGCATCAAAATTTCCGGTTGAGGTTTGAAAGAAGAGGCAAGTAAGAAGGGAATTAAAGTGATTACCCCATAGAAAAACACTTTACGGGTAATGAAAAGAGTAGGATAGCGCCCTCCCAAACGCCTTAGAATCAATCCGTAAACAGCCCATGACAGGGCAGCAAACAAAGTAAGTATATCTCCTAACGGATTGATTTGAAGAATGAAGCTTCCGTTGAATGCAACCAAAGCCACCCCCAGTAATGCCATCAGGGAACCGTAAATCAGGTGATTGGGTAATTTCTCCCCTTTATTAAAGAAGCGGGAGAGGAAAGCGGTCAGGATAGGAGAGGTACAAACAATCAGAGACACGTTCGACGCCAATGTGATTCCTAAAGCCGTATTTTCCGATACGAAATACAATGAACCCCCGCAAAGGCCGGCTCCGACAAACCATAACTCATCTTTCCGCGATTGTGCGAATAGCTTACGGGGACAAACAAACCATATGCCCAGATAGGCCAGGGCAAAGCGGTAAAGCATAATCTCTACAGGAGTAAGTCCGTTCCCGATAAGGACCTTGGTCGATACGAAGGTTGTTCCCCATATGATAACGGTTAAAATAGCAAGTAAGTGATAACGGAAAGTTTTGTTATTTGTATTCATCCTCTCAATTTTTTACAAGGCCCGGAGTATTTCCGGTGCAAAGATAAAAAAACATCCGTCAGATGAACTACTGAGGATGTTTTTTGGGCAGATAGGAGAGTTTGAATCCTTTTATTTGGTCTCTTTTTTCTCGAGCCGGAAACTTAATGCGCCGGAAGGACAGTGATTGATTTGATTGATCAGTTCTTCGGTTGTCGCATTTTCTATTTTTATCCAGGGACGTTCTTTCGGATTGTAAACTTTTGGCAGCATCTTTACACAGATGCCGGCATGCTGGCAAATATCCGGTTGCCAGAGAATGGTGAGTTCACCATTTGAATATTCATGAATTTTACCCATAATAACAATATTTTTATTATCCAATATTAATGCCTCTCATAATAAGCCGCTTCCATTCCGGGTGTTTTTGGATATATCCGGCAACGAACGGACACATAGGAACCAGCCTGAGCGCTTGCCTGTCGATATCGTTCAGTACCTTCTTTACCAGTTGGGCGCCGATGCCTTGACCTTCCAATTGTGGCGGAACTTCCGTATGAGTAAGGTATATCTCACCATTCTTCGATTTAATGTATTCAATCAAAGGCGTATATTTGCCGATATGGAACTCATATTGTCCTCTCTCAGCATTGTCTATCAGTTCATATTCTTCCATTATTTTTTGTTTTAATTAATCTGGTTATTTATTAAACACTTGGTGAAGAGACTTTGTTGTATCGTCTACCGGCTTTTTTACAATAGCGCCCGAATGAATGCTTAAAAGATAAATTATAAGTTAATTGATATCTTTTGTTTCAATATGAAACAGATTTGTGGTGATTTGGAAAACAATTATCAGGGGTATTCTTGTTTACTTTGTAAGTATAGCTAAAACTTTCAAAGAGGATTAATACGTCATTCATATATAAAAAAGAGGTTCTATGTTTAAAGAAGTTGGTTTAGAGGCCGGTAAAATCTGGGCCCTGTTAGCAGAGAGAGGAATGTTGTCCATAAGGAAGATTGGTGAGGTTACCCATTTTAGTGAATCTCTGATATTTATGGCCTTAGGATGGCTGGCAAGAGAGAACAAAGTCCGTATATTTGAAAAGAGCGGAATTGTACATGCTGAGTTGAATACCTCTGTTGCGGAATTATATTATTCCTGATTAGGTTTATGGTTTTAGCACGCTAATATTTCGTGCTCCCCAAAAAAGAAGATATCTTGGAAAAAGGTATCTTCTTTTTTTTGTCTGTCTATAAAATAAATATCGATTTTTATTTATGGTGAAAAAAGTTGTCTTATGACAGGTATTATGTGGGATAAGTAACTTAGTTCTACATGAACTAATATGGTTTTATATATTTTTCTGCAAATATATGGTGTATTTTTTATAAATGCAAATTAGATCTTCTTTTTTATTACGTTTTTCACATTTAAAATTAGCATTTAACTAATATAAGAAACAATACTCTACTTGTTTTTATATTGGTTAGCATGGTAATATGTGTAATTTATATCTAATATATCTATTCATTATCAATATATTATATACTTATTGTGGTAGTTCATGTAGAACCATGTCAATGTTAATAATAATGTACTTGTTGATATGTGTAAATAAAAATAATTGGAACTGTTGGGATAACTATTGATAGTTAAATAAGAAATTTATTTGCGAGTATTAATAATCAATACTTGTATTTGATAATGATTTATAGTTGTACGATTGTTCTCTGTTATATCGAATCTATTTAAATGGTTTTTTATGAGATTGTAATAGTAATAATGCTTTGTTTGTATATAATAATCAATGTAATTAATTATTTTTTATTAACCAATTAAATTATTTGTAATCATGAAGAGATTAATTTCATTACTGTTGTTAATGACAGTGGTATTTGTAGGTTGTAAAAAGGACGATCCGGTGGTAGCCGAGTATATAGTCACTTTCGATTCGCAGGGAGGAAGTAGCATTACTGCCTTGAAAGTGGCTGAGGGACAGAAAGTAACCAAACCTGCAGATCCGACAAAAGAGAAGGCCACCTTTTCCGGTTGGTATAAAGAATCGGCATGTACGAATGTATGGAACTTTGACAGCGATCTGGTAACACAAAATGTTACTTTGTATGCCAAATGGATAGGTTCGGACCAAAAGACCTATACGGTTATGTTCGAAACGAACGGAGGCAGTGATATAGAGCCTGCTATAGTGGTCGAAGGTGAGAAGGTTCTTCGCCCCGCAGACCCGTCAAAAAGAGACTATGTGTTTGATAACTGGTATAAAAATTCAGATTTGAGTACATTGTATGATTTTACGATTCCTGTAACTCAAAATATGACATTGTATGCCAAATGGACTACTTCCACATTCAAATTAGTTGACTTTGAACCGGGTTCCGATTTTGAATCCAATGGCATTGTTTGGGATGAAGCTACCCGTACCCTTGACATAACCAAGGCAACGGCAGGTTCGGTATTAAAATTTAATGCAATAGGGGCATCATCTTTAGAAACTAATATAGAGCATGAGTATGATACATATGCCTCTTCTATCGGTGGAGAAAATACATTGAAGAATATATTGGTTGTAGGTTCGTCGGTGAGTGGCAAGATTGCACTTAAGGTTAATGTTCCGGCCCAGACAATTAAGGTTCCGTTGAATGTTCAGGCTACAGTCCGTAGTTTTGATAATGATAAAGAGTTTGATGTGATAACAATCAAGAGTCGCCCGGATTATGCCAGTACAGGTATTAATCCTGTGTTGATGGTGAATCATACAACAAAAAAAGAATTCTATTGGGCTCCTGTAAACGTTGCTGCAACTAAAATACCAGTATTAGTGCCTGCAAGTGGAGATATAACGGAAACTTGCGGTCATCTGTTCCAATGGGGACGCAAATATGGCTTCAATGCGACTGCAGATGCATCTGTAACGGCAAGAGATACTACAGGAGTTCGTGCTTTGGGTTTTCCTGTGCAAACCAGTCTTGCCGATATGAGTAAATGGGATAGTAAATTTATTTATCGTAGTGCATCTGCTCCGAATAGTCAGGGAAACTGGTTGCTTATAAATGGTGCAGGAAAAGACAATCCTACAGCTAATGAAATGCAGGAAGGTGCATGGTACCAGAAATTATGGAATAGTGGCACCGAAGACAAGCCGGTTAGAACTAATGCCGATCCATGCCCGGCTGGTTGGCGCGTACCTACCGCAGAAGAGTGGAAAGCTATTGGTGCAGGAAATAATGATATAGTTAAGGAATGGGATAGTGCTAATAAACTGTTGACTATTGCTGGTGCGGAAAGCGGACAGAAACTTATTTTGCCTGCTGCGGGCAACCGTAGCCTCAGTTCCGGCGCTTCCAGCAATCAGGGTAGCTACGGCTACTACTGGTCGTCGTCGGTTCCGTC
>UQLN01000072.1 GCA_900541965.1 uncultured Parabacteroides sp. | reverse complement strand
CACCATTACCACCTTCGGTATCAACGACCCGAGCCGCCTGATGTTTACGCTCCCCGCCTCGCTGGAAAACGGAAGCTACAGGCTGGAAATCGAAACCTGGTATAGCAACTCCGCTATTCTGTTGAAAGAGCCGCGTACCCTTGTCTACCCATTTACCTTGATGGTAGGCGATGGCGAGAAACCGGAAGAGTTATAACGTTATTCGCTATATAAGTATATTTTTAGGCACGGATTTCGCGGATTTCACGGTTTTAAATACACTATTAAATTAACCGTGAAATCCGTGGAATCCGTGCCTGATTTTTGTTTATTTTTGAGCAGACGAACAAAAGTCAACCCGATATATAACTAACAGCCCAAGTGGGTAAACTTAAATTATAAATAAACTATTAACCGAGTCAACCTGATTTACAAATTAGGATAAAAGTAGTCAACTAAAATCGTTAAACTACAATCTGCCATCGCTACCGCCCGGTAACTACAACAGTTATCGGGCGGTAATGTCTGTAGTTACCGCTCGGTAATCACTGCAATTACCGTTCGGTAACGATAGCAGTTAGCGAACGGTAACGACCGACGTTACAGATTCCAGTTCCTTTTGCAGTTTCGGAAGTGCCGACGGGCGCGGGGGCGTCCTGTTGATGATAGCGCCTGTTTTATCCAGCAGGAGGTAAGTCGGGAAGCCCGGCACTTGCAAGGCAGACATGCAGATTTGCGACATATCCTCGTTGAGGAAATAGTTCTCTCCGCCTATGTTTTCATCCCGGATAGCCTTTTCCCACTTTGCGCGGTCGGACATCATACAGATATTTACAAAGACAATATCCCTGTCTTTAAACGAGGTGTGGAGCGCCTTGGCATGTTTCATCTCCGCCCGGCAGGGACCGCACCAGGTAGCCCAGATGTCCAGATAGACGACTTTCCCTTTGTATTTCTTTTTTAGAAAATCCGTGAGGTTCTTTACGGGAACAAGTTCAGCTTTCCCATTGGGTGCATAATAAAAGATACCATCCGTAAGGGGCATTTCCGGTAGTTGTTTCTTTGTTGTTCCTGCTGCTGCGGATAACCGGCTGACGTATTGGAAAACCGTGTCATTGCAGAATGACTCTCTGGGCGGCAGTATTTCCAGATTGAACCTTTTAAGCCGGTTGCAGAAACCTGCCAGCATAATATCCCGGTATGTCCCTTCGGGCAAAGTAAGCAGAAGTTCGGTGCCCCTGTGGTACAATGCCTTTATATCCTCCTTTTCCAGACAGGCTTTTGCAATGGAATCGCTGTCCAACAAGGCTTGCCGGTAATAATCCAGATGGTAAGGAAACATCATGACCTTCAGGTTCTCTGTGTTGTAAAGGTCGAAAACCGGTTGTGTGAAAAAGGCTAATGCATCCTGCGGGTTCTTTTCGGTATAGTCTGTTGCCATGTTGGCAAGGCTGAACAGGGCCATATGGTCCAACATCCGCAGTACATTTTCCTGCAAGGAATAGGGTTGGCTATACACGCGTATGCTGTCTTTCAACCGGGTATATTCGGATTGGAAAGTCTCCATATAGTCCTTTAGCGGTACGGATGCCGGAGCCAGTTCAACGTTGTTTATCAGTGGAAAGGTCTTGTCGATGACTTCACTGAAATAATTGTTTCCGGCAGCTTTGTCGCCACCGAACAGGATGGGGCTTTCTTTGTTTTCCGACAGCTTCTTTGCATCGATTTCCAGATAGAGGGAATCCCCGTTTGCTCCGTACATGTTAATGAATTTATCCGCATAATTTATAGTGAAACTATGCTCGTAGACAAACGACATCTCCGTACGGAACATTCCGTTGCTGTCCAGTTGGGATGCGTATCTGCCCCCGTCATCCAGAGGATTGCATTCGATAACGGTTATCACTTTAGGGCTTTCTTTCGTCCGGTTGATAACTTTTCCGGTGACGATTAGCTTGTCTTGCTGTGCGGATATGTATGAGCCGGCATGTATTTGTGTCTGCATATTGCTTGCAAGAAGCAAACAGAAAAAAGCTGAGTAGAAGATGTTTTTCATAATGTATCTGTTCGTTTTATCTGATGGCGGTAAAGGTAAGGATAATTAGACGCGGATGACGCGAAAAGCGCGGATTTTCACAGGCTAAATAATCCATCTCCTGTATTAATCCGCGTTTTCCGCGTCCACAAATAGCTCTGCGTCTCAGGCAGCGTCCCTATTTTAGAGCCTTAATGACTTCCGGTATCATCGTCCGGATATGGTTTTCTTCTTTTGCCGTGAAGAAGTTGCCGTCGATGGTTGAATCATCATCCGTAGCGATTCCTTTCTGAATGGCTGGCTTGGCCAATGGGTGGACGGATACTTTTTTGCCTTCGCTGACACCTGCGATTTCGAAAAGCAGGGCGGCGGCACAATGGCCTATCATCTTCTTGCCTTTTTGTGCAAAAGCGCCGATAACGGACAATAAATCCTGATTGTAAGGTTTCTCCGCATTCTGTGCAAAAACGGGAACCGCATCGCCACAAGCGAAAACCAATGCTTCATATTCATCTTCATGTCCCTTTAGATTGGCTATCACGTCATCCGCAAAAAGAGTGATGCCGGAGTTCGTTTTGATTTCTTTCGAGTCGCTTACGGCAAAAACGGTATAAGTGATTCCATTCTCAAAAAACGCTTCCAGATATTGGAACAACCCGGAACCGTTTACCGGGTTAACGGCTACAACTGCTACTTTCTTTTTCATAACTGTGAATATTAAATGAGACAATAGTTATTTTTGGTAAGTTTCTTACCTTTGTGTTGCAAATGTAAATCTCCTTTCTGTGATAAACAAGAAGGCACTTGACAGTAAGGAACTTACATGGAGGTAACTAATGTTCATCATAAGTCAATTAGCCGAAGAAATAAAATGAAAAATTTTCATAATACAGGAAACTGCCCGATACGGGAGATACTGAGCAAGCTCGGAAATAAATGGTCTATGCTTGTTCTGGTAACACTAAATGCCAACGGGACGATGCGTTTCAATGATATCCACCGGACAATTGATGATATCTCGCAACGGATGCTGACGGTGACTCTCCGGTCGCTGGAAACGGACGGGCTGGTGGCGCGAAATGTCTATGCCGAGGTGCCTCCCCGGGTCGAATACCAGTTGACGGAAAGAGGGAGAAGCCTGCTGCCCCATCTCCAGAGCCTGGTCGATTGGGCAGTCGCTAATATGCCGGATATATTGGAGGGACGTACGCTGGTTTCCTCTTGAATAACAGTGAAGATGTAAAGAGCAAGGTATACGGATAACGCTGATTGGGCGGATCAGGACGGATAAGAATAAATTTAAAAATCCGTTTTAATCCGCCCAATCAGCGTTATCCGCGAACCTGGTTCTTTATTCTCTTAATTAGAAGTAACTACCTTCACTATCGGTATATCCAGCAAAAATGCAACTTTCTCCAATTTGTCAGCCAGATGTCCGATACCGATGGCGCAATGGTGGGAGGGACCCGCTTTGCTCCAGGCATTGATGAAATTGCGTGCCCCGCAGGCAAAACGGTAACGGCTGTTGGTATTTCCTATTTGCAGGGTGGGGCCGTCTACCGATTCTCCTTCTGCAACGAGCAGGAAGATTCCGTCTTTTCCTTCGCATACGGACAACAGGGTGATAGGACCGTGTTTCACACTCATTTGGATGGATAACCCTTTCCCCGGTTTTCCATGATAGACGGGAAGGGGAACCAGTTTCACTTTGCCTTCTGCAATAGCAAAATGGGCGGGGCCGTCGTGTCCCAGCATAACGATATCGTCGTTGAAATCCATAGCATAAAATTCGGCAAAGGAGCCGCCTGCTTTCAGCAATGACAGAATCTTCATTGCCTGGACGTTTTTCACTTCACATTCTCCGGCTATGGGGATATTCTTTCCTGTCAGCAAGGTGTTGCCGGCTATGACGGAGGTTACAATGTTTTCGTAATCATTGCCCTTATATCCTTCATAATAGTATGCCATCGAGCCTAAATGATGGGAGGCGACCAATTTGTCGAGGGCAATGGAGGTACGGGCAGCTCTTTCCAGTTCGAAGGGTTCGCATTGCGGGACAATATCGAAGGATTGGCTGAATTCTTCCAGTTTGCCGTTCAGTTCCTGGTCGGTGACGGCATCGCGGTAATCCTTTAACTCGCACATTTCCATGATTTCGACATGCGTTCCGAATGTGACCGATTGTTGGGTCGTATCGCTATAGACATCCAGCATACCGCAGTAATAATGTCCCAGGATGCCCATCCGGTTATGCTTCATGTTGTTTACTACATATGCCGCTTCAATCCAGGCATGGATTTGTTCCCATACATATTCTTCCTGTAAATAACCGGTCACTATCTCATAACGGATATGGGCTTTGTTGAATACATTGGCAAATTCCGGAACCGAGCATGCCTGGCAATGGGCGAGCCATTCGCCGGTCATTTTTCCCCGGTCTCCAAGGCTGTTTATGTATTCGTAGTCGATGCTGGCTGCCGGTTGGATGTTCAGAAGAATGACCGGTACTTTCAGTTGTTGCACAAACGGCAATACCGTAGATGATAAAGCGTAGGTCGATATGAAAATGAAAAGGAGGTGTATATCCTGCTTTTGCAATTCGGTTGCCGTCTCTTTCGCTTTGACCGGATTGTCGATGATTCCGGCATTGATAATAGACGCTTCCGGACAAGACATCTTCCTGGCAATTTCTTCCTGGTATCCGCATAAGCGGTTGTAAAGTCCATCGAACTGCGGCCAATATGTATCCAGCCCCAGGCCGATAAGCCCAATATTCGTTTTTCTGTTTTCCATGCTGTATTATGACTATATAATTGACGCGATTAATAAATTGTGAAACAAAAGTAGGGCGTTTTTCGCATCGGCTTTTTATCTATTTGATTTAATTATTTCGTAAAATGATAGATATTAATGTCTTGTATAATAGAAACTTGATTATCATTATCGAATTAATAATAAAACTCTATCTTTGCGAATGGAGATATCATACTACTTATAAATAGAAGGAATAAATACCATGACAACACAACGAAGTAATAATATCCGGTACCTGAATGTGAGTGCGGTAGATGAAAAATGGGGGCTGACGGTAGTGACGGCAGGTTATCAGTGCATACCTCCGCATAGTTCCTATCCTTCATCGCAACATCCGAAATCCTATATGTTCAACCCGCAGAAAGGTCGGATGCTTGATGAATATCAGTTGGTATATATATCGAAAGGAAGTGGTTATTTCCAGTCGCAGTTCTGTAAGAAACAGAAGATAAAGGCGGGAACGATGTTCTTATTATATCCGAATGAATGGCACAGCTATTATCCGGAGGAAGAAGGATGGTTCGAACATTGGGTCGGTTTCAAAGGCAAACTTATTGAGAGTTGGATAGAAAATAAATTCTTCTCCAGGGAAAAGCCGATTTATGAGATTGGAGTGAATACGACGATTATTGGGCTGTATGAAGATATTGTGACCTATGCCACAGAAGAAAGAACCGGTTACCAGCAGTTGATATCGAGTATGGTTTTGTATATAATGGGGAATGTTTACTATAAGGAAAAGAATATGTCTTTCGGGAAATCGGTTGCGATTGAAAAGATTAATGAGGCGCGAACCATTATGAAGAAGACAATCGATAATCCGCTGCCTGTGGAAACGATTGCTAAGAATCTGAATGTGGGCTATTCATGGTTCCGGAGTTCATTTAAGGAATATACGGGAATCTCTCCGGCACAATATCAGTTGCAGTTGCGTTATCTCAGGGCGAAAGAATTGTTGCATACCACCCAAATGAGCATTTCTGAAATAGCTTATGCCTTGAGTTTTGAGAGTGTGGCGCAGTTCTCTACCTTTTTCCGTAAACGGGAAGGTTTCCCTCCTTCCCATTTCAGGAAAAAAGGAAAACCTTGATGTAAATACCGGATGCTCTATTTCTTGTCGATAATAAATACGGAAGAACATTTCTCGATAGGCAGCGTAATAGAGGTGGTCTCGATGCCCTGGGAGCGTTGGTGTTTATATACTACATCTGTTTGTTGTCCGGTATGCGGATTCAATAAAACGGGTGTTATTTTTCCGCGTAACACAACATCCGCACGATAGGGTTCTTCTTTTAAATTGGCAAAGTAATAGACTGCCTGTTCCCCGTTTACTTTATGGATATAATTCAGTTCTTTTCCTACAGGGAAACTGATATCCGGAGTGCTACAGCAGGCAGTGAGTGCTGTCCTTAACTTTTCAGGTGCCGGTTTGTCTATAAAGAATACTTTACCGGAAGAGGTGCCGGTCTTTTTAGAAGAAAGCATGTTGCTGATGATGCTTTTTATCTCGTTATCTTTACCGGGCTCTACGGATTTCTCCGGTAGCCGGGTGGTGAAGATAACACTTCCTCCTGCCTTGTGGAAGGACTCTATCTTTTTCAAGTTCGATAATGAAATGGTTTTCACTCCCGGAAGGATGATAATCTGGAAAGATTCTTTGTTGATAGGATTCTCCATGTATAATAATCCCTCTTTTATCTTGCATTTCCCGGCTAATACTTCGGGATGCAGGTAAGTGAAATCCCTTCCGAGTGTGTCTGTTAATAAGGCGGATACATGTGTGTAATCGGTATTCGGAATGGCAATGCCGCCTTCATAAAATCCCAATTCTCCATCTAACCGGTGTTCTCCCTGTAGTGTCTCGATAGGATAAAGAACTGCTATATCTGCCACGTGCCTGCCTTCTTGCTGCAAAACGTAGTTGAGGCGGGACAGGAATTTATTGAATTCGGGAAGCGAGTCCCGGTATAAATCGTTTCGCCAGGATAATTCGGGAAGGAATGTCACGTTCTTGTCGTTATACCAGACTGCATGGGGAATTAACTGGTTTACGCCTTTGGTATATTGTTCCATGGCAATGTGGTAAAGTTCTTTGACTTTCAGGTTGCCCATGGCGCCGTAAGTCTCGGACATAACCCGCTGTTTGTCCCAGTTATAGGCGGAGGAGGAAACGACTTTATAAAATAATTCGGTGGGACGTCCGCCGCCTATTTTATCTATGCCGGGTACGCCCATGTGTTTGCCGCAAAGCATCAAATCTCCGGATACACTGACAGGATTCAGGATTTCTTCCTGGTCCTGGTGGCCGGTCGACTGGATATGATGTGCTTTAGCCCATTCGCTGATTGCTTTCATAAAACCTTCCGAATACAAAGTTGCGCGTAATCCGAACATGCGGTTTCTTGCCGACTGTGTTTCTTCGCCTATGTCATACCAGAGGGCGGGATACAGTAAATCGGGTGAACTGTGGTAATGCTCTGTGAATTTTTCATTGAAATTGTTTGTCCATATCCGTCCTTTGGCACGGTACAGTGTCGGTTCATCGCAGAAGGTTTCTGTAATAACATTGCCGAAGTAAGAAGAGAAACGGTCGTAATATGCCTGGTGAGTCTCTTTTATAAAGAGTTTTACCGCTTCAGGGTCTAAGTAATCGACATTCGGGTCGCCATCTTTTACACATACGAAAAACATAACTTTCCAGGCACCTGCCGGAACTTTCCAGCTTAATTCGCCCGAGCGGATATTTTGTTTTAAAGAAACTCGTTTTCCTGTGAGTGTATCCATGGCGACTGTAGCCATTAGTTTTCCTGCCGGAACGGCTTGTTTGAAATAAGTGCCGGGAGCTACGCTGTATTCAATTTTGTCTAATCGTTTGATGGTTGCATCGGGATATTTATGCATGAAGCGAGGGGTTTCATCGCCATTGATTGCTCCCATGCTTCCGCTGGGAAATCCGTATTCGTCATAGATAGACATATGGACATCCATTTTTTTCGCTTCTTCAATAATCTTTCCGTACAGGGAAAAATAGGGTTCGGATAAATACTCGGGTTTGAAGTCTTTGCCGAACGGTAAGATGGCACAACCTCCATAACCGTCTTTTTCTACCATTTGTCTGAACTGATGGAGTAATTCGGATTCTTCTATCGTAGCATTATTCCAAAACCACAACGGGACGGGTTTATATTGCTTTGCAGGATTGGCAAATTCTTGGGCGTTTGTTTGGCCATGTATTATCTGCGATGATAGTAGCAGTGTAAATACTATTTTAACCAGGTTTTTCATATGTCAATATTAATCAATCAGGTTTATGAATTATAAATAGATGGAGCCGAAAAAATCAGTTATACAAAAGTAGATGCAAACTTTAAACGCCCTATTATCAAAAGTGACTATACTGTTTCAAATTTTGATAATAGGATAGATACAAAGTATAAAGGAAATTCTTCTGAAAAAGGGAAAGAGGAAGAATGTTTTCTTATATTTGTGAATCCATTGATTTTCATGAGCGATGATTTTTAAATCGTGGGTAAATAGTACGGTTGATAAAAACAAATACGATTTAGCATATACTAAAAGGATGAGAATAATAAGAGCATTTAAGGCACTGGTTAATGAGCTGTTTGGAACTAAAAAAGAATATCAGGTGAAAGATTTGTGCGTCTTTACCTGTAAGGTTTGTGACTGGTGGCTGGATAAACAGTATTTTTGGACCGGCATAGTGCGATTACCTTTTTATGCGGAAGA
This sequence comes from uncultured Parabacteroides sp., assembly GCA_900541965.1. Taxonomy (GTDB): domain Bacteria; phylum Bacteroidota; class Bacteroidia; order Bacteroidales; family Tannerellaceae; genus Parabacteroides. The sequence goes on along the minus strand of UQLN01000072.1, from coordinate 11,023 downwards.
AACTATGATTTTGATAGAAGGAGATACCTCTGCTCCGTTCCCCCGACAATTATCGGAATTACAGGAACTGCTCCAAAACTGGCAGTCTATGGCTATACAATTGGATAACATGATGTCCGTTAAAATCCGGGAAACGCATAAAGAAAAAATATACGCTTCTTGGCAGGATAAATTTTATCCTGATGCGATAACCGTACCATATAGTGGTGATAGTTGGGAAATCATATTCTACAGAAAGAGTGGAGTGAATTATAGTTTCACTGTTGTCTGGAAAGATAACACTGTGCAGAAATTGCTTTTAGGAGGAATGGGGGCATAATGAAAATATGGATTTTATTGGCGTCAGCTTTGCCAATAAAATCCGGGTATAGAATCCTGGCTTCCCCCTCTTCGGGGCGATGCCTATAATAAACAGGTTGATATGGGAATTTATACAACATGGCATTCCGGCAATTGCCGGCAGAAAAAGAATAGCAGGAAAAACCGGTGGTTTTTCCTGCTGGTTTTTCCTGTATTGTTGTCGGGTTGCAAATCCGACGAAGAATTGCCTTTCCTCGAAGTGTCGGCTACCGAAATCAAGTTTACCAAAGAAGCCGGCGAACAAACGGTAAATATAAGCTCCAACGTCGCTTGGCAGTCCGGCATAACGCCGGCTTCGGCCGCTTCGTGGCTTACGGTTAGCCCGGGAAGTGGAACCGGAAGCGGCACGGTTGCCGTATCGGTAAAGGCGAACGACGGGTACGACAACCGTACCGCCTCCGTCACTTTTCAGTCGGCCGGCGGAGTGCAGACGTTGCAGGTTACCCAGTGGCAATCGGATGCCATCCGGCTGACCGGCAAGAATGAGTATGCCGTTTGGCAGCCGGGGGCCACTCTTCCGGTAGCCATCGAAAAAAACGTAGAATACACGGTTGAATTCTCGACAGGTGCGCAAACGTGGATTCATCCGGCAGCAACCAAGGCGCTTGTTTCGGAGCAACTCGCATTCGACATCGACGAAAATACGACCGAAACACAGCGGTATGGCGAAATTTACCTGAAAGGAAAAGCATCCGGCTCCGGTTCGGTTACGCCCGAACTGACCGATACGGTGAAAGTGTTCCAGCAAGAACTGGCGCTCGACATTGACAACGAAACGTTTCAGTTCGGCCCGTATGTGCAAAAGAAATGGCTTACTGTTACCTCGACCCACCAGTACTACCCGGATGCCTCCGATAACTCGTTCACTGCCTCCGATTACACCTATACGTTGTCCGATGGGGCGGCTGCTTGGTGCACGGTAGAGAAATACAGCGATAATACGGATTACCTGTCGGTATCGGTCAAGGAAAATACCACCGACGAGCCCCGTTCGGCGGTCGTTACCATTACTTCTTCCGCGCTTTCGCGTACGGTACGGGTGGAACAGGAAGCCCTCGATCCGGGAACCGAGTATTATAACGACAAAGATACACTCTGGATGATGCGGAAATCAGCGGGAAACATCATAAACCTGATTATCATGGGCGACGGTTTTACCAAAGCCGACCTGAAGAAAGGCGGTTTATACGAAAGAACGATGCGGGAAGCCGCCAGACACTTTTTTTCGATAGAGCCTTTCAACACGTACCGGAACTATTTCAATGTATATGCGATAATCGTCGAATCGGAAGAGGAAGGCGTGAACGACAGCACCACACCGAACGTCCCCCGAATCAATAACAGGCTGAAATCTACTATCGGCGAAGGTACTTCCATCACCTGGGACACACGTTTGTGCGCAGAATATATACACATAGCTCTTAGTACTCCCCTCGGCATCAGCATGGTAGGGTCTCCCGACGGGTCGGTATACATCAACTCGGAACTGCTGACTATCCTGGTACTCAATACGCCCCGTTACGCCGGTACCACATTGATGTACAGCAACGGGTATTGCGTAGCGGCATGCCCGATGTCGACGCAGGAAGCACCGTACGACTTCGCAGGGCTGATACACCACGAAGCCGGCGGACACGGGTTCGGCCTGTTCGAAGACGAGTACGTGTACTCCGAAACCACGATTCCCGACGAAAATATAAAGCAGATAAAGCAGTGGCAGCAAAAGGCGCCCGGTTTTTACCAGAACGTCGATTTCAACAGTAATATCACGCAAACCCGATGGAAAGACTTTGACGGGATAGGGAAATATTCGTATGTCGGCACCTACCCGGGTGCCTGTACCTACCGGTACGGGATATGGAGACCGGAAGAAATTTCGTGCATGGATTCCAATATTCCGTATTACAGCGCGCCGTGCCGGTACTCCATTACCAAACGGATCAAGAGACTGGCCCGAGAGTCACAGCCTAATATTATCGAATTTGCCGACGGCGACCATGTAACGCCGCCGTCGGGAACCAAGAGCGGCGTGCCTTACCGCACGATGCCGCCGTTGGGAAGGCCGCGGATGATCGAGGTAAACTGATTCAGGATAGCTCATCGAACGGTATTCACAACTGTCCGAACACCCCCGGCGAGGTGTATTCGCACCGCTTCCACCCGAAGCGGTGCAATGTCGCGGGCTGACTGGTTTCATCATCTTGCGACTGTTGTAAAGAAAGAATATAGTCGGCTCTATCTTCTTTAAATATCTTTACAGGGAAAAGATGATAACCGAATTGAATATAGTTCATCAATAAGCGAGTGGTTCTTTCATTGCCATCCACCCATGGATGAATCGTTACTAAATTGAGGTGAGCGTTGAAATTTAACTCATATTGTTCCCGAAGTGTATTCGCAGCCTTTTGCCGTTCTTGCAATATAGAACAAAGTTCCTCTACTTTTTTCTTCTTCTTCCTATTTTTACATACATGGGGAAAATATAGGCTCCATATTCGCAACTATTGAATGTTACTTCCACAATAATAGTGGCAATTATTGCTAAGTATATTATTCTGTGTCTTTTTCTACTTACATTTATAGGTAAGGCGTTATTTTAATTGAGTCGTGAAGATATGAAAAAAAATCGAATTTGACGGAAAAACATATCAAACCAATTCTTATAACAAAGTGCTTGAATCTATTGTGATATAATAAATAATTATAGAAATCAAACCAATATACCTTTCCTTCAAGAAAACGAAACTTATGATTAAAACATAAAACTAAATCCTCTTTGGCGGGAGGCATTATATCTTTCAATTTCCAAAGAGAGGGATTTCTTTAATTGTGTTGCCATAAAGTCTAAAAAAGGCTGACTGGTTTCATTTTCTTGCGACTGTTGTAAAGAAAGAATATAGTCGGCTCTATCTTCTTTAAATATCTTCGCAGGGAAAAGATGATAGCAGAATTGAATATAGTTCATCAATAAGCGAGCTGTTCTTCCATTACCATCTACCCATGGATGAATCGTTACTAAATTGAGATGAGCGTTAAAACTTAACTCATATTGTTCCCAAAGTGTATTCGCCGCCTTTTGCCGTTCTTGCAATATAGAACAAAGTTCCTCTACTTTTGCTGGCACTTTTTGATAGTTCATATAGGAACGACCACCTACACCAGCAGTAACACTGCACAAACGAAACTCCCCTTTGGATGAGTCGAAAGAACCGCTCATAACATTGTGTATATTTCCGGTAGTATGCATAAGAGTCGCATTCAGCTTTTGCAAGAAGACAGGGGTGATTTCAATATTTTGCTTACTGTCTCCGTAGGCAAGCTCATAGGCTTTTTTTAAATCTTCATTCATCAAATGATAAACCAATGGCTTTCCTTTGGCAGTCAATCCTTCATCAAAAAGAAGTTGTGTTTCTATTTCTGTGAGCGTAGAACCTTCAATGGCTGTCGAATGGGTAATAAGAGAATAAAGGTAGTACTTTTCATAGTCTACCGATTGGCTGATACCAAGTTTATGAAACTCTTGGTACAGTTTTTCTATTTCTTGCCAAATACCCTTTTCCATGATAGATTATCTTTAAATTGTTGTTTTTCCAAAAATACTTTTGATATAACATTTTACCAAGCGAATCAACTATTTTCTTCTTATTATTTCTACATACATGGGGGAAAATATAGGAAAATTTGGGCAAAATAAAAAGCTAAGAATTGATTGCTCAATACTTAGCTTTTATTTCAGTACCCAGACCCGGTACAAACCATAGAAATCATAGGAAAACAAAAGAATTTATTCACCTTATTATCAACAACTTGCATACTTCTTATTTTCTCCATTTTTGCCATATTTTGCCCATTTTCTGTTATTCAGTACACTTTTAGTACACTTTGAAATATCATTTTCTTTTGTACCTTTGCAATATCAGAAAACAAAAGAAAATCAACTATTTAGCGTAATCACCCGGTTATGGTACCTAAATCGGGATAAAACCTCTAAACAATGGCAAAGTTAGAAAATAAAACGAAAGAAAACCCCAAGTTAGAGCAAAATAAGCTCTCGGATGGTAGAATCAGCCTTTACTTAGAGTATTATTTAGGTAGAGAGGAAAAGCCCGTATTAGATGAAAACGGCAATCAAGTGTACTATGATAGTGGAAAGATGCAAGGCAAGCCCAAGTTTGCAGTAAAGCACAACAGGCGAAAAGAAAACCTTAGTCTGTATCTGATAGATAAGCCCCGTACCCCTGCGGAACGTCAGCAGAACAAAGAAACGTTGGAGCTTGCCACAAAGATACGTGCAGAGCGTGAACAGGAATTTAAGGAAAGTATGTTGGGGTATCGGTTGAAAAAAGATAGAACGGTCAATTTCTTAGACTATTTCCAAGCTTATATCAACAGTTATACCAAGAAAGATATTCGCATGGTACAAATTGCGCTTAGCCGTTTTAAGGATTTCTTAAAAGAGCAGTACCCCATGAATGAGTTTAGTATCAAACCGGAACTTATCACCAAAGAAATGATGGAGCAGTTTGTAACCTACCTGCAATCCCGAAGTGTGGGTGAGGGTGCTAAAAGCATTTACCAGCGTTTCAAGAAAGTTATTCGATATGCGATTGAACACGATGTAATGTTGAAAGACCCGTGCAAAAGTGTTACCTGCAAAGTAGATAGTCAAATGCTTCGGAAAGATGTGCTTTCTCCCGAAGAAATACAAAAATTGGTAGCTTGCCATTACGATAATGAAAATCCGAATGTCAGACGGGCTTTTGTCTTCTGTCTGTATTGTGGGCTGCGTTTCTGCGATGTAAAAGACCTTACTTATAAAAATGTGGACTATGCTAACCGATTATTGAAGTTCGAGCAAAGCAAGACCAAGGGGCATTCTGCCAGTAGCGGTGTAGTTATTCCCTTGAATGATGGTCTATTATCCATTATTGGCGAAGCTCCGGCAGACAAGAACTGTTTGATATTCGATTTACCTACATACGAAAGCTGCTGTAAATCAGTAAAGCGTTGGGTAAAGAGAGCTGGGATAGACAAACATATAAGCTGGCATTGTGCCCGACATTCGTTTGCCGTGAACATTCTGAATAATGGGGCAAATATCAAAACCGTAGCCAGCCTTTTAGGACATAGCGGATTAAAGCATACGGAGAAGTACACCCGTGCGGTGGATAAATTAAAAGAGGAAGCAATAAACAGCTTGCCCGAACTAAAGTTTTAACCATAAAAGACTTATCTTTGTAACTATGAACTTTGAAGCATTAGTAAAACATATCAGCACGATACAGAACACGTTGCAGGCACAAGCCGCACATGCTGTAAACCTTGCCCTTACTTCCCGTAACTGGCTTATGGGTTGCTATATTGTAGAATTTGAGCAGAACGGAGAAGACCGTGCCGCCTACGGTGAACAACTGTTGAAGAAGCTGGAACAACGACTGAAAACAAAAGGTCTGAATGAACGTAGATTCAGGGAATTTAGACGGTTGTACCTTGTTTATCCACAACTAAAAGAACCTGTTACACAATACATTGCATCACAAATTCAAATTCGGCAGTCATTGACCGCCGAATTCACTGAACCAATTCGGCGGTTGGTGACCGCCGAATCTGAAAATGGAGTTTGGAAACTATCAACAGAATACCCACAAACCGAAACATGGATGATTCCGGCTGATAGATTATTCAATAGATTATCTTCCACCCATTTAAACACTATATCGGGAATTGAGAACCCGGTAAAACGTGCTTTCTATGAAATGGAAACCATTCGTGGCTGCTGGTCTGTAAAGGAGTTGGAGCGACAAATCGCATCTTTATATTACGAACGTAGCGGACTATCCAAAAACAAAGAAGCCCTCTCCGCTTTAGTCCAGCAACAAGCAACCTTATTACAACCTAAAGATGTTATCAACACCCCTGTTACTTTGGAGTTCTTAGAGTTGAATGAACGTGCATTGGTGACAGAAACTGATTTGGAACAAGCCATTCTTGACAACCTGCAACACTTCCTGTTAGAAATGGGACATGGCTTCTGTTTTGAAGCCCGGCAAAAACGTATCTTGATAGACGAGGATTATTTCTTTGCCGACCTTGTGTTCTATCACCGCATTTTGAAATGCCATGTTATTGTAGAATTGAAGATAGATAAGTTCCGCCATGAGTACGCTTCGCAACTAAATATGTATCTGAACTATTTTAAAGCGGAAGTGATGCAGCCGGATGATAACCCACCTATCGGCATTTTGCTCTGCACCGAAAAGGGAGATACCTTGGTTAAGTATGCCACTGCCGGGTTAGACCCAAATATTTTTGTGCAAAAGTATAGGATAGAACTTCCAACAGAAGAAGAAATAAAAGTATTCATTTCTTCCTCAAACTATGAGAGTTACAAACTTTAAAATTGGCGAAAAGAAAAAAGATTGTTTCTTCTTTCGCCAGCACATATATTTTGCAGGCTACAAAAGTTAGTTTGGTACGTTTTGGATATATATACAAAAGCACAAACTAAACTCACAATAAAGTAGATTAAAAAAAAGAGAAGATGTTTTGATAAAGTCAGGAATCTATTTTCCCTTTTTAAGAGAACAACTCACGAGGTTATTCTATATTTTAATTGCAATTAGTTTATAGTATGGAAGATTTTAACTCACAATATGCCAACCATTCGAAATTAGAACAGCTAAAGCAGTTCATTTTGGAACATGGTACTTATATCGAACTCAAAAAGGGTGAACAATTCACTATTCAAGGCAAAGTGAATCATCGGGGAGCTTATATCGAACACGGCTTATTGAGATATACTCGTGTGGATGAAAAAGGGAATATACATATAGTAGGATATACTTTCTCCGGAGAGTTTACAGGAAGTTTATGCACACTTATAGAGCCTAATCAACCGTCATTAGTAACAATTGAAGCCGTTTGCGATACAAAGATTTGTTATATACCCTATTTAAAAGTAGAGGAATTCTTTGCCACAAATGTAGAAACCATGCAAGTAAAATGTACTCTTATTGAACAATCATACTTATTAATGTATCATAGATTAATAGATATGTACTGCAAGACTACGGCAGAACTGTATCTTGACTTATTGAATAGATGCCCCGATATTCAAGAGTACATTACGTTAAAGGAGATTGCCTCTTTCTTGCAAGTCACACCGGAAACAATCAGTCGCATACGCCGTGGACTGAATAAATAGCTTACGACAATGAAAGATTTTAATTCATACCTCGACAATTTAGACTATTCCCTCGTAAAAGATTTATTTCATGAAAAAGGGAAGCAACGTATATACCACAAAAAAGATTTCTTTATTCGTCAGAATGAAATATCACGTTTTGCCGAATGGGTAGAAAACGGTACATTCCAATATACATATATTGATGGAGAGGGTGAAGAACACATTGTTGGATACGCTTTCACCAACGAGTTTGTATGTGACTATTCTTCTTTAATGAGAAGTGGCTTATCGTTAGTAAATATTCAAGCCATAACAGAGTGTTCTGTATATGAAATATCCCGTCATGACATTATTGAATATTGGGAAACGGATATGAAAACTCAACGATTCGGAAGGCATGTGGCAGAGAGTCTATTTGAAATGGTATATGAACGATTACTTGATTCATATTGTACGCCTGAAATACGATACAGGAACTTGATGGAACGTTGTCCTAACTTGAAAGAAGTAGTTCCTTTGAAAAGCATCGCTTCATTCTTAGGGGTTACACCGGAAACCATTAGCCGCATACGCCGCAAGTTAGAGATATAACTCACCTTTTAACAATTGTTATATTGGGGTCTTGATAATTGTCAAGACCTTTTTCCTCCACCTTTCATTACTTTGCACACATTGATTAAAAACTATTAGTATGATACGGAAATTAATGAAAGAAGAATATAAAAATGCTATAAACTTATCCTATCAAGTATGTATAGAGTGTGGCATTAACGATTTTACGGAAGAAGGGATTGAAACCTTTAAAAGTTTCGTGTATGACACATCGTTGATGAATACGCTTGACATATATGGGGCTTTTGACAATCATTTATTGATAGGAATAATCGGTGTACATCGGGAAAGGCAACATATATCCCTCTTCTTTGTCTTGCCACACTATCATCGGCAAGGAATAGGAAAATCGTTATTTGACTATATGATGAGCAATTGTAATTTTACTTATATAACAGTTAATTCTTCAACCTATGCAGAAACTTTTTATACATCTTTAGGCTTCAAAAAAGTGGGTAAAAAAGAGATTAATAAAGGTATTGTTAGTATCCCTATGAAGAGAAATATATAATTATTGTCAATCACTTAAAATAGAGATAAGATGAAAAAGAAAATTACTTTATGTATGGTGCTTTCCACATTCATTATTTGCGCCATGTTATGTCTGACAAATTGTAGTAACGATGATGCCCCTACTTCTGTCTTCACCCCCGAAGCCCTGAAGCAAACTACTTGGCAAGCGCAAATGACCGTGTACAATATCGAAGATGAGATAGACTACACAAAACAATCCATTCTTCAGTTTACTAACGAATCAGAAGGCATTTATACAAGGACGAACGAAGAAGACGGATATATGTGGAACACAGATTTTACTTATCAAGTAAATGGAAAAATCATCACGTTCGACAACATAGCAGGTCCGTGGACAGTGATGGAATACACAGGAACACATCTCGTAATGGAAGCCTATAATCCCAATAAGATGGTGTGGACGTTGGAGAAGATGTATTAACCTAAAAATAGCGGATATGAAGATTTCAACAATTCTCTTTTTCTGCCTACTAATGACAGCTTGTATGCAGACAAAATCCTTTCACCGGACAAACGGCTGGTACTACGTAACATCACAGACTACAGACAGCCTTTCACAAACACCTTTCCTTACTGTTATGGATTTCGATTCTTTACGTTTGGAAACTGATGCTTTTGGACACTCGGTCATTACCGGTGTCTTCCTCCAAGATAAATTGCCTATATGGAGAGAAGCCACAACAAAGAGTGTAGGAAAGTACATCGCTTTCGTTTTCAATGACACGGTGATAACTGCTCCTCAGGTTAATAGCCCCATAGAAAGCGGATGTTTCCAAATTTCCAATCCGCATGGATATGATTTGGAACGTATCTTTAGGGAACTACAAAAAGAAATTGATATATCAAGGTTTGGAAATTAAATGTTAACTGGAAAATGGGAACATTAGGTTGCATAAATGATATGCTACAACGGGACAAAGAGAACCGTGAGCTTCGCAAGTTGAATAGAGACAGGATGAAAGAACATCACAAATATCTTGTAGGCAAAGGTAAAAATGCTGATTTATCCAATGTTTCCATTGAAAAGATAGAAGAAATCCGTAAAAAAACCATAGAAAAGGAGCAATCAGACCAAATATATATGTTTAGGATATATATATTTCTTACAATATGCCTTTTAGTGCTATTTTTATTGGGATTACTTTGCTATAAACTATTTTTCTAAATTCCCCCAAAACAACAACTTGCGGATTACAATATTATGAATTGAAATAAGCCTTTTCCTAAGTCTCGCTAAGGCTTATTTTTTATATGAATACATACATGAATCTAATTTTAGAACAGCGATTTTTCCGCTTATTGTCGGAATATTCACAACGTAAAGTTTCTGCATCGGAGTTTACAGAAGCTATTGAGGAATTGGCTACGCATGTAGCCGATTTTGGTATCAACGAACAGGATTACAGTATTTTACTTCGCTATTTTTCCTTTGGTTTACACCGTCTTAAATCGTATCGTGTACGGTTTGAGCAAGAAAAAAATGCCCTATTTGCATTTAATTGATGAAGCGATAGGACTTTTGAACACTGAAATACGCCTTATTGAATGGCGCATCAAATACCCGGAACAACTACAGCAACGCATCAATAAACAGCCCCTTTCCCCTCTCTACCTCGCCGACAAAACAACCCTTATCAATATCATGGAAGTGGTAAGCGGCTTATTCCTCTCCAAAGACATCGTTTATCAGAACGGTAAACCTGCCTATTTAGTGGACTTATCCAAAGGTTTTGAATGGTTGTTTAACATTAAGATAAGCGACTGCCACCAAAAACATGAGGACGTGATAAAACGGAAGCCGGGCAAACTCACCGAATTTCTTAATGGACTGGCAAACCTAATCAAAAATGAACATGATAAGAAAGGATATAGATAATCAGCAACTTATGATTTATTTATAGGGGACTCCATTAGTTCTCCTGTAATTTCTTTGTATCCGTTTTTAGAACTTTGCTTCATCAATCGATTGACAAACAAAATGTATAATCTGAAAAATGAAGCAATTATGTATATAGACAATGACGAATTTGGTGGATGGATGCAGAAGCTGTATGCCAAACTGGAAGAACTCTGCAAAGATGTACGGGTACTACGCAATGCAGACAGGGTACTGCCCGAAGATGATAACCTATTGGATAATCAAGACTTGTGCCTGCTGTTCAAAGTAAGCATCAAAACCCTGCAACGCTACCGGGCTATCGGTGCGTTGCCATACTTCACTATCAGCGGAAAAGTGTATTACAAGGCTTCCGATGTCCGGGAGTTCATCAAGGAAAGGTTCAGCGTCACCACGCTACGCCAGTTCGAGAAAGAACACTGTACGAAGAAAAA
>UQLN01000071.1 GCA_900541965.1 uncultured Parabacteroides sp. | reverse complement strand
CTCCGCTTTCATCTGTTCAAACAGATATTCATACTCCGGATTTTGCTCTTTTAACATCTTCAAACATATGGTTGTTATTATTTTTTCATGATAACACTGTTTTTTATTGTGGTTATATGGCGTTCTTTCTTTTTTTTCCTGTTTTCAAAACATAGGTGTTTTGATTTTAAAACATATATGTTTTGAATGCAAAACACCTATGTTTCGGAATGGGGTTCAAGTAGTTTATTTTCTTAACTATTAATGGTTCGTAATCGACTCTAACAGCCTCTACCGGACTCCGGGATTTTAGCCTGCCGTATCTTTGTTGTGTACAAATTAATACACGTGTTTTTAATTCCCAGTTCTTAATTTTCAAACTTTAAATTCTAAAAATTATGCCATTAGTTTACACGTTAGTCAAGCGACAAAACATGAGTAAGGATGCTGCCGAAGGCGATACGCTTTACCATGCGCAAACCAGCATCACGAAAAAGCTGACGATCAACAAAATCTGCACCCGTATCGAGAACTACTGTACCGCCAGCCGCGGTGAAATCCTCCTCGTGCTCGACGGCCTGCTCAAGGTGATGAACGAAGCGCTTTCCGACGGCGAATCGGTCCATCTGGGCGAGTTCGGCAGTTTCCGCATGGTGGCGGGCAGCAAAGGTGCAAAAACCATCGACGAGTTCAACACTTCTCTCTTCAACCGTGCCCATATCGTCTTCTACCCCGGCACCATGCTGATAAACCTGGTAAACAACGCCTCCTTCGAACGCTACGTCCCCAAAAAAGACGCTGCCACCGACCCCGGCAACTCAGGGGGGAGTGATGGGGACAAACCGGAGGAACTGTAGTCAATTGACTTGTCAATTGACAGGTGACAGTTGACAAATCAGTTGACAGTTGACAGGTGACAGTTAAAGAAAAAGACAGTAACGGGAAAAATAAAAATGCTCGTCCAAACAAGAATATTCTTTCTTATGTAATACTGACGCGAAGCAACTGTCAACTGTCACTTGTCAACTGTCAACTGATTTGTCACCTGATATATTATTTCCCGAATTTATTCACCTTTATTCATCTTCTAATATGAAAGTCCTTGAAACTATTCTCGATTTCCTTACTGTCCTTGCGCGGATTATCTTCCCACGCAAGAAGAAAACGGCGGATAACTGCCCCTGCCCGTCTCCCTATCCAACCAATCCGCCCTCGAACCCTGGCCCTCTACCTGCTCCTTCTGGCTCTCCTCTCCCTGCTGATGCGGGAGACGGAAGTAACGGTAAGCTGCATCGGAGCGGTCCTCTCGCTCTCCACAACCGCCCGCAAGCCGACTGGCTCGGAATTTCGGGATACAGCATGATGCTACTCGGGGGAGCGGGGTGTGTTTATAAGTGGTTTATAGGGTGATGATATTTTTTCAGGTACAGGTTTGCATTGTTGTAAAGCCTGTGCCTGTTTTTTATAACTTATAATCTTTAGGTTCTATTACAGGCAATTCGGAATACTTAAAATCTTTAATATTTCGAGTAACTATATATCTCACTGATTTCTTTTGAATCGCAGAATAATACTGAATCGCATCTTCAAAATCATTAAAATCGGAAGATAGAGCTAAACCTATTACTTTCCCTGTAACCGGAACAATCGTCACATAATCAGAAAGAGCCTTTAAACTCTCTATTGTCTTATCATGTCCCAAATATCTTCGAACAATATAATAAACATTCGCATATGACAGGGATGAAATATAAAGGCAAATCTCCCTCCGTCCTGCAGCATCAAACAAATCCGAAGCTGCATCTGCAAATTCTCTACGATTCGCTAACATATCAATAATGACATTTGTATCCACAAAATAGTGCTTCATTTCTCTGCAGATTTGTTAAAAATTTCTTCTTTATAATCAAAATCTGCAGGAAGTTCAACGATACCCCTCAATTTAGAAGACACAGGCTTAGAGGCATCCTTCACTTTTGTATTCAAAAAACTCTTCAACTGTTTTTCCACAATATCAGAAATTGTATGTCCTGTAGACTGTGCATACATTTTCAGTTGTTCAAAAAGATTTCGGTCAACTTCTATTGCAACTTTTGCATTCCTATATAAATCCTCTTGCTGATACGAAACAACAGGTTCCTGCAACGAAGATTCTTCTTTTTCCGGATATTGGTATTCTACGTTCTTTTTCTTCATAGTCTTTTATTTTTAGTGTGTTAGGACAAATGTATGAACTATTTTCCGAACAGTAACTTCACTGAATCGACTTTTTAATTTCCGATACGATATACTCCGCATCTTCATCCGTCACGCAGGGGCCGCTCGGCAGGCAAAGTCCCTGTTTGAAAAGAGACTCGCTCACCCCGTTGGCATAACAAGGATTATTCGTATAGACCGGTTGCAGATGCATCGGTTTCCATAAGGGGCGGGATTCGATGCCGGCTGCATCCAACGCCATACGCATAGCCTCTACATTTTTATTGGGTTCGCAGCTTGTATGCAAGGAGGAAGCCTGACGAGTCACTCCGGCAGCTCCGCCTACAGCGCCCCGTACAGCCGATTCATACGCCTGCCCTTCGCCTTTCACATGCAAAGCCGGGTCGAGCAATATCGTATTCAGCCAGTAGTTGCTGTCAAAGCGGGAAGAGGGATTCTCATGTAATGTAATTCCTTCTACCCCGGCAAGCAATGCCTTATAGAGCCGGCAGATATGCCGGTGATGGGCGATATGTTCATCGAGAACCGTCATCTGCCCACGTCCGATACCGGCACAGATATTCGACATACGGTAGTTGTAGCCTATCTCTTCGTGGTGATAGTACGGGTATGACTCACGGGCTTGGGTTGCATAGAACATGATTTTCTTTTTCGCTTCCTCGTCCGGGCAGATCAGCGCCCCGCCGCCGGAAGTCGTAATCATCTTGTTTCCGTTGAAAGAGAGCACCCCGTATCGTCCGAACGTACCGCACATCCGTCCGTCGTACCGGCTTCCCAACCCTTCGGCGGCATCCTCGATAACCGGAATACCATAGGTATCGGCCACCGCCATAATCTCCGCTATCTTGGCAGGCATCCCGTACAAATAAACCGGAACAATCGCCTTCGGCTTCTTACCCGTCTTGGCGATACGGCCTTTGATAGCCTCTTCCAGCAACTCCGGGTCCATATTCCATGTATCCGCCTCCGAATCGACAAACACCGGAGTAGCACCCAGATAAGCCACCGGATGCGAAGAGGCGCAGAAGGTAAAGCTCTGCACGATCACTTCATCACCGGGCCCGACACCGCAAGCCAACAAAGCCAGATGGACGGCTGCCGTACCGGCGGAGAGGGCAACGACTTTTTTCAGGTGACAATTGACAGGTGACAGGTGACAATTATCAGAGAGCTGTTCATTGTCCCGTGTTAATTGTCCATTGTCCATTAAAAACTGTTCCAGGGATTCTTCAAAGGCGTTTACATTCGGTCCTAAAGGAACTACCCAATTGGTATCGAAAGCCTCCTGTATAAAAACCTGCTCCTTGCCGGACATGTGGGCGAGGGAGAGGTAGATTCGTTTGTTCATTATAATTATTATTAAATCTACAAAGACAATAATTCTTTCAAAGCATGTATCTTCACATCCGGCAAAAACACTTCCGGACAAGAGAAATCCTGACGGTGGATATTCCTTCCATCATTTAACAGGCAGATCGTTTTCCACCCCAGCTTATTAGGTGTGATAAAATCTTTCCGAAGATTATCCCCGACATAGACAAACTCCGCATCAGCATATTTATTTTGGAAAAACATGAAATTCTTCTCCGACGGTTTTTCAGAGCCAAACTCTTCAGATATAACCAAGTTTTCGTTTTCAATAAATTGTTCAAGTCCCAATGCTTGGAACTTATTCCGTTGGGTGATCGAGCGACCATCCGTAATCATCCCCAACGGAAAATCCTGCTTCAGGCCCTCCAAAACCTTCGAGGTTTCAGGATCCAACCGAATATCGGGACGATGAGTCCTGTAAACAGATAAAAAGTCCGCTTTCGCCAACGGTAAATTATAAGTATCAATCAAAAAAGAAAAAACATCCAGCTCTTTTTTATAAGACTCCAACATAAAAGTATAGATCCCTTTCAAGGAAAACTCCAACTCTATCCATCCGGCAATTTCCCGATAAGCAGAGTATAAGAAATCGATTTCCTTATACAACGTATCATCCAGATCAAAAATGAAAATCTTATTTTTCATATACGATTACCTCGTTGTCATACCGGAGCATCAAAGTATTGTCCGCCCAAATATCCATATACGTCAACGTTTCATCCAACATGTATTCTCTTACGACATATTCCGGAAAGTTGGCTCCCGCATAATAAGAAAGCGGATACCCCCCGCCGAACCGTGGATTAATCTCGATACCGACTACGTCATCGTCCGAATCCCTATAGAACAACTGGATACAGATGCAACCAACCACTCCCGGCAAATATTCCAGCCGCTCTTTCAAGAACCTGACCAAATAGTTTTTCCGGGTAACCCCTTTATTGATCTCACCGGCACGGATCTCTATTCTTTCACGTGGCACGATAGCCTTCACCCGGTTATCCCTTCCATAATACATATCGACCGTAAATTCCTTGTATTCCTGTTTGTCGATATATTCCATAAAGATCAATTTCGGATGATTCAATATTTCCTGCGTCAGTTCTTCTTTACACCTTACAACATACAGATCCTTGCTTAAGGAGCCGTCATACGGTTTAGCAAAAAGAGGAAAAGTCGGATTAGATTTATCCACAGGAGCCGGAACACGAATATCATGACTATTCAGGAATGTCCCGGTATTCCGCTTATCCCGGCAAGCTTGTATGAAAGGCAATTCCGAAACCATCGGTTCTATCCCATTTTCCCGAAACAACTCTTTATTCTCCGCTAAAACCAATAGCTCGGTATCGATAGTCGGCACAATAATCCGAATTCCTTTTTCCTTACATATTGTCAACAACACCTCTATATAACCGGGAGCAGTTACCCTCGGTACAACCATACACCCGTCAGAAGCAATCCCGGCAGGAGCCATCGCAGGATTCATATCTGTCGTAAACACCTTCGCTTCAGGATAAAAACGTCTCAATGTTTCTTGAAACTGCTTTATCAATGTGACCCGCTTTCCGGCTGAGGTGATTAGGATATTGATATTTCCTCGAAGGTCATGACACTCCAAAGCAGCTTTTGCTGCTAAAAGAGGTTTAAGAAGGTAATTTCCCCCCCCCCGTTAACACTGGTTAACATTTCTGTTTTTAATGTCTTTATAGTTTTACACCTATTACCCACAGCCAAAACCCCATCCGGAATATCTTTGGCTACCACCGAACCTGCACCTATCACGGACCATTTTCCGATCTTGACACCCGGTAGGACCATCGTACCTGCACCTATCCAAGTTCCTTCACCAACTTGTACGTTTCCACAAAGCGTACTATGCGGAGAGATATGCACAAAATCTCCTACCACACATTCATGATCAACAGATACTCCGGTGTTAACAATACAATGCTTCCCTATACAGGCACAAGACTGGACAATCGCACCTTGCATTACCACCGTTCCTTCCTGCACGGTTGCATAAGGAGAGACTACCGCAGACGGATGTATCGCCGTTCCGAATTCAACATTCAATTTGTGGGCGATTACCCGGCGTATTTTATTGTCCCCTATGCTTATTATAAGAGGGGAAATATCTTCTTTTTCATGAAAAACCGGATAACCCAAAAGTTCATTTATCTCCGGATTATCATCGACAAGGCCTTCTATCTCTATATGATTTGCTTTTAATATATCTATGACCACTTTAGCATGACCACTCGCACCGTATAAATACATATCCGTTTAATTATTACCCGTAAAAAACTCCATCGTTGCCTGTCCCTCTTGTGAGATACCTTCCCGGACAAACACTTTTTTTATTGTTAACCCTATAATCTTTATATCCAACCGTAGCGAACAGTGGTCCACATACCATACATCGAGTTCAAACTTCCGGGTCCAACTGATAGCATTCCGCCCGTTCACCTGTGCCCAGCCGGTTATACCCGGACGCACATCATGACGACGAGATTGTTCTTGGCTATATAATGGAAGATATTGGACAAGTAACGGACGGGGCCCGATCAATGCCATATCCCCTTTCAGGACATTTATCAACTGGGGTAACTCGTCAATAGAAGCGGAACGGACGAAACGCCCAACGTTCGTCAACCGCTCCGCATCAGGTAGCAAATTACCGTCAGCATCCCGTTCATCCGTCATGGTCTTGAACTTGATTACCCTGAACACTTTTCCCCCTTTGCCGGGTCGCTCCTGCATAAAAAACGCACCGGCCCCTCTGTTGGCAAAATGCAACCATAAGGCGATAACCGACAATATCGGCCAGATCACAGCCAATACACAAAAGACGATGATAAAATCAATCCATCGTTTAAAGAAATATTTATACATCGATTACTTTTTAATTATAGACTTATACTCAGCCAGCAAGGCATCCCATACCCTCTGCTGTTCATAACGGGAAGCGATCAACGGACGGGCGTTCTCCGCCATCTTTTCCACTTCTTCCGGATGGGTGACAAAATATTTCATCGCTTCATATAAAGCTTGTTCGTTTTTAGGGGGAATAACCACCCCATTCTGTTCCGGCAAAACGATCTCATTACAGCCGTTTATATCCGTCACGATCGCCGGAAGCCCCATAGCACCTGCCTGTATGACCACATTCGGGAATCCCTCCCGATAGCTGGGAAACACCAATGCGTCCGAAGCAGCTAAGAATGAGCGAACATCACATTGAAGCCCCATAAAGCAAATCTCCGGATGATGCAATATCTGTTCTTCCACCTTCGGTGAAACCGGGTCCAACTCTTTTTCAAAAGGCCCGACCAATAACAGACGTACCCGGCCATTTTCCTGATACAACCGTAAAAAAGAACGCACCAGTTCGTTAATGCCTTTGTCTTTCACCATACGTCCCACAAAACAGAAAGTGAAACTACCTTCCTCCCTATAAGACCGGGCCTTTTCCATGACCTCCGGTGTCCTGTCGAAATATTCGAGGTCGATCCCGTTCACATTACCATTAGCAATGATGTGAAGCGGCTTGGAAGTAATTTTATAGTCAACCAGATCCCGCTTCACCCCTTCCCCTTCGGGATTGATATGGGTTGCACAGAAACAGGTCAAGCGATCCATCATTATCAATAGTTTTTGCATTTTCCCTGTTGCTGTAGGAAACACCAACCCCGTAAACGTATGCATCCGTACCGGTACCCGTGTAATCCAAGCGGCCAACATAGACAGTAATCCGGCTTTAGGGGTAATGGAATGGACCATATCTGGCTTTTCCTTGGCAAAGAGAATAATCAACCTGATTAATGAAATAAAATCTTTTATCAAGGAGATACGCCGTTCCATCGGGATAGCGATTGTACGTACACCTTCCCGCTTTTCCAATACCTTCATCTCTTCTCCCGGAGAAGATACTGCAAGCACATTATAATACTTGGAAAGCATTTGAAGTTGCCCTTTCAAAAGGGTTTCAAGGGAGGCAGGGATGGTGGAGGTACGAATGAGCTTCTTTTTCATTTAAAGTAGTGATTGATATAACTGCAAATACCGATCAACCGTCTTCCGTATATCATACCCGGAAGCCCTTCTCATGCATCGGTCTGCTATTTGCCGATAATAAGCCGGTTCTTCTTCCAGTCTTAAAATGATATCTGCCAGAGCTTTTGCCTCACCATGTGGAAAAAGGATTCCGGCTTCTTGTACAACTTCAGCCAAACCGGGCACATCCGTAGCCACAACCGGCTTACCGGCTGCCATACCTTCAACCGCAGCTAAGCCAAATCCTTCCCAATGGGAAGACATAACAACTATATCTGCGACCTTTAAAATGCTTGGGATGTCCGAACGAATTCCCGTAAAAATAACCCGTTCATCCAATTTTAGATTTAAAACAAGCTCCTTACAGCGTTGCATCAAAGTGGCATCCCCATCCCCGACTAATAATACATAATAATTTACAGGTAACAAAGACAATGCACGGACAAGAGTTTCCTGATCTTTTGCTTCCCCGAATCTGGAAACCATAGTAACCAATACACTTCCCGAAGGCACAAAGTTTTCCTTAGAAAGTGGAGTCACCTGCCGGTAAGCTTCAATATTAATACCATTATGAATTACTTGAATCATCAAATCAGAGATATGTATTTTCAGTAAGTTGCTTACCTTTTCCGAAATGGCAACGATTGCATCATATTTATGATACATAAATCGGTCTGACAATTTCCAATAAACAGATTTACGCCTCCTATTATTGGTGCTGTGTTCCGTTGTTACAAACTTTGTCCTTTTACAAAGAGAGAATGTTTTTGCCATAGCCGCAAAATACTGACAAACCGTATTATGGGTATGAACAATATCATATTGCTTGATAATTGGCACAAGATTGAATATATAAACCGGATTATAAACAGAACCTTTTACATTAAAAGATAAAATTCGAATACCCAGTTCTTCTAATTGCTTTTTAAAAGGTGTCTCCACCCCATCAAACAGCAATACATCCACTTGATGCCCCTCTTTCCGGAACAAAGGCACCATATCAATGATTAGTTTCTCTGCACCGCCTATTTGCAAAGAAGTAATAACTTGAAGGATTTTCATTTCAATTTAAGCAACTTGATTCTCTTTCGAGGTTTCCATTGGTCATGCAAAGAAGGGATGATTAACCCCAATTTTCCCAATCTAAGCCTGGATATGGAACCTACCCTTGGAATATTATAAGGACTACCCTTCATCGAATATTCCCCAGGATCTACAGAAAAAGCCAATTTTATTCCACATGCTTTTACCATATCCATTTCCCGTTTTCCAAAGTCCAATCCATAAAGCCCATTGGGATAAGCAAAAATATTTATCTCTTTGCCTAAAATAGTAGATAATCCTACTATGGAATCTTTTATTTCCGATCCGGATCGTTGTTCATTTTCAAGGGCCAATATAGGATGCATCATCGTATGAGCCCCTATTTCTATTAATCCTGATTTATCCAATTCCTTCAGTTCTTCTAAATTCATAAACCCTCTATCACGTTTCGGCAGATGATGGATATCTCTATATCTCCGGATTACAGACATTACATCATCTATTTCCATTTCCTTTAAAATCAACTCCAACGGATATTCTTCTATTCCCTTACTAAAATAACCCTCTTGAAGCAATAAGTCCTTTAAAAGGTTTTCATCACAATCCTTAATCTCATAATACCAAAAGTTATCTCCCGATTGGATGATTTTAGGTGAGACAAAGATGCTTGCAGGAATAGCCAACCGTTTTAGGACGGGATATATTGTATCATAAGTTGATAACCAACCATCATCTATCGTTATATGGCAAGTATTATGTAATGTCTTATGATTGTAATAATAATCATAAACTTCCTTCCAAGACACAAACCGGTATTTCTTTCCAAGCCCGACTAACATTTTCTCCAATGCTATCGGATCCTTTTCATCATGTAAATAAAAAGTTATATTCATATCAATGCATATATAAATTTGTAGATGAAAGGTTTAATGTCTTTCTTATCAAAAATAGAGAAACAATCACACCGTTTCAAATCCCGAACGACATACTTTAATTTCGACAGATTCAAATATTTCACATAAGATATTTCCGTCATTCCATAGGTATCTTTCATCACCTTCTTTTGTTCCTTATCTATCGATAAGTTCAATAAATCACACACCCATAGATATGGGATATTAATACCGGATGTCGTATACATAAACATATTGCCATCCGTCCTAAAATTTACTTCCAAGAAATAAGATTTCCCATCTTTCACAAAATATTCAATGCTATAAGGGCCTGAATAATTGATTTTTGAAAAAAAATTATTCACTATATCCATATCAACATAAGGGAAAAATCTCGATTTCAATTTAGCATAAGTACTCATCCCTAAATTATATATAGAAGAACAGGTATCCACTTTATAGATCACCCCTCCTACAATATTTTCTTTCGAGTTTTCCAGACGAACTCCCAAAATAGATATTTCAAAATCCGGTTTAATATATTCTTGAACTAAAATTTTATTATTGAATTTACTCATATTACGCAATGAGAAGAGCAAAGAGGCCTCGTCATTACATATTTTAAAGTCAAGTTTAGATCCATCCGCACTCGCTTCGGGTTTAATAATGCAAGGATATACTATATTTTCCGGTAATTGAACATCATCTACTTCTGTTGTAATTGAAAAAATTTCAGGGACATTAAATCCTGAATCTTTAGCCTGTTCACACATCATATGTTTATCCATCCAACGATATATTTCCCCTTCCTTATGTGAAATATTCGGTAAATAGAAAAACTTAGATAAATGTTCATACTGCATATCCAAAAAAGCAGCAATATTATCCGCACAGGTAATAATAACAGGTTTCACTTCCGTTGAAGAGTAAGTAGAAAGTAAATAGTCCACAATCTGTTCTTTTTGAGAGAAGATCTTAGAACTTGACGCATATTTTGTTTTCTGTACAAAACTTTTCGATGCATCTGAGAATATGATAACTTCAGGTCTAATATGTTTAATCCCCAAACTTCGTACAGTCCATAAAGTATTATAATGATCCCCTCCTATTACTATTACCTTATTTAAAATATCATTATTCATATCTAAAACTATTGACCTCTTTAGTACTCCACTTAAATTTCAGTCTAAAAAAAGTTTGCCACTTTTTAAAACCTTTATAAGATGCCTGATTATATACCGATACGATTGTAAAAATCCGGTCCTTTCTCAATTTTTGAAGATAATTCAAACGGGCATTAATCAGTACAGCATGTAATCCACATCCCCTAAAAGACGGATGTACATAATCATCCCAAAGATAGGCGTCTTGAGGTCGTAACTTCCGAGTTATATCATTCCCCCAAAACTTCGAACTTAACCATGCATAACAGATTAGCTGATTATTACGTATAATACCTAACGGCCTATTTCCGGGAATAGAAAAAGCCTTCCGTATATCCTCCAATTTTTGTTGAGAAAACCAAGTTTTATCTCCATAGTTAACAAAATCATCTTCATTTAACTCGATACACAGATTAGCTTCTTCATCACCAAAACTTTGACCTTCTTTTAGCCGATATACCCAACAAATAGAACATTCATAATCTATCCCTAATAAAGACAATGATTTAAATATTACTTTCAGAAATCCGCCTTTTATACCATATCTCTTTAATATACTTGCATACATACAACTACTTTATTTTTAAAAGATCAACTATATGATATAAAAAACCCAGCGGGAGGTAAAAAACATTCGGATATATGAGCATGTGTTTATTCAATAAATTGAATTGCTTTCGAGACATACAAAAGAAAAAACGCCAAAAATTGATTGAAAACTTCATTCTTTTATAAAATGATTTATACGCTTTATACACTTCTGCATAAGTCAATACAGAAGATACAGGATTTTTCATCCTAAGTTTTGTTATCTTATTTGTTAATCCATCCGGCAAATAGTCGCATAAATAAATTTTCTCATTAAAAAATCGAAGTTTATATTTTTGAGCTATCTGGTACCAGACAATAGCTTCCGGACAAAAATTTTCTCCTTCTATCTCAGGGAATGGATACTGACGAAGTATATCTGTTCGATACACTTCAGCCAAGTCTCCTTTTACTTTATACACTGTTCTAAATTCGACAAAAGAACAATCTACAACAGAAAATGAGACCTCTCCCCCTATTCTTTCACCTGAGAATAAATACTTTAACCCAGACACTCCTGCAAAAGAGGTTTCATTTTTTATTTGTAGATAATATGTCAATACAAATTGAATAGATTCACAAGGCAATTGATCATCACTATCCACAATAAAGAACAACTCTCCTTTTGCCAACCGGACACCACGATTTATGGCACGGTGTTTTCCTCCATTCGATTGTTTAACATAGCGGATATTGATTTTACGTTCTGCAATAAAAGAATCTATCAAGGCTTCTGTATCATCCGTACTTCCATCATCAACTATCAGCCATTCAAAATCCGGACAAGTCTGTGAACATAAACTTTCATATAGCTTATCTATAATATAAGCACGGTTGTATGTAGGAGTAAAAACAGTTATCATCATAAATAATTATTCAAAAAAAGTCACATTATATAATTCTAACCAAGAGCGATAAGGAAGCATGGCACCTCCATCAAATAGGGTTATATATCGAACAAATCCATACAAACTTACACAAGCCGTACCCAAAACAATTATCCCTCTTTCAGATTTATAAATATCACACAGATATCCTAAAATAATAGCATAGGTTGGAACAAAATAATCCACTTCACGCCTAAAAAAAAGATTGGATCTAAACAATGTCATTATTGGGAGTAATATCAAGAATAATTTTATGATAAATGATGCATATTTATTACACTTTACAATTTTGTCGTAATTAGCTATCAACAATAACATTACCAAGAAATACTCCAATGTATGAAAAACACTCAATGCTTCTCCTCCCCCCATATATCCCAACGCCTTATTTTTCATTATAGGATCTGAAATAAAATCTGTTAGAAAACCAAACGAAGCAATCGGGTCGATTCCAAACTCAGGCACAATTAATGTTGGGATAAAAATACAATTCAGTATAATCAATCTTCGTTTTGTTATTTCAAAATAAGAAACAAAATAAACCAAATACAAAAAAATAGCTCCATTATGAAATGGAAAAACTAAAAAGGTAAGAAGCAGATAATATTTTAAAGCTTTCCGTTCGTATATCAAAGGCATCATCAGATAAAATAAAACAATCGTTATCGGCTGCCGCATTGATATAAATGTTTCATAAAAAAACATTTTATATAAGAATATCAAAATAAATATTCCCCAGTGATTTGTAAATTTCCTCAGCCCTAAATACATACAAGTATATAAAAGAATGGACTGTATCACCAGGTAGCCGTAAAAAGAAAGTCCAAAAAATGTTTTCAGAAAAGAGATATATCCTATATATCCAATTTCCATTCCCAACAAAGAATAGTTTTCATATAGAGTATTGATATTAGATATATAATTAAAAAAATAGGGAGTATTATTGTACACAGTCTGATAAACAGAAAAGTCAGTTCCCCCCATAGCCCTAAAACCGGTCAAAGCACCTAAAGCGAACAACATCAAACAATCACAATAGACTCTCTTCTCTTTTGGAATCTGCTCTTCTATAAAAATTAAAAGAAGAACCAGTACAAAAACACTTATATATAAAAACATCGTATAATTACATCAATAGCTTTTTAACAACATATTTATCTATCAGCGTTTTATACAACATTGAAAGCGTTATTAAAAAAATAAAATATACAATATAATCCACAAAAGTATTAGTAACAAATAGAAATTTATACTTCCATATCAAAACAGCCTCAAACAAATACATTTCAAAAGAAATCGTTCCAATATAACGAATAATACTCATTGATTTACAAACTGAAACTAAAAATATTATAGTAAATGTTGAAACATATATATTCATAAAAAAAGCAGCATAATTAGAAAATATATAGAAGACAAAGATCATAAGTATTGCAAACAAAACATAAACTTTTTTTTATCTCTATCATCTTAATCTTCTCATAATTCCAAGCACAAAAGCATCCAAGAGGGAATTCCAAAAAATACCAAAAAGCACCAGCAGCTTTCATACATAAAGGAGACAAAGATATTCCCAGTATCACAAAAGCTCCCACTAAAATATAATACTTATTATTAAAATATCGAAAGCAACAATAGAATAAAATATACCATAGCATAAGATAACCAATATACCACATTGATGCATCTAATTTTGGAGATAAATTAATACCAATTATAGAGCATAATACATCTAACAATTGATAAGTTTTATTATATAAGAAATAATCAATCATTAGACCTAACAAATAAACAACAAAATATGGTAACCATATCTTAAATACCCTTTTACGCCAAAAACCACACAGACCATTTTTTTCTGTTGACAAAGTCAATCCAAAACCACTTAAAAACAAGAATATACCTACTCCAAACGATGCAATATTTAGCAGCTTTAAATGTCCTAATATTACACATATAATAGCTATACCTCTTAGAGTTATAGTCTTTTCCAGCGACAAGTCTACCTTCATTTTACCAATAAACTTAACAGGCTTTGTTCAAATACTAAACATTGTTTATCCCAAGAGAATTTCAAACTGAAATTATATCCTTTGTTTTGAAGTTGTTTTCTTAAAGTATCATCACAAATAACTTTTTCCAATTTTTCTTCAAGATCTTTATAGTTCCCATTTTCAGCTATCAATGCTTGTACTCCATCTTCACAAACATCCCTTAACGCACCAGTATTCATACCTACAACCGCACACTTATTAGCCATTGCTTCAATAATAGGTAATCCCCACGACTCTTGATTACTTGGAAAAAGATATATATCCGATTGTCTATATAGACTCATCAAAAAATTTCTTTCAGGCCGATAATAAAATTCTACATAATTTGGTAAATCCGGCTTCTTCTCTACACTAAAAAAACGCACTTTTATTCTATATGTCTTATGAAAACGATCCAGAATAGACAAAGCTTGCTTTGAACCTTTAAACCAAGCACTATTCCAAAGCATCATTACTATCAATGGATCATTTTGCTTTTTATCCCCTGTAATATACTCTTCTTGAGAATGGCCATTATAGACTATTTCAGATTCTACGCCAAATTTGCCTTTAAATAAATCATGCAATTCCTTTGTTATAACAATTCTATGCATATTCATTTTATATGTTGAATCAACCTCTGAAACATCTTGATTCCATATTTCATAAGCCTGAATGAAATACACTTTTTTGCCTTTACTAACAGACAGCTTATTTACAAAAGGGGCTGTATACCAAGCCGTAGCAATTACCAAATCTGCATCTCGGATAAACTGATCCGAGATGGTAAATGCCAGCTTAACTTTAAAATGGGTTTCCATCCATTTTATCCTTGTCCTCCGTTTAAATGTATTAGCTAACGATGTTTTTAGTATAAACTTTTTCCCTATATAAAAAAGCATCGGAACATATACAACAACATCATGCCCTTTATCTGCTAAATAATTTGCATGTCTAAAAATAACACGTATTCCTCCTCCCATAACCGTACTGGTACTCGGAACAATAAAATTAATTTTCATAATACTTTATCCAAAAGAAGGAAATTCATTATTTTCTACCAAAGCATCTCTTACAGCTTCTAACATTTTATAGCCATATAACTCATCCGGCTCTAAATAACCGGATTCTCCCCACTCATTCCAAGCAAACATAAACAGATATTCTTTTTTATAAATATCCCTTGCCCGTTTTATTTGTAAACTTAAATATTTCCGAAATTTTTCAGGAGTGACATCTGTACATATTTGTCCTCTATTTTTTCTTCTTGGGGTATTATCCCAGTCTACAAATGCTCCAGGGAACCATGTTTCTCCAAAAGGTTTCTTATTTAAAACGAGTTTCCAAATTGTATCATAACTATAGTGCATTGTTGTTGCTTTACATCTAAGGATTGGAATTTTATCCGCCACCCTATTCAAAATTCGTTCCATTGCAAAAGCCTTACTATTTTTTATAAATTCTCTAACAGCAGCATTCATTTGAAATTCAATGCCATAATCATAGTAACGCTTATTTTCATTCAACTCATGGTTAAATCTATTTTCCTGATGACAAATAGTCACCCCCTTTAAACCTTCCTTTTGTGCCAATTCCTGCCAGCACATTATCATTTCAGGAAATTCTTTTACAGTTAATGGGTTATATAAAATCATCAATGGCTTACTATCTATCCGTATGTATCGTTCATCTTTAAAAAAGGGAAGTAAATAATAAAAATGTTTCTTCCATTCTTCTTGCCCTCCATAAGTCTGCTTACGCAATATCTGATCAGATTTATTAGCCCAATTCCTACTCCAAGTATGATTTGCCCAACTAAAACAAAAAGGAATATCTACACTCTTGTTTTTTAACATAAGTTCT
The DNA here is from genome assembly GCA_900541965.1 of uncultured Parabacteroides sp. Taxonomy (GTDB): domain Bacteria; phylum Bacteroidota; class Bacteroidia; order Bacteroidales; family Tannerellaceae; genus Parabacteroides. The sequence continues at coordinate 3,980 of UQLN01000071.1, read as the reverse complement.
GCTGGTTTTTCTAATAACAATCCATCTTCAAACCAATAATGATAATAGACAAAACCATAGATACCATATTCTTTAGCCAAATTAGCTTGCCATTCCAACACATTAACATCCAACAGATCATAATAATTATCATTAAGAGGGACACGAGGTTGCTTATGTCCTTTATAAGTCGGTTTAGATGTCTTCACATTTGTCCATTCAGTAAACCCCTCCCCCCACCATTCATTATTTTCTTTTATTGGATGAAATTGAGGTAAATAAAATGCAAGTATTTTCATATATTTCAAGAAGTTATTATTCAGCAATTAAACAAACATCAATCATCATACTTTATAAATAATATTTCTCAATATTAATTTCAATATATTTTTTTCATAACCATTCAAATTAATAGCTAAAAATACCGGAATATAGACTACCGAAAACAATAATATATACAAAATTAAATCAAACCAATTTTCAATTTGAATATTTTGTTTAATAAAAAAACAAAATATTATACTCAACACCGGAAACCATAGCATCTTACCAAAGTCTTTTACCATTTTTAAAACATTAATATTCACTATTTTATAAAACATAATATTTGAGATAATTACATTTGATATAAGTATAGAAGCAGATGTAACTACAGCACAGCCCCATACTCCAAATTTATCAGTCATTGGAAACATTATCATTATACCTACAAATGCAGTTATAAGCATAGGTATAGATCTATATTTCAGTTTATTTTTGGCTTGCAAAATAGTTATCCCTACATTTGTAATCAAATCAAATGAAAAAGGAATAAAAATCAGTAATGCAATATAATATGTTTTATAATAATTAACCCCTCCCCATAAAACAATAAATTCTCTACCAAAAATAACAAACCCTACTAAAATAAAGGAAATCACAAAAAACTGTATTCTTCCTATACGTATAAACAAACTTGACAATTCATCCGATGATGAATTGTTCGCTACTAAAGTTGTTATTTTTGGTAATAATAAACTATTTATAGCAGAAGAAAACGAAGAATACATCAACAATAGTTGTATTGCAAGAGCATAAATAGCAACTACTAAAGAACCACAATAAATGCCCACTACTAATTGTCCGATATTTATATAATATCGAGTAACTAATGAATCTATAAATATCCAAAAAGAATAAATAGAGACTTCTTTTAAAAATCCCCAGCGAAAATGCCCGAAACGGACTCGAATATTTATTTTTTTTTTACAATACCAGTAATTGATTAATAATGTAATTATATTAAAGATTGTTGTAACTACCACCATTCCAATTGCCCTATATCCTATCATCAGCATAACAATCATCGCTAAGGGATTTAATATGATCCGAGCAATATTAACTAATTTCTGAAAAACAAAATTCTCATAAGCAGTAATAACCGCCCCCCAAATACTCATTGGGAAAGTAAAAGCCAAATTAAAGACCATAAGCAACATCATGACACGAATTTTATATAATTCGTTTTCATTCATGGTTGCACCAAACAAACGGTCGATATTAAAATAAAGACCTGCTCCTACAAGTAACACCAAAATTCCGATTCCTATATAAAGAAGGAAAAACATTCCGAACATTTCATATTGTTCGCGGATTTTCCCTTCTGCACGGAATTTTGCCGTATAACGGACTATCGCATTTCCAAAACCTAAATCCAGAACGGTCAAATAGGCTACTACTGAAGCAACAAGAGAATACAAACCATATTCTGACTGCCCCATCATACGCAGCATAAACGGGGTGTACAATAAGCCTACGACGTTATTTAAACCGATAGAAACGTAAGAAAGAAATGCCCCTGCTTTAAGTTGATTTACTGCCATACTAATTTTTATAACTTCCGGCTAAACTGAGAATAGGTAATACGACAAAAAATATTAGCAGAATATTATTCAACCTTATCCAGTACCTCATACTCCGAATTCTTACTCTTGAACTCCGGCACGATCTGCTTCATTACCCTTACAGTCTCCATCTTATCTACTTTAATAGCCAATTCTATCAAATGGTTTACTACTGTGGAGACGTTATCGTAATCGTATTCACGTACCTGGGCACGGAATATTTTGGAATTTCCGGTTGGGAGTGTATTCTCTTTGGTTGCCAGCAATTCTTCGTAAAGCTTCTCGCCGGGACGGAGGCCGGTATATTTTATCTCTATATCTTTATCAGGGACAAAGCCGGCAAGTTCAATCATGCGGCGAGCCAAATCGGCTATCTTTACAGGGGTTCCCATATCAAAGACAAATATATCATTCCCTTTACCCATAAAGGCGGCTTCCAGAACCAGACGGCAGGCTTCGGGGATGGTCATAAAGAAACGGACGATATCAGGATGGGTTACAGTTAGGGGGCCTCCTCTCATTATCTGTTCACGGAAACGGGGGATAACGGAACCGCTACTTCCCAAGACATTTCCGAAACGGGTCGTGATAAAGCGGGTCTTACCGGGATACAGGCCTTTACTGATTGCGATACTGAGGCTTTGGATATATATTTCGGTAAGCCGCTTGGAGGCTCCCATGACATTCGTCGGGTTTACCGCCTTGTCCGTGGAAATCATAATGAATTTCTCCACATTGTACCGGACGGCCGTATCTGCTACGTTACGGGTTCCATAGACATTGGCATGGACGGCTTCACAAGGATTCTCTTCCATCAAAGGAACATGTTTGTAAGCGGCAGCATGAAAAACGACCTGAGGATGATAACGGCTGAATACACTTTCGACACGTGCTATCATACGGATATCGCCCATGATTGGAAAAAACTCCACTTCCGGATATTTGTCCTCCAACTCGAGACGGATATTATGCATGGGCGTTTCCGCACTGTCGAACAGGATAAGCTGTTTTAAACCGAAAGAACAGAGCTGGCGGCAAAGTTCGCTACCGATAGAACCGGCTGCACCTGTTACCATTACCACTTTATCTTTAAGCGATGCACTTATCTCATTCATATTGATGCATATCTCATCACGCCCCAACAAGTCTTCAATACGGACTTCCGGAAGATTACGCAAGGTCCTTTTACCTTCTATGAGTTCATCTACGGAGGGCAAAATCAGCATATGGACCTTCTTCTTCTCGCAATAGCGGACCAAACGCTCACTTTCGTCTTTTACGGTTTGATAGTCTACGAACAGTATCGCTTTAATATTTTTACGGGTTACCAACCGGTTAAATTCAGACTGAGTAACAATAGAATAGACTTTATATTTGCCGATACGCATGGAAGTATGCGAACCGATAAGGAGATAGCCCGCTATACGGAATGTTTGTTGGTCTGCGATGGATATTTCACTCAATAAGGTAGCCGGAATATTTTTCCCGTAAATTAAGAACCTGCCACATGAGGTGGCTACGCTATCGGTTATGATTGAATAGGTAATAATAAGGATGGCACGGATAATCGTTAAAATAAAGAATGTAAAAAATAGATCGATTAATCCGCCTAAGAGGAGTATACGGAAAGGTAGATTGACAGGAATAACGACTAACAGAAGTACGATCAGGCCAACCTTCAAGGAAGAAGCCATGGCGATACGTCCTGTTTCCGTAAAAGAAGAGTGACGGATAACTCCTTTATAGGTCTGGCATAAAAAGAAACTTAACGCACTGCAAAGGATGGATAATAGAAATATCGTCCAAAGTGTGGCATCTGTAATTCCCCCCATCCATAAATAAGAAACAAAAGCCAAAGCGGTAAGGGTGGAACCGGTTGAAAAAAATAAGTCGGCAAGAAATATTATCCAGCGATTAAAATATTTCGTACCCAATGCTAATGTAATTAAAGCACTGATTTTCATAAGATAAGAGTGTATTATTTGTTCACGAAAAGGTTCGTCACTCCCAAATGAGACTAACGAATCGCTTACTGATTTATCACTTTCTTTCGATTGAAAGAGGACTAAAAAAACGTTCGTTTATTTTAGCGGTTTCAAAAAGTGAAATGCAGAACAG
>UQLN01000070.1 GCA_900541965.1 uncultured Parabacteroides sp. | reverse complement strand
TCACTATGTTAATTAGTAAGTGTTTTGTAATATACATTAACAAACTGATAAAGCTAAACTCCACGAGAGTGCCATATTTACAAAGCCTCCCGTGTATATGTCCATAGAATCCGCGTATTCAGGGGACGTTTTGTCATTTTGATACTTTGACAAAAAAAGACGGCCCTCAAACCGAAGACCGTCTTTTTTATTTCCATTCTATAACGAAGGTTTATGATTCTGCCGGAATAACAAATGTGACAACATCTGATGTACCCCAAGTTTTTATCTTTGTTGAATCGGCATTAAATTCTTTCGGGAACTTAAGTCTGAAACTAATTTTCTTGTCACTGCCAGACTGGCTTGTCGCTTTACCTTTTGCATACTCATAAAATGCTTTTGCTTCAAAAGCATGAGCAATTGAAGCCCCTTCAATTGTAGGAGTTTCGCCATCTCTTGTCTTTGTTCCACGGAAAAAGATCGTATAAACATTTTCGCCATTTACTGTTTCAGGCTGTTGGCTGAAATCACACAACAAAGTATAAGTATTTTCCTGTTTTGTCATCATCTTTGGCAAAGCTGCTTCAATAAACATTCTTTTCTGGGAAGCACCGGAAACGAAAGATGCAATTTTAGTATTGGTAAACAATACTTCATTTGTACGCACAGTAGCAGTATCTGGTTCTGAGAAGCTCATTGGCGACCATTTAATGGTACTGGGATTTGCCGCTAAGGTTGCAGTTTTATAACCTTTTGAAGCAAAGTCTGCATTTTCCGCTGCATCGTTATCTACTGTATAATATAAAGCCAAACAATCTCCATCCTGCAATTCCAAACTGTTTGCAATGCTTGAAATGTATAAGGGATAATCTGAAGACGGGTAAACTAATTTCTGATAAGAAAGTTTACTGGAACTTTCCACTAGGGCATAATCTGCCGTAGAATACGAGCTATTTCCTTTCATACAGGAAGTTAACAACATCACGCCGGCAGCAGCAGCTGCCAAACTTACAACTTTAAGTCTCTTCATTTTCTCTACTTTTAAATTTTATATTCGCTATTTATCTATATTTATAATACTAAAATCCAAAACGAAAACCTGCTTGTAAATTTACATTGAATGGTTTTTCCGAACGAATCGTTTCTATATCGCTTCCATTCTTAAAATAATATCCGGCCCCTGCTTCCGCATAAATGCTAAGGAAACGCCATAAAGGATAGCTGGCACCTATACGTGCATTCACAGACCAAAGTAACGGTTTCATCCGTACGTGTTCCGTTTCCGTCGATACGGAACCTTCCCCTTCCGAGACAAACATCTTTGTTTTTAACTTACCGGCAACATTCATTTCAACCATTCCTCCTGCCGCTGCATAGAACTGGATACCTTTCCATTCTGCTATCCTATAAGAAAGAGATAAAGGTATGCCGATAAAATGTAATTTCTGTTTTGTCTCCCGGCAGAAAGGATATCCGTTTGTTTCCCAGGTAGAGGACAAAAACGTATAATTCAATCCGGATTGCAAAGAAAAGCGATTGCTCAACAGGTAACTTACCCCGACTCCGACTGTAATCGGAGTATTATGATGAATATTCGTTTTCGCTGCATCCCTGTCAAAATAAGGAGAATTAAGCGACATCAATTCCGGATCTGGAAGTAATGTATTTTTCAAGGCATACATATTCAGTGAGCTTGAAGTTCCGGCAGTAACACTACCGCCTCCCATTCCGAAATACCATCTGCGTTGTTTCTTTTTTGCGACCGGAGAAGCATCTGCAATCAATGTATTGGCTGCTACAGCTTGCACTTCTTCCGCCTGTTGTTGCTCAACGGCATCTTCTCTGATTGTTTCCTCTTTTGCAACAACTTGTGCTGCCATCTCGATTGTTGCTGCAACCTGAACCGTATCTGAAACCGCAGCCGGCTCTTCTACATTGTTCCCAATTCGTAAAGACCTGGCTGCAACTTTAGCAGCTACCGGTTTAGACTGTACCCGGGCAATTACTTTTGCCGGAGTTTCTTTCTTTTCAGCCAGGGCTTCCGCAACAGTCACTTGATCTGCTGTTTGTTCAACCAACTGAGATTCTATCATATCTGTTTGCTCCTGTATAGCTGCTACTATAGGTTGCTGCCGGTTATCTTTATTGAATATATAGACACCACCGGTTATCATTAATAATGAAATAACAGCAGCAGCACTCCAATAGTATAGTTTACGTCGGAGAGGTACAGACACTGTCCCTGGCAAACGACTGGCAATGGCATCCCAATCATCTGGCATTGTATCCACTTCAAAATCTTGTAATTTCGAACGGAACAAATCATCTAATGCATCTCTTTCCTTCTCTTCCATCCTGTTCTCAATACATTGTGTTAATTTGGCGTTGTAATAACTGTTTTGCCCGTGTAAACTGTGACCTTGAAGTACTTTCCGTTATATCCAGCATCTCACCGATTTCTTTGTGTGAATAACCTTCAATGGCAAACAAGTTGAATACTGCACGGAAGCCTGCCGGTAATTGCTGAACCAGCTTCATCAGTTCTGCCGCCGACATTTCGGATATGACCGAACTGTCCGGATTGACAAGTTCTGCCGAATTATCCAAATCGGCAGCCTCACGCAAAACATCTGACTTACGTAAATATTCCAACGCACAATTTACAAAGATCTTCCGAAGCCAACCTTCAAACGAACCGAGGCCAGTATAGCTATCCATACAGGTAAAGACCTTGACGAAACCATCCTGTAATAAATCCCGGGCAGTCTCCCTGTCATTCACATAACGCAGGCAAACTCCCATCATCTTACGGGAATACGTATCGTACAATTCTTTCTGAGCTAAACGCTCCCCCTTTTTACAACTTTCTATCAGTTGTTTCTCCGTCATTCAGTGTGTGCCTTCACAGCCTCTTGCGAGGCTGTACAATTAATAGATGCTATTTATTCGGGAAATGCTGCATGTCTAACGAAAAAATATTTTAAAAACACAAAAACACGGAGTCCACTTTCTTAATAAATGAAAACTCCGTGTTTCTATAACAATGTTCTTATTTTTGTCGGACGAACACAGTTTCAACCGGAATCGTCTGCAAAGATAAAATCTTCTGTCATATAATCATGTTAATGCCCGTGCTTAGAATTATTTTTTTTTGACGAATCGGCAGGTTGAGCCTTTTCTTCTTTTGCTACGACAGCATCCAGTCCTATCTTTTTAAATGCTTCTGCCAATTTAACTTCAGTCGTTTTATCTGTACGATAAGTAACAACAGCCGTACGGGTAGTCAAATCACATTTCAAGTCGGTAACCCCTTTCTCAAATGCAATGTTATTTTCTATTTTTTTAATACAATGAGCGCAATCCATTCCTTCAACAAAGAATTTCACGGTCTCTTTCTTCTTTTTTGCATCTTGTGCATAGGCCGTGGAAAAAGTAAATACGGCACAAATCAAAGCTACTACTAATTGTTTCATATACATAAAGTATTAAATAAATGAATAATTCTTTTTGTTAATCCCGGCTGATATTAAACCGGAGTCCGGCATAAATCTTACGGCCATGTACCGGTCCCCATACCATGGAACCGTCGAAGTTATCTCCCCTGGGATTTTCCGGGTCGATAATGGGATGCGATTGTTTGAAATCAAACAGGTTTTCAGCCCCTACATAGATAGACCAACGACGGAAATATTTCGTAATCTGTGCATTTACAACCGTATACGCCTTAAAGTCCGTATCCCATAACGGATTGGTCTTATCCGGAACAGGCATTCGCCCGCCTCCGTTAAACTGCCCGGTCAAATCGAACTGCCATTTCTTCAACGGGGTCTGATACGAAGCCGTAACAAGCCCTTTATAATCGCTGACAAGCGGCTTTTTCAGACGTGAAACGACTCCGTTTGCATCTTTATAATCCGTTTTTGCATCCGTATAACGGTAAGCAGCAGTGAGTGTAAAGCCACGGAAGAAAGGATAGGTAGCTTCTATCTGGAAACTATTCGAATATGATTTACCGTCCAGATTATAAAAGCTTACGGCATGCGGGTCGCTATCCATATCTACCACCACTTGTTTCAGGAAATTGGTATAATACCACTCACCGTTTACAGTCAGTTCCTTTCCGAACAATGGGATATAAAAAGATAGATTCAAACCGGTATTCCAAGCTTCTTCCTGGTCCAGATTATCTGCTATACGCATTTTCCGGCTACTTGCCAGCAGGAAATTATTTTCCGCCAATACATTTGCCGTACGGAAACCTTTTCCTGCCGAAGCACGGATATGGAACCAGTCAAACGGATTGTATTTTACATGCAGGCGGGGTGTTACAAAGAAATCATACAAGGAACTGTAGTCGGCACGTATGCCGGCAAGTACCGTTAATTTATCACTCCAATTATAGGTATACTGTACATAGGCTCCCGGAACTATTTCGGTACGGTCGTACAGGTTCTCTACACCATCCTGCCGCAGGTTTTCATCAAAACCATCATAATTCATACTCAGCCCCGTACTTAAGGCATGGGCCGGAGAAAACTCTTTCTCATACAACAGGCTGGCATATACATTCTTCTGATATACATTATAAGGAGTCCGGTCGTACATGGATTTCTGTTCATGGTATGAACCGGAAAGAATCATAGCTACACTTTCCACTTTTTCCTTATCGATGATATACGCCTGTTTGGTAAACAGTTCCGCACGGTTTGTATTCAGATGTACCCGGTACGGGTCTACAAAATTATGATGTTTGGTATCCTGCCCACCGGTACGGCTCTCATGCAGATAACGGGCACCATACTGTGCTACATATTTATCCAGTTTATGATACCAGCGGTTCATCACATTCACCTGTTCCTTCAAAGGATTATCCAAGAAACCGTCGTCATTTCCATCATGTTGCATCTTATCATTGGAATAATGAACCAGCAAACCGGTTGAAACTTTGTCATTGATATGCCAGGAAGCATCCGCATTCCCTTCATAACGCCCGGCATCACTGCCGAATAAATTCACAGAGAAAATATCAGCCGTAGGCGGTTTCTTAAACTCCACGTTAATCTGTCCGGCCAATGCTTCATACCCGTTTTTCACTGAAGATGTTCCTTTTGAAACCTGTATACTCTCCATCCAGGCTCCGGGTACATAATCCAACCCGTAAAGAGAAGCAGCACCACGGAAGTTCGGATAGTTCTCCGTCAACATCTGGACATATGTACCGGCAAGCCCCAGCAACTTAATCTGCCGGGCTCCGGTTGCCGCATCCGAATAAGAGACATCCACTGAAGGATTTGTCTCAAAGCTTTCAGCCAGATTACAGCAAGCCGCACGGCATATCTCGTCATAGGTTATTTTCTGTGTCTGCAACACACTGGTCCGGGAAGCAATCGTTCCCATCTTGCGCTCGCTAACCACCACTTCCTGTAAAGCGACCTCGCCTACAAGAATTACTTTTAACGGTTTACTTGTATCGGTAACAGGAATAACAGATGTAGTATAGCCAATATAGCTTACAACCAAATTCTTATTCCCATTTTTCTGCGTCAACTCAAAGAAACCATTGGCATCGGATGTTGTTCCTTGCTGTGTTCCTTCCCAATAAATATTAGCACCGATAACAGGCTCGCTATGTTCATCCAACACATGCCCTTTCACCCACTTATCCGCCGAAACCGGCAAGACGAAAAACAATAATATAATAATGTAGAATTGTTTCAACATAAATATAATTTAATTTAAATATCAGATATATACGAACAGCCTTTCCTGCCGTGCAACACACAGCAGAAACATACGTTATACAAGTCTGATAATTAAATCAAAAGAGTAGTCAGGAGGGATAAATAAATACGGGGACAAACCCACGAGGGACCGGCTCTATCAGCATAGAACGGTTCTTTCAATTCAGAAACCAAAGGTAAAACGGAAAGAAAAGAATCCGAATACAATAAATCCGTAACCACAGGTTGGAGGTTTATATCAGAAGAATGAAAAGAACTCCAATCGAAGCTGATACGTTCCATACTGCAACAATCCCCATCCCCGGAATGGCAGCAGGGAGACATCTCTCCTTTCTCCGGTGTACAGTGATGGTGGTCGTGTATATCACAGCATTTACTTTCGAGCAAAGCCGTAACCCCTTCCGAACTGCAATCCGTACAGCAGTAGGTTACCAGATTCACTCCGGCACCACCATAGAAAACAAGTGCTGCCAGAAAAACCACAAACAAGTATGTCAGGGCATTCTTCATGGCGGCAAAGATAAAATATTTATGTTAGTTTTTCCTAACGGTTAGTATTATTTAGGAAATTTGGAAAGGTAGTAATACGTTTCCCGTGAAGGAGTTCCCTCTATATGATAACGGGTCGATGCCGATACGGAAAATGTATATCCGCGCTCTTTAGTCGTATCTACCGGTAAGTAAACAACCGTATCACGAATACCTGTCATTAATATATTCCGGGCAAGAGCCGTGTTCAATGTATCTGCCGCAGCAGCGTATATGGTATAAGTCTGGGTATCTGCACCAGACTTGTTCCAGGATAGTTTCAATTCATTTCCTTCCTTTTCCACCCGGATTTCTTCAGGAGAAGCCGGAATCGAATCGTTCAGCCAGGTGAGTGGCGGAAGTTGTGCCGGATATTTATAATACTTATCCCGGAGTTCGCTATACAGCCCTTTTTCATTATCCAACACATTGGCACAACGGAAGAATGCACAGCCCGCTCCCCCGAAATAACGGCTATAATCAATTTGATCCGTAATGTCATTTATCGTCCAGTCCGCTTCCTCTTTCTTCATACGGTAAGCTCCCAATCCGGGAACAACCAACCTGCCGTTACAGTTGGAAACCCAATTATCAACAAAAGGGAAAAAGTTATCATGCAGATAATACATCATAGGAACTATCATATCCTGTTTTCCCTGCTCCATCCATTTCTTCGGATCCTGGAAAACACTCTCATAAGCCGTCCAGCCTGCATTAGGAACCCGTTCGATACGATTATATTTCCCAAGCGGCGAACTACTTACCTGCACATAGGGCTTTACGGATTTCACCCAATCGTAAATCCGGACAACCATCTTGTTTATATTATCCCGCCGCCATTCGGCTAACGGTCTTTTATTTCCATATTTATTATATAACGCCTTATCCGGAAATTTTTTAGCTTCTTCCGGATAACGGATATAATCAAAATGAATGCCATCAATATCATACCCGTTTACTATTTCTTTTACGAGGGAAAGTATATAATCCGAAGTTCCGGGGACTCCCGGGTCCAGATACCATTCGCCATTATGGCGTTTACAAAGTTTAGGATGACGTTTAACGACCGAAAGTTTACCTTGCTCCTTTATATTTTTATCCGTTCCGAGCGGAAACGTGACAAACCAGGCATGGCATTCCATTCCTCTTTTATGACATTCGTTAATAGCAAAAGCCAAAGGGTCGTAGCCGGGTGTTACCCCGTATTTTCCGGAAAAGGTTTTGCTTGCAGGTTCGATTGCAGAGCGGTATATCACATCTCCCCGCAACCGGACCTGCAAGAATATCGTATTGAAATTTGCATCCTGTAAACGATCCAGTATATCACACAATTCTTGTTGCTGAGCTTTCCGGGTTGCTTCGTTTGTTGCCGGCCTTTTAGGCCAGTCCAGCCCGTAAACAGTGGTAAGCCAAACTCCACGAATTTCTTTTTTAGGCGCTTCCACAGCACCAGCAAGTTGTATAATCAGGACGAAAAGGAATAAAAAACAATACTTCTTCATGTTACATTTACATTCAATACTGCAAATGTAAAACATTTTGTGTTACCACCACACTGTCTGCCACATGAAGAGCTTCCACGGGTTTGTCTGTGGTAAGGAAATCAGCACCCATTTTAATCATATCTGTCATTAAAGTGACATCATTCACTGTCCAGACATTTACTTTTAAGCCTAAATCTTTTGCTTCCTGGAACCATTCCGGATGTTTCTGCATCACACCATAATTATAGTCCAGACCAGACAAACCATAAGCATTCAGTCCTTTTGGAGATATATCCCCATTTAAATAATAAACAGGCGCATCAGGAGCCAGACGATGCAATTCCTTAACAGCAGTCAGGCTGAATGAAATATATTCCGTACGATCCTGCAAGTTCATCTTTTTAACCATGGCTACCGAAGCTTGCGCCGCTTCAATATCACGTTGGGCATTATAATGTGATTTTAATTCGAATATTAACTTTATATCCTTCAGTTGTTGTGCTTTTTCCAGATATTGCTGAAGAGTAGGCAATGTTTCTCCATTCGACAATTTCTTATCTTTCAACTGTGCATAGGGAGTTTTCTGAATTTCAAGACCGTCAATTTTATTATCATGGAAAACAACAGCCACATTATCCGAAGTAAGATGAACATCAAACTCAGAACCATACGCTTTAATCTCTGCCGCTTTTTCCAATGAGCGAAGGGAGTTTTGAGCAGAGCCATCCGTATTCCAATAGCCTCGATGCGCTATTACACGGGGTTTCGTTACTACCGGGGAATCATTATCCTTCCCACAAGAACACAATACCATTACACTGGCAAATAATACTGCCAGATTTACAATCTGAAATCTTTTCATTGGTCAATTTTTTAATTTATAGTTTTACATTGGTAAGAAATCGAATTAAGGCTGTCAGCGATATTGTTGCACTATTTCCAATGCCTCCTCCGGTAAATCGGTGGTAATAAAGTCCGCCCCCATTTCTATCATTTCCTTCATTTGTTCGGGTTTATCTATGGTCCAGACATTTACTTTCAATTTCAGGTCTTTAGCTTCCTGAAACCATTCCGGATGTTTTTTCATTACATTATAGTTATAGTCCAATCCGGCAAAGCCCAGTTCTTTCAATTCTTTGGGTGAAAGGTTTCCGTTCAAATAGTAAACATCCGCTTTCGGAGCCAGACGGTGCAGCTCCTTTGCAGCTTCCAGGCTAAATGCGATGTATTCGGTACGCCCTTGCAGCTTCATTTTATTAATCATATCTACAACAATAGCTGCCGCCTCACGGTCCCGCTCAGGAGTCGCATGAGATTTCAATTCAAAAATAAGCTTTATATTCTTTACCTTTCGGGCATTTTCCAGATACTGTTGAAGCGTAGGGAGGGTTTCTCCATTCGGCAATTTCTTATCTTTCAGGTCTGCATAAGGAGTTTGCTGGATATCGATTCCTTCTATTTTATTGTCATGGAAAACTACCGGAACATTGTCGGAGGTCAGATGAACGTCAAACTCTGAGCCGTATGCTTTTATTTCACCGGCCTTTTCAAACGAACGAAGTGAATTCTGTGCAGAGCCTTCTGTTTTCCAATAGCCGCGATGGGCAATTACACGGGTCTTTTTCTTTGCATCTGCCGGTACGGCAACAAACAGGCACAATAAGAGGATTAAAATTCCTTTAACTTGTTTCATGGTTTTATCGATTAAGTAAATTAATTAGATATTATGCTCCTTTCATCATGTTAATCAGAAACATACAATACACTTACACTAAGATTATTTCAAGTCTCAAATATAATCCTTTTTGCCAAAAACGAAGCTATTTACCCAAGCATTTTATTCTTAAAATCTACATACCAATAAAAACAAGACCTTACAGACACACATTTTTAAACAGCAGGCAGTTGACGGGTGAAGCTCAAACAAATATTTCCCCAGTTATACTCTTTTTTGTAATTTTGCGTTATAGATAAAGTAGCACATATTAAATCCAATCCAAAATGATTGAATATATCAAAGGTGAAATCATAGAACTTACCCCTGCCCGGATGGTTCTGGAATGTGCAGGGATAGGCTATGAATTGAACATATCCCTGAATACATACAGTTTTTACAATGGTAAGCCAACCGGAAAAGTCTACGTATATGAAATAATACGTGAAGACGCCCATCTGCTGTTCGGCTTTGCTGATAAAGCCGAACGGGAAATCTTCCTGCAACTTATTTCCGTATCGGGAGTCGGCCCAAATACAGCCCGGATGATACTATCCTCTTTCTCCCCATCCGAACTGGTACGGGTGATAGCAGAGAAAAACGAAACAGCTTTGACAGCCGTCAAAGGTATCGGTTTGAAGACAGCCCAGCGTATATTGGTTGACCTGAAAAACAAGGTTAAACCGATAGAAGGCCTTACCGGAACATCCGGTGAACGCCTTGCCGGAAATGGTGCGGTGGCAGAAGAAGCGGTGGCGGCATTGGTTATGTTAGGTTTCCAGAAAGCAGCTTCACAAAAAGCCGTATCCACGATATTGAAAGGTTCGCCTGTACTTGCCGTCGAGCAAGTGGTAAAGACCGCGCTCCGTATGCTCTAAGGAAAAACATTCCATATCAGGCACTGCCTATACAATAGTTATAACCAGAGCCTGATATGGAATCATTTCGTATTGCTTCGTTATCTCTACTTATACCAACTCCTGACATATGAAAAAATATAGATTACGATGCCTGCTTGGCATCCTGGCCGGTGCATTTTGCATCCATATACATGCGCAAAACATAAACGGGCAATCCTATCCGTCTATATCATCTGGCTTGTTACATACCATTTCTACAACAAACGATACAATCTCTTACTACAAATTCCTTACGAACCCCGTTATTCAAAAAGCCTCTCAAAAGATAAACGGCAACCTGCTGCAATTCATCCATCCTTATTTCCACCTGAGAAATCAAGAAGAGTTTATGAATGCGGCACTCCCTCCTCTTTTCCCCGGCAACCTGCCAACACATGCAAATCTTGCCGAACGCATATTCGGTCCGGGAGGCGTCCGTATCAAAGCTCAAGGTTCAGCCGAGATTTCTCTCGGACTAAAGCAAAGCCGGATACAGAACCCTTCCCTACCCGAAAAAGCACGAAACCGTTCCTTTTTCAACTTCGATAAAGATATCCGGCTGGATGTCCAAGCCTTTGCCGGCAGTAAAGTGGCTTTTAAAATGAATTACGACACGGATGCCACTTTCGATTTCGACGCTAAAAAAATCAAACTGGCCTATACGGGAGAAGAAGATGAGATTATCAAATCCATAGAAGCAGGAAATGTCAGCATGGCTACTGGAAACTCACTGATTAAAGGCGGAGCGGCCCTATTCGGATTGAAAGCTGATTTACAGTTCGGAAAGCTACGATTAAACACATTGTTCGCCCAACAAAAGTCCAAACTCAAAACCATCAACTCAAAAGGCAATATACAGACCCAAACTTTTGAACTGGCAGCAGACCAATATGATGAGAACCGGCATTTCTTCCTTTCCTATTATTTCCGTGACACCTACGAAACTTCCATCAAGAACCTGCCGGCAATTACTTCCGGCATCAAAATCAATAAAATAGAAGTATGGATTACCAACAAACAAGGGAGCTACGAACAGGTTCGTAACCTTATTGCTTTCTCCGATCTTGCCGAACACAAACATATCCACAACAAACAAATCGCCCCTACCGGCAACCGGGACAAACCTTATAACCAAGCAAATACATTATATACCACCTTAACCAGCCAATATCCGGATGCCCGTAATATCGAACTCGTCAATCAGTTATTCGACGGTTTCCTCACTAACGGTACAGACTATGAAAAAGTAGACAATGCCCGGATGCTCTCATCTTCAGAATATATACTTAATTCGCAATTAGGATATATCTCCCTGCAAACCCGGTTGCAAGCAGGCGAAAGTCTGGGAGTAGCCTATAGTTATACCGATTCCGAAGGACAAGTACACCAGGTGGGAGAATTTGCCACAGACCACACCCAATCCTCAACGGCCTGTTTGTATGTAAAATTGTTGAAAGGAACTTCTCTATCCCCACAAATGCCCTATTGGAACCTGATGATGAAGAATATTTATTCCTTAGAAGCCCATTCCATCCAAAAGGATAAATTCAACCTGCAAATACTCTACAGAAGCGATACGACCGGAACCTACAGAAATAGTTTGCCGGAAGGGAACAGGGCAAATGAAATATTACTTCGTGTAATGAACCTCGACAATCTGGATAAAAATAATGAACGCCGGCCGGATGGCTTCTTCGATTTCATGGAAGGGTATACAATTCTTTCCGAAAACGGGAAAATCATCTTTCCTTCTGTAGAACCATTCGGAAGCTATCTGCAAAAACAAATAGGAAACCATACCCTATCCGGTAAATATATTTATCAGGAACTATACGATTCCACACTTACTGTGGCAAGGCAAATTGCCGAAAAGAACAAATTCATTCTACGCGGGACTTACAAAGCTGCCAGCGAAAACCAGATATCTTTGGGAACAAACAATATCCCTCCCGGTTCCGTCCATATCACAGCAAACGGAAGGACCTTATCCGAAAACACGGACTACATTATCGATTATACCACAGGAACCGTTACCATCCTGAATGAAGAAATCAAAGCATCAGGAACACCGGTCAGTATATCACTCGATAACCAGGCTGACGGATATTCGGAGCGAAAAACAATGATAGGTCTTGACCTCACATACCGGCTGAACAGGCATCTGACATTAGGTGCCACGCTTATGCATCTATCAGAAAGGCCCTCCACAATCAAGACATCCATTGGAAATGAAGGTGTAAACAATACCTTATGGGGATTCAACCTCGCTTATAAAGGAGAAAACCGCTGGCTGACCCGGTTAGCCAATAAAATACCTCTTTTACATTTAACCAAACCCAGCCGCATTTCCTTTAATGCCGAATTTGCCCATCTGATAGCCGGGCATTATCAAAACAAGGAAACCGGCGATTACTCCTATCTGGACGATTTTGAAGCGACCCGCAGCTATATAGACCTGAAAGATCCTTATTTCTGGCAACTATCCAGCGTACCTTATCAGGATACGCGCCAACCGCTCTTCCCTGAAGCCACCTCGGTCAATGATATTAATTATGGGAAAAACAGGGCTTTGCTGGCATGGTATTCCATCGACGAACTATTCACCCGCGAACATTCCTCCCTCCGACCGAAGCATATCGATAAAGAGCAATTATCCAACCACTACATCCGTGCCGTACAAGTAAACGAACTCTTTCCACAGCGGCAACTTTCCAATAATGAAAACAACACGTTGAAAATACTCAACCTAGCTTATTATCCGGCAGAACGGGGTCCCTATAATCTGGATGCCGATAACATAAATACGGACGGAACACTTCTCTCTCCCGAAAAACGCTTCGGAGGGATTATGCGTAAAATAGAACCATGTGATTTCGAGGTCGCCAATATCGAATACATCGAGTTCTGGCTAATGGACCCCTTTATGTATAATGCAAAGGCCAGAGGAGGCGACCTATACCTTAATCTGGGAGAAATATCGGAAGACATACTGAAAGACGGGAAGAAATTCTTTGAAAACGGCTTGCCTGTCAATGAAGATACTGAACAGACAGAAACCACTGTATGGGGAAAAGTCCCTAAACTCCCGGCAACCCTATATGCCTTCGACAATACCTCAGAAGCAAGAAACCTGCAAGATGCCGGATTAAACGGATTATCATCCGAAGCGGAAGCCACATTCGAAACCTACGCCGAATATCTACGCAAACTCAGAGCAAAACTAAGCGCAGAAACATTACAACAAATGGAAAACGACCCTTTCCGTCTTTCCCCATTCCATGACCCGGCAGGAGATAAATACCATTATTTCAGAGGTTCCGATTACGACAGGGAAAAGGCGAACATCCTGACCCGCTATAAACGATACAACGGTACGGAAGGTAATTCCCGGGAATCCGGTAGCAGCAACGAAAGCTATAACACCTCAGCCAAATCCATTCCGGATATAGAAGACATCAATCAGGATTATACACTGAACGAACACGAGAACTATTTTGAATATAAAATATCCATTCGCCCGGCAGATACGGTTATCGGTACAAACTTTATTTCCGACAAACGGGTATCATCCGTCAAGCTTCCAAACAATACAGAGGAAGAAGTGCGATGGTTCCAATTTAAAATACCGGTCAAACAATACAGCCAAAACATCGGGAATATCCAAGATTTCAAAAGCATCCGTTTCATGCGGCTTTACATGACAGATTTTAGCGAAACAACCATCCTCCGGCTTGCAAGCCTTCAACTGGTAAGAGGCGAATGGCGTGTTTATGAACAGAATCTGTCTGATACTCCGGCTGCTTCGTCCCCAAAAGCAACAGTAGAAGTCTCCACCGTCAGTTATGAAGAAAACAGCGATAGGAAACCCGTAAATTATGTATTACCACCCGATGTGGACCGTATAATAGATACGGCACAACCTCAATTAAGGCAGGAAAACGAACAGTCCCTTTCCCTGAAAGTTACCAATCTCTATCCGGCAGATGCCTGTGCTGTCTATAAAAATGTATCTTATGATTTACGCAGATATGAACGGCTACAGTTATTTGTCCATGCAGAAAAACTACCCGACGACATCACCAACCTGAATGACAATGAACTTACCTACTTCATTCGTATCGGCTCCGACTACAAAAACAACTATTACGAATATGAAGTGCCTTTAACCCTGACCCCTCACGGACAATACACCTTAACCCGAACAGACCGGGAAGCCGTATGGCAGGCAAACAACAGGCTGGACATCCCACTCAACTCTTTTATCACACTGAAAACCAACCGAAGCAATGCAACCCTTAACCGTTATTCTGAGCAAGACCCCGGTAATACCCGAAACAAAATCAGCGTATCCGGCAACCCCTCCCTATCGGATATACGAACCATTATGCTGGGAATCCGGAACCGCTCTTCCGACAAAAAGGATATTGAAGTATGGTTCGATGAATTAAGGCTTACCGGCTTGGATGATAAAAACGGATGGGCGGCAAATACCCAACTCCATATCGTCCTTTCCGACCTTGCTACTTTTAATATTAGAGGACAAATAGAAACAGCCGGTTTCGGAGCATTAGACCAATCCGTATATGAGCGCCGGATGGAAGACTTCAGGCAGTACCACATAGCCACCTCCATACAGCTTGGCAAATTCTTTCCCGACAAAGTAAAAGCCAGCATCCCACTTTATTATTCCTGTTCCAATGAAACATACACTCCGGAATATAACCCGTTCGATCCGGATATACCCTTAAAGAACATACTCGGAAAAACGGTTGCCGAAAGTTCGAAAGATTCCATATACAACTACGTACAGGATCGGTTCGTTAGCAAAAGCATTTCACTCAACAATATCCGGATTGGTATAAAGAGCAAAATTCCCAAACCTTACGACCCCGCCAACTTCTCCATAGGATACACCTATAACGTATCCCGGAGAAAGAACCCGCAAACCGAATATGAGAATACGAAAGATTACCATCTCAATTTTAATTATAACTTTGTGCCCGCTATGAAACCGATCAAGCTCTTGTCTGTCAATCCGCTTCCGTCCATTTATTTCAGGACGGAACTGACACGTAATTACTATGAACAACAATTACGTGATTTGGAGGGATTAACATCGGGAACAAAAAACGATATCCCGGTTACATTCAGCCAAAACTTCTATTGGGACAGGGCATTCAGACTGAACTGGCAACTATTCAAAGACCTGAATTTCAGTTTCAGCTCGGGAACCAATGCACGCATAGAGGAACCACATATGCAGGTAAACAAACAACTGAATCCGGACCAGTACCAGCTTTGGAAAGACTCTGTATTGAGAAGCATAGCAGACCTGGGTACTCCCATACAATACGACCAGCAGATGTCCGTTACTTGGCAGTTGCCCTTCCGGTATTCTGTTGTTACCCACTGGATACAAACTTCCGTCAACTATCAGGCTACCTATAACTGGTATCGTGGAGCAGACACCGGACAAGACATCGAATCAGGAAATACAGTCAAAAACCAACGGCAATTCCAACTGAACAGTAGTTTGAATTTTGCCATGTTATATCCTAAAAAAGTACAGGGTATCTGTCGCTTTCTGACAATGCTCCGCCGCCTTCATGTCCGGTACACCCACACAGCAGGAATGATGCTGACCGGATTCCGGCCTGAAATCGGAGATATTTTCGGACAGGGACGAACGACCAACGGACTGGCTCCGGGAATCGGTTTCGCCTTTGGTTCCGTAAACAGAAAATATATCGTGCAATCCCTTGATAAAGGATGGTTGATAGACCAAACGCAAAGCAACCAGACACCCGCCCTGTTAAACAAGGTAAGCCTTTTGGAAATACGTACCGGGCTTGAGCCCGTCTCCGGTCTGAAAATAGAATTACAAGCACTCCGGAATGATACCCGGAATTGCGACATCTATTATATGTATAAGGATATGCCCGAACAACCGGGAGGAAATTTCTCGATAACAACTGTCGCCCTCGGCAGCGCATTAAGGAAAAGCGGATGTGTGGATAATAACTATACCTCTTCCGTATTCAACCGCTTTCTGGAAAACAGGGAAACAATAGCCCGGCGATTGGAACAGAAATATACCGGGCAACTCTATCCGGATAAAGGTTTTATCCACGAACAGCAATTGGGAAAACACCCGTATCATCCGGGAGCCAACCACGAAAACGGAGTCAATCCGAACTCGGCGGATGTCCTGATACCCGCATTTCTCGCGGCTTATACAGGACAAAACCCGGATAAGATAAAGACCTCCCCTTTTCCATCCGTATTCCGTATGTTACCGAACTGGCGCATCACATATAATGGCCTGTCGCGTATTCCGGCTGTCCGGAAATATATCCGGAGCATCACGCTGAGCCATCAATACCGGTGCAGCTATTCGGTGGGCGCTTATTCGTCTTTCCCCGACTGGTTGGGCAGCGACGAAGAAGAACTGGGATATATCCAATCCCTTTCGAATGGAAAACCCGTACCTTCTTCCCCTTATGATATTCCTTCGGTCAGCATTACGGAAAGTTTCAGTCCGTTATTGGGTATCGATATTTCCTTACTCAATCATCTTACATTCCGTTCGGACTATACGACTACGCGTAATCTGGGCTTAAATATCACCTCCTGCCTGTTGGTGGAATCTTTCAGCCGGAAGATAACCATCGGTTTAGGATATAAGCTGACGGAATTCAACAGAATCCTAAGGATAAAGAGTACCCGCAATTTCAGCAACGACCTGACAGCACGGATGGATTTTTCTTTCCAACGGGTGCAATCGCTCATACGGAGGATACAGCAGAATATATCACAAGCCGTCAGCGGCAGTGCGATAACAGCAGCCCGGCTGTCTGTGGATTACGGACTAAGCCGTTCATTAACAGTGCGGGCTTTTTATGATTTACAAATAAATAAATTGCTTGTCACCAGCGGCGCCTATCCAACAAGCGACTCCAATTACGGAATCAGCCTGAGGTTCTCGCTGGCACAATAATAAGAAAGAATATGCAAGGAGCTAAAAATCTGACAGAAGGCCCGATTAAAAGGCAATTATTCAATCTGGCTTTACCCATTATGGGTACTTCGTTTATCCAGATGGCATACAGTATTACAGACATGGCATGGGTCGGACGCCTCGGCAGTGAAGCAGTCGCCGCTATCGGTGCAGTCGGTATCCTGACCTGGATGACCAACTCCATTGCCTTATTGAACAAGGTAGGTTCGGAAGTTAGCGTCGGGCAAAGCATCGGGGCACGGAATGAAGAGAATGCCCGCAACTATGCCTCGCATAACCTGACCATCGCCCTTATCCTGTCGCTATGCTGGGGACTTGTCCTGTTTATTTTTGCCCATCCGATTATCGATATATATAAGCTGGAAGCGCCCATTGCCGAAAATGCAGTCAACTACCTGCGGATTATTGCGACTGCTTTTCCGTTCGTTTTCCTGACAACCGCATTCACCGGCATCCACAATGCGGCAGGTCAGAGCAAGATACCGTTCTATATCAACGGATGTGGGCTTGCCATGAATATGATACTCGACCCGCTTTTTATCCTTGTTTTGGATATGGGAACCAACGGGGCGGCATGGGCAACCTGGTTGTCGGAAGGAACCGTATGCGCCCTGTTTGTTTACCAGCTAAAAAAGCGGCATCCCCTGTTCGGCGGTTTCCGTTTCTTTGTCCCGTTGAAAAGTACACTGAGCAAACATATTTTCAGGTTGGGGCTTCCGGTAGCCATGCTGAATACGCTGTTTGCCATTATCAATGTATTAATGGCTCGTACGGCATCTACCTATGGCGGTCATATCGGGTTAATGACGTTGACTGCCGGAGGGCAAATCGAAGCAATAGCCTGGAATACCTCCCAGGGATTCAGTACCGCACTGAGTGCCTTTGTAGCCCAGAACTACGCGGCAAAGCAGAAAGAAAGGGTTTTAGGCGCCTATCATACCACACTGAAAATGACTTCTATTTTCGGTATACTTTGTACGCTGCTGTTCGTTTTCTTCGGAAGCGAAGTATTTTCACTGATTGTACCGGAACAGGCGGCCTACGAAGCCGGAGGCATATTCCTGCGTATCGACGGTTATTCGATGATGTTTATGATGTTGGAGATAACCATGCAAGGGTTGTTTTACGGAACAGGACGTACCATCCCGCCTGCTATCATTAGTATTACATTCAATAGCCTGCGCATTCCGATGGCAATAGGGCTGACGGCTTTAGGTTTGGGGGTTGCAGGTGTTTGGTGGGCAATCAGCATATCCAGTATCCTAAAAGGCATCGTGGCATTCCTCTGGTTCCGCATTTTACAAAAGAAGATATTGTGATACTATCAAACTATTCGCTAATTTTGCCGTTCAATAACAATAGTACAGTAAAAGCATTTACTTTATGAATAATTCATTAAAACCGGAAACCCTCTGCGTACAGGGGGGCTGGCAACCGAAAAAAGGCGAACCCCGCGTTTTGCCTATCTATCAAAGTACGACCTTCAAGTATGAAACCAGCGAACAGATGGCACGCTTGTTCGATTTGGAAGAGAGCGGTTACTTCTACACCCGTCTTCAGAATCCGACCAACGATGCCGTTGCTTCCAAAATAGCGGCTCTGGAAGGTGGCGTAGGTGCTATGCTTACCGCTTCCGGACAAGCTGCCAACTTCTATGCCGTATTCAATATCTGCGAGGCAGGCGACCATATGGTGTGCTCATCCACTATCTACGGAGGAACATTCAATCTGTTTAGCGTGACGCTGAAAAAGCTGGGCATCGAAGTTACTTTCGTCGATGCGGATGCTTCCGAAGAAGAAATCTCGGCAGCTTTCCGTCCGAATACCAAGGCGTTGTTCGGAGAAACCCTGTCTAATCCGGGTATGAATGTACTGGATATCGAGAAGTTCGCACGCATCGCCCACAAACACGGTGTCCCTTTGATTGTGGACAATACGTTTGCCACTCCTATCAATTGCCGCCCGTTCGAATGGGGTGCCGACATCGTTACCCACTCCACTACCAAATATATGGACGGACACGCTACGGCTGTGGGTGGTGCCATTGTAGACAGTGGCAATTTCGACTGGGATGCCCATGCAGACAAATTCCCGGGGCTGACCGAACCGGATGAATCGTATCATGGCTTGACTTATACAAAGGCATTCGGTAAAATGGCCTATATGACCAAAGCTACCGCCCAATTAATGCGAGACTTAGGCTCTATCCAGTCGCCAATGAATTCCTTCTTGTTGAATCTGGGACTGGAAACATTGCATCTGCGTATGCCTCAGCACTGTAAAAACGCACAGCAGGTGGCAGAATGGCTGGAAGCCAACGAGCAGGTGGCATGGGTTAACTTCCCGGGCTTAAAGAGCAATAAGTATTACGAACTGGCTCAGAAATATATGCCTAACGGTACTTGCGGCGTAATCGCATTCGGCTTGAAAGGTTCACGCAAAGACGCCATCCGTTTCATGGACAACCTGAAGATGATTTGTATCGTTACCCACGTTGCCGATGCACGCACTTGTGTATTGCACCCAGCAAGCCATACCCACCGCCAACTTACCGACGAACAATTGATTGAAGCCGGGGTTGCTCCCGATTTAATCCGTCTGTCTGTAGGTATCGAAAATGCAGGTGATATTATTGCGGATATTGAACAGGCACTGAAATAATACTGTAGACCAAAACTCTGATAATTCACAGAGAGAAGATAAACCAAGCCGTAAAAGCGGTTAAAATGAGATATAGCCTAAAGTTTTTTATGACTTTAGGCTATTTTTTGCCCTTCACTGTATTACACACATAAGGAAAAACATAGGATACCACTCTAAAAGGAAGACTTTTCCTGTATATTTTGTAATAAATTACCCAATAATCTATAGCGAGTCCATCAAAGACTACGTTAATATTTGGCAAATATATAAAGATATTACTACATATTAATACCATAATCCTTTGATTATTAAGACTTATTACTTATAGAAAACCCTCAAAATCGTGAGGATTTATGAATCTCAACAACTTTCACGGCATGAAATTTCTTAAGATATTCTAATTTTTA
>UQLN01000069.1 GCA_900541965.1 uncultured Parabacteroides sp. | reverse complement strand
TCGGAAGTTCCTGCCATAAAAGCCTCCTCGCTGATACGCCATGCTGCGGATACTGAAGGGAAGAACCCCCAGCGATGTCCTTTCGGGAACAAGGTATTACCATCGTACCGGAAAGAAAACTCGGCGATATATTTCTGGTCGAACGTATAATTGAAACGACCGATCCACGAAAGGCGTCCTCCGGTGTACTCATTAGCATCCCCCCAACGGCGTTCTGCATCTTTCGAGAAAACAAACATCTGGTCGATATAAGTAGTCGGTTCTTCAGCTTTGGCTTCGACATATTCCCCGCCGTTAGAAGCTTGTTCAAACACAATCATACCAGAAACATCATGCTTTCCAAACGTATTCGCATAATTCACGAACCAGTTGAACTGTTCACTCCACAACTGTTTGGTCCGGTATTCCAGGTTTTCATAGTTCTGGGAAAAGTTGAACGTATTATATTCATTTAAGTTCAGCGGTCCCGGCAAGAAACGGTTTCCACTCGGATCAGCCTGTTGGAACTTGTAGTTTTTCTGATATGTCATATATCTCTTACGCGAATAGTCATGGCCGATATAGTTGCCGACAATTTTCGTGCTCAGTCCTTTTGTAATGAAACCCAGATCGATATCAAAAGAAACAATACCAGTCATATTACGACGACGTGTTTTCAAATAACGGTTACCGACAACCTGGTCTACCGGGTTCCAGCCCTGCCATGAACCATAATCCTGATAAATCGGATAATCCGTAATCGTAGAAGAAGGGGTACCATCCAGATTTGAATAGAACGGGGTCGTCTTCATCGCATTAAACGTACAACGATACAAATCGTACACAGCCTGATCATCATCATCCGAGAACGGCCAATAGAAACGCTTGTCGTTAGACTGGTTCGCATCCAGATTCACGTTCATCTTGATGTATTTGCTTAGTTCCATTGTCAAGTTCGAACGCAACGAATACTTTTTGTTTTCCAATGAAACATACGAACCTTCTTCTGCCAGAAACGAACCCATCACATAATACTGGACCTTGTCGCTACCTCCCGTCACACTCAGCGAGTGTTTCGTGTTCCACGGGTTCTGCCAAATATAGTCGTTTACATTATAATTGATGTTATTATCGCGAAAATAAGCATATTCAGCCTCGCCATTCGGTTCTGTTAATCCCTTGAAGCGAGCAACCGCATTCTGATAATCCAAATCATCTATAGCCGTCCATCTGTCAGCAAACAATTCTTGAGTAGGCTTACTGAAAGCATAAGATCCCTGATAATTAAACGTTGGTTTCTGGTTCTTAACACCACCCTTTGTCGTCACCAATACGACACCATTACCGGCAGCCGATCCATAAATAGAAGCCGATGCAGCGTCTTTCAAGAAACTCATCTGGTCGATCTCGTACGGTTCCAAATTATCAAACGCCTCCTTGTCACGGATCACTCCGTCGATAACAAACAACGGGTCACCGAAACCGCCACGCATGCGAATTTCCGAAGAAGAGCCCATCAAACCGGAGTTGCCGGTAATCGTAGCACCCGGCGCACGTCCTGCCAACGAGTTTGACAAGTTCGTATTCGGAATAACGGAAAGTTCTTCCGCTTTCACATTCGAAATGGAACCGGTCATGTTCACTTTCTTCTGGACGCCATAACCTACCACAACGACCTCATCCAGTTTCTGCGTATCTTCACGCAGTGTGATATTGAACGCAGTCTTATTATTTACCGGAATCTGCTGGTCCAGATAACCGATATACGAAACCACCAAGGTGGCGTCATCCGGGACATCCGTCAGTGTGAACTTCCCGTCCAGGTCCGTCACTGTCCCATGCGTCAAGCCTTTCACTACAATATTCGCACCGATAACAGGCAATCCACTATCGTCGATAATCGTACCCGTTATCGTTTTTTTCTTCTGTTGTTTAACGGCATTTTTATATTCCGCTTCGGAGAAAGAAGAATTTCTCCGGGTTTCGTCTTTCAAGAAAATCCGGTTGTCCACGATTTTAAACGAGATGCCCGTATTCCTGAAAACCTGCTTCAAGACACTTTCTATATGTTCATTTTTTACATTGATTGAAACCTGCGAAATTTCTTTGTCCAATAATGCTTCATCATAAGAAAATTCATAACCCGTCTGCCGGCTTATGCTTTGTATGACTGTACCGACTGTTGTCTTGTTTAAAGCCAGTTCCAGATTCACATACAAAGCATGTGCGTCGTTTACTGCCAATGCAGGAGATGCGGCAGCCAAAAACATTGCCAGAGTGGCAATAGATGCTTTTTTATTCATACATGTGATTTGTTTTGTTAGTACTAATTTTTCAGTTACAAATAGCTTGTAATGTTTCTGTAATGTGTTTAATTGTTCTTCTTCCGTCTAATTCCCCATAGGCATTTATTTTTTAGTTGTACTTTCCCATATAAAGACCTCTGTCCCCTCTATCCTGTAACGGACAGGGGCCAGATATCCCAATAAATTCAGTATATCCTGCAAGTTTTCATCCTTATTGAACACGCACCTGAATTTGCGCCGGGCCAGTTCGGACGATTCGATATTTATGTTCACGTTGTATTTGGCAGAGAGCAGGTTTGCAATCTCCCGTAGTGTGGCATTTTCAAAAATGGATTGGTTCAACCGCCAGGTTGCACACAGGTTTACATCTACCTTTTCCGATATATATTGATGATTGGCATGGGTATAAGTAACTTTCTCTCCCGGCGACATAGTCATCACCTCATTCCGGTCTTGGTCCAGCAAAGCTACTTTGCCCCTTACCAGGGTCGTTTCTATCTTCTTGTTTGCAAGGTCTGTTTTTACATCAAAGGCCGTACCCAGCACCTTTATTTTCAAAAATTCAGTAGATATATAGAAGGGCATCAGCGTACTTTGAGACGTCAAAGTACGCTTCTCCTTGCAAGGAGACTTCCCGCGTCTTTTTGCCAAAAGACGCAGGATATTTTAAGGAAGACCCGCCTTTCAACCAGACGGATGTTCCGTCTGCCAGCATAAATTGTTTCATATCCTCCCCATGCTTTACGGCAATCGTCACACAGGTTTCAGGCTTATAATATTCCCAACCCGCATATGAAAGAGAAAGCAGCAGCAGGGCCACAGCCGCATATTTCATGACCGAACGGAAAAGACGGAAACGGGAGGTCCTGTTTATCTTTGTATTTACCACATCCAACGCCTTTTCTATATGTTCAGGTGTATTATACTGCATATACTTCCGGGAAATACGCAATTTGACCAGTCCGGAAAAGATTTTTTCATTCTCTTCCGAAAGATTACGCCATTCCGTCACTGCCTCCGACTCTTCCCGGGAGAGTGCATCTATCAGATATTTCGCTAACAATGTATAATCAAAGTCCATTTTCCCCTTTTTATGTAAGCTAAACGGTTTACCCCGGAAATTTACTGAGCTAAAATGATATTTTTTTCAAATCAGGACTGTTTTTTTATGGCAGCGTCCGTATGGGGCGGCTTGTTCTTCCCTGCCTGCCTCGTAAAAACATCGATTTATTTTAGGATTCAATATGTAAAAATAAAAAAATTCACGTCCGACCATGGTATATGATTACAGAATATAAAGAAAATCCTATAGGAAGCCGTTATCTGATTATAAAAAATAAAGAAAACCATGTACAAAGCCGTTATTCAATTATGTAAACTTAAAAAAACCGTGTTATATCATGTTATTTATATATGTATACCATAATCTACCGCCTCTTTTCATGGTAAAAAATATGTTTAAACCAAATAAAACTATATTTTTGCATTAAAAATATTCTACGAACCATGAAAATTCAAAGAAAGCCCCCGCAGTTCAGCCTGGAGAAGCTCTATGCTTCGCCTTTTACCTACGAACGCAAGTATCGTCCCGACGGCAGCATCTATTGGGAGAAGCTTACCGACCCAAATCCTGCCACGGGCATCGATGCATTGGACGATTTCCTTCGTTACCTTCGCTCCGGCTACCGTACGGTCAAAGACATCGCCTCGCTAATAGGCGTAACGCCCCCCGAACTGAACGCTTTCGTGAAAATCCTTACGGGACAAAATGCATCGGAATTTATCCGCCTCTATCTGGTGCATCAGGCACAGTTGATGCTGAAATACACGGATTTGACCGTGGACGAAATCGCCCAACATTGCAGTTTCAGCAGCAATTCCAACCTTACGCAGTCGTTCATCCCCGTGGTAGGCGTTTCGCCGAAGATATATCGCTACCAGCATCAAGGGCCGCTCGACAGAGGACGTTTCCGGATAAAATAGGATATCAGGCACCAATCGTATGTACGCCTTGGGAAAGAAGGGAATAGGAAAGACAAAGGCAAAGCATGTAATAATCGTTTTTGGACATATGCCCTTTCAGGAATTTAAGGGCCAGATAAAGATGGCTTTCCACCGTGCGCTGAGGCATCCGGAGTTGTTCCGAAACTTCTTTGGCTGTCAGGCCTTTTATATAGCTAAGGATAAAAACTTCACGGCGCTGTGCAGGCATCTGTTCGAGCAATTCATATAAACGGCGATAAAAATCCTTGGTGTAAAGTTCTTCCATAACAGGAGTGTCTCCTTTCAGCAGGGATTGGTAATCTTCCAGATGTTTTTCGTAAAGATGCGTGTTATACTTTTCCATCGAGCTGTTTTTCCTGAAAGAATCCAGACAACGCGTATAGGCCGCCTGAAACAGATAGGAATGGAAACCTTCGCCGGCATACATTTTTTTACGATTTTCCCACACATATAGAAAAACATCCTGAACAATGTCTTCCGCCGCCTCGTCTTCTACGATAGCGGCAACATAGGCCATTACCCGGGGATAGAAATAGCGGAATAAACTGTTGAAAGCTTCCCTGTCTCCTTTTTTTAGTTTTTCTACCAATGAAATGTCAAACATGCGGCGTATTTTATGCGGAACGTTATAAGTTATCATAAACCCGCCACAAATTTAACAAACGGAAACGAAACATGAAATAATTTCAGAATATAAAACAGAATCGGCATTGCCTGACACACGCCATGAAATGCCAACTGCGCAGAAAACAATAACGCTTATTTAAAACGATTCCCGAAACGGTCGATGACTTCAACAGAGACTTTGCTCTCCGGCGAAGACGGCACGGCGTAAAACAGATGTCCGGTCGGTGCGGTTCCCAACCAATCATAACGGAATGCCCCTTTATTCCTGCGATAAAAATCCGCAGTAAAAGGGTCATTCCCTTTATATTGAATCATTTCTCCCTGTTTTATTCCATTCTCATACCAGTATACTTTCCATGCCGGGTCATAATTCCAGACATTTACGGTTACGGCATCCGGTTTTTCCGGATTCGTCCCCAACGGATGGACACGGAACTGGCAGGTTTTATCCTTTCCCCGGCATTTATAATACCAGGAAATCGAATCGCCATCCACTTCATATACGGCATATCCCTGCGGAGTGCCGTCACTGCAATCGTCCCCTTGCCAGAACTGTCCGCAAAGTGCGGCGTGTACATGTTCATACAAACTGTCCGCCAATACAAAATTTTCGTTATAATGAGTATGCCCCGACATAATGTGCGTGCGGTAGGGAGACAAAATCTTATACAATTGACGCCTGTTTTGCAAAGCGGAATGATTCGATTCCTTCGACCATTCCTTATTCCGTGCCTCACGGGTATACGTCGGGATATGGAAAGAGACAATCACCGTACGGCCCGGTTCTATCCTGCTCAAATCCTGCTCCAGCCAATTAAGCTGTTTCTCCGTCAGATAAGCGATGGTCGCCGAACTGCGCCCCACGCAAAAGACATCATCCAAGATAACATAATGGATTTTTCCCCTGTCGAAAGAGCAATAATCCGGACCGAAATGTTGTTTGAAAGTCTTTTTAGCTCCTTCATCCGTACGTGCATCATCCACATCGTGGTTGCCCGGAGTATAGAAAAACGGAACACTACCTGTTTCCAGTATGGCTTTCACTTTGGGCATATAAGACTTGTCGTCTCCTACGATATCCCCGCATAGAATACCATGAAGCGGCAGCTTTTCATAATTGGCATTTATCAGTTGTTGCATATCTTTTACCGAAGCCGCAACCAGCTCCAAATCGTTATCCACATAGACCTGAGGATCTGCCCAAACAAAAAAAGCATGCTTATTGTCGTCCACCGGCAATTGCTTCAAGGCGAAATCAAAACGTTGCTTTTTGGCAGACTTATCTGTCACCGGCAAATAAAAATTGTCCGGAAGTAATTCATAACCTGACGGTGTGGAAATATAGATAAATTCAGTATCCCCGGAACTCTGCAAGGAATAATGCCCCTGTTTGTCCGTAACCGTTATCCGGATACCATCGGTGACCGGAACACCTGCCACCGGCTTGCCCTCACAACGTACAGTTCCACTGAACCCGATATCTTTTAAACCGGCTTTTTCTATTGCCCTTTTAAAGGTATCCCACAAATCATACTCGATTACCTGTACAATATCAAACACCACCAGTCCGTCGGTTTGCGTCAACGATACATACGCGGCATCCTCCATTATATCTTTAGCCTGGGCATAAATACTTCCCAGCATAATCGTTTCCCCTCCTATTATTTCACGCCCTTTGGCATAGGCGTACTCCATAGACTCCGGATCACTTTTCCCATACACTTTGCTCAGATATGCACCATTCATAAAATGGCTCAGGTACGATGCAAATCCGGTCTTCTTATACTCTTTGGAAGCCCAGGGATATTTCCCATAAGGGTCGTATTCATTACCACCCCAGTTTTGACCTTGCCGGTACAGACCATGGTGCCAGGAAGCAGCCCAGTAATCCAATCCCATATCGGGACGGATTTTTTTGATTTCCCCTTTCACCTCTTTAATGAAATCATGTATCACCATCGCCCTGTATTCATACCATAAAGGGGCATAGACTCCGTCCTTTACATACCAATCCCCTTTTTTGTCCCTCTCCCAGGTAAAAATATCGGTCGGGAAATCCGGAACCTTTTCACCGATATACTTTTCAAAATCAATTCTGGAGGCTTCGGAGAAATCGGTTTCGACACCCGAATAACGGCAATAGTCCAGGACAAAAATATCGAACTGATAGTTAGATACGATTTCCTTTATAAACCCAAGGCAATACTCCCTCACCTCCGGCAATATGGGATTCAGGAATGCAGCTACTTTTGTACTGTCGTCCCGTATATCCTTCATTCCGGCCGGTGTGTATTCGATGGCTGTTTTTCCATCCCACCGCTTATCTGCATAAACAACGCCTTTTTTCTTTGCCGGACGTCCTGCCGGGAATATCATTGCCGATACGGCAACTTTCAAATCCCTTTTTCGCGCTTCTTCGATAAAGAACTGCAAATAATCCCACTTCTGCCGGGGACGGGCATCGTGCATATGTTTTGTCCGTTTATAATGGACAAAGCCATCGGTAGCCTTGACATCCACAACGATCGTATTGAACCCGGTATCCTTTATTTTATCCAGATAATAACGAATCGTATCCCGGTTCGAGAAACGTTTATAATTGGCTTCCGCATCCAGCCAGATATACTTGGGCTTTTCGGTTTTCTCCGCCTTTACCTTCGCAGGAAGGCTGGATAGCAAAACGATGAGAAAAAGGAAAAAGCATTTTGTCGCATATAGGCAGCGCAAAGCACACGGGCTCCTGCCGGATGATTTATTCATTTTCTGTTTATCGCTATACATATACTATCAATTCACATTTTCATATTTAGTTAATTCATACGCCATAATTCCGGCATCCGTCACCAACATATATACATACATGCTATTTCCGTCATCGCTCATCTTTACGGCAATGTCTCCCGTTGCATTCTCGTTATCACCCTTCGCAAACTGCAAGAGATTAGGCAACGAAGTAAACACATTGAATTTCTTATAATAGGCATCATCATTCTTATCAATCGGGATAAGAGACGGATTGGTAACATCAAACCCCAATAACTTAGTCTGGTACGCCCAGTTTCCGGAAGCGGCAAACATATATTTTGCATGGTTGAACTCACCATAGGCAATACTGTAAACCGTATTATTGTAAAAAGCCGAACTGTTTTCATTGGTTTCGAACAAGAACGCTTTCCTGTTCTCATCCATATAAACCAATCCTTTATCCGTCCCTACGGATAATACGAAATACGGCGTATTGTCGCTTGCAGCCGTAGGTATGGATTTACCTCTCCATTTATACTTGACGCCTTCTCCTGCAACAATTTCAGGATTCGCGGCATTGGTTATCACCCCGTTTTTTACAGAGAATCTTAATGAACGGTTTTCATCCGTACCATTCCCGCCCATCGAAACCATTATCTGGGCATTCCCATCTATATCTCCTGCTATTTTAATAGAGCGTCCCAAATCGATGCCTCTGTTTGTTTCCGATGCAAAATGAGTCACCGGTAACTGAAGGATAACTTCCGGCGGATTACTCAATCCGTCCTTCCAGCGGAAAATCTTCAATATATTACCGGCATTTGCTATCCGGGTAAAATTAACAGCGAGCAGGTTATCCCTGTCGTCCGTATCTATTCCGAAAATAATACCGCCTACGCCGTCCGCATCCGTCCCTTGAATATTTACATGCTCGGATAGCAATTGTCCTGTCAACTTATTATAGATGGAGAATGCAAGGTTCCGCCTTGCCACAATCAGTTTATCCCCACATACAGCCAAACCACAATCCAAGCCTCTGGTAAAGCCGGCGGCATCAGAATCTTTCTGCCACATCAGATAGGTCAAGCCAAATCCATACTCCAATACCTTCGGATACGACTGGACGACTGTTATCGTACTTGTACTTCCATCCAATGCCGTCACTGTATAAACCACATTTTTTGTAAAATCCTGAGGCTCATCCATACCGGGGGAAACAGACGCCCACGGAGAAAGGGTAAAAGAAGGCACCACATGTTTCAACAGATTCTGGTCGAACTTGGGAGGTACGATTAACTTGATTGTATCTGTCGAAGCATTTATTCCTTTCAGTTCCAATGAAGGAATAGAGAATCCTGTCATCTCTTTTTTATCGCTTTTCAAAAGACGGGCTAAGATTACATACGCATGTTGCGTGCCGTTTCCAGCCTGCACAGTTACCGGATAGGGTTTGGATAAATCTTTCAGACCTCCCAATTCGGGAGTCACAACAGCTCCGGAAGGAAGATTCGCCCGCAATATCATCTTCGTCAAATCCGGCTTTATGGCTGCCGTATCCGACAAATAGTACGGAATATCAAAATAGATACTATCCTGGTTAGCTGATAATATCCCCTGCCAAACCTTGTCACTGGCACTGTTAAACAGTTGTGCTGTCATATCAAGAACGGCACTCTTGTCTCCCAGTTTCACTTCGTCGGCCTTATGGCAGGACATAAATCCCGGAATAACAGACAAAAGGAGGAACGTTCTTATATATTTATCGAGTTTCATACGAATACGATTTAAAGGTTGTATAATTTACCATAACGGATTTTGGACACATTTCGTATTGTTCCGGATTTCAGAATTCGGAACAGGTATCAGGTAATATTTCTCCGGGAAATAACGGTTTGCATCATCACATGCAACCTGTTTGTAAGAGAATGTGCCATCCGCCTTTTTCGTGATTTTGGTAGCATGCATACGCTGTCCGTGAAGCACGCCCCGGGCAAGTTTCCATCTGCGTAAATCCCAGTAGCGATGTCCTTCAAAAGCCAGTTCCACCATTCTTTCCGTACGGAGGAAACTCATAAACTCTTCCTTATCGGATGTGTTCCGGGGAGAAATACCGGCACGCTCCCTTACCCGGTTCAGCGCAGCAAGTGCCTGGGTCATATCACCGCTTTCCGCATAAGCCTCAGCCATAATCAATAAAACCTCCGCATAGCGCATTTCCACCCAGAAAGAATCGCTGCCATCGATATCGAAGTTCGTATTCTTTTCGTTCAGGAACTTTTTCATATAATAGCCCGTCACTGTCGTAGCCTTATTATTTCCCTGGGAATAATCGATATATCCGTCAGTGCCCCCCACAAATGTTTCAAGGGTACGGCCTTTCCACGGAGCGCCATTATAAAGGATGGATGCATAAAAACGAGGTTCCCTGTTCACATAGGGATTTGCTGCATGTTCGCTGTTGTTCCAGTCAAAGTCCACATATTTGCCGCCCGATTTTATCTGGTACTGGCTGACAAGCTCTTCAGTCGGACCTGCCCAGCCGCCCCTGTCGGCGATATCGCCCGAGGGTGCAAAATAACGGTCGAAATAATGTTTCACTTCCGGCTTCTTATAATATACTGCCAACAGGATTTCCTTATTAAATGCCTGGGTAAAGATTGTTGCATAGTCAGGCTGCAAGCCATAGATTCCCTGATTTTCCAGCTCAACAACCTTCTGTCCCGCCCAGATAGCTTTATCATATTGTTTCGCATACAAAGCACAACGGGCCATCAAACCGTAGGCGGCTCCTTTCGTTACACGGCCTGTATTATCCTTATCCCAGGAAACCGGCAGCATTTCCGCAATTTCCTGAAACTCCTTTATCACATAATTCCAGGAATCTTCCTCAGATGAACGTGCTTTATCTTTCTGGTCCTGGTTATCTACCTGTCCCCCTTCTGCCGTACGTAAAATAGCGCCGGCATGGTTCCGGATAATTTTGTAATACAGATAAGCACGCATGAAACGGGCTTCGGCAACACGTATATTCAAAAATTCAGGTTTCAGATGAGCGCCTTTGGTCGGTGCATCACATATAAATTCATTATCCCGGCGGATACGGTCATAATTACCCCAGGTTTTCAATTGCCCGTTATCCGGTGTAATGAAATTCTCAATCAGCAATACACGGTTATGATAACTTGCCGACATGGAAGTCAGACTATATTTCAAGATATCCGCATAACCGTCAGAAAGTTCGGTTCCGCCTATCTCCGCATTATTTGTTTCCTTCAATGCCGAATACAATCCGAGTACGTATAAATCCAGGTTCGTCTCATTTTTCCATGCGACTTCTTCCGAATAATTATCCTTCACATCTACATCCAATACACTGCATGAAGCAAGTAATACCGTGGTTATTATCAAATATATAATATTCTTTTCCATAATTCGCTCTCCTTAAAATGTTGCATTTAAACCTACACTGTATGTCCTTTGCTGCGGATAATAACCGTTATTTACGTTTGGCATTTCCGGGTCCAGATATTTCAGATGGTCGAATGTCAATAGATTGGTTCCCGACACATAGACCCTTAACCGTTGCAGGCCTGTGCATTTAAGTATCCGGGACGGAACAGAATATCCGACCTGTGCATTTTTCAGGCGCAGATATGAACCGTTGCGTATCCACCACGAACTTGCCCAGGCATTATTGCTGTTCCAATCCACACCCAAGCGGGGATATGCCGCATCTGTATTTTCCGGGGTCCAGGAATTTTCAAGCAAATAATACGGAGAGTTCCCATTGCCATAGAAAGGTCTCGAGAACTGGGTCTGGTCGTTTGTCCCCGACGCATATGCCCCGCTGATAGCGACGTCTCTCATGGCTGCCCCCTGCCACAGCATACTGATATCGAACCCGTTCCATTCCACATTCATATTCAGGGAGAAGTTCATATCCGGAAGGGAAGAATGCCCGATAACAACCATATCGTGAGAATCTATTTTTCCATCCCCGTTAATGTCTTCATACATAATATCTCCCAAACGCTGTGTGCCGCCGGGACCTTCGGGACGGTTATCCAACTGTTCCTGCGTCTGGTATAGACCTATCGCTTTAAATCCCCGTATCTCGCCGATAGGATGCCCTATCAGACTTTGCCATTCCGGCAAATTGGAGCTTTGCAAACGGGACAATACCTTATTTTTGGCATAGGTCAGATAGCCATCCACACTATAATTTACTTTGTGTATCCGGTTACGATGCCCCAACTTCAACTCAAATCCCTTTACGGATACCGAGCCGGAATTAATGGTTGAAGGGAAGTTGCCACCCAAAGACGGCGGGTATGTAGCAGATACATTTTCCAGAATATCATACGTATATTTATAGAAAGCATCCAGGTCTACGCTCAATAATCCGTTCCACATGGTCATTTCGACTCCGCCATTCCAGGTTTGCGTCTTTTCCCAGGTCAAAGTGGATGAAGGGATGGAGTTCAAGGTATAAAGACCGTAAACGGAAGTATAAGTTTCTCCAATAATATAGGAAGGCGAAGCGGTTAACGCCATTAAACGTTTATATAAGAAAGCGGCTGTATTATCACGCCCCAGCAAACCGACAGAACCTCTGATTTTAAACTTATCAACTTTAGGCAATGCATTCCTGAACCATGCTTCTTCCGACATCAGCCACCCCAAAGAGAGCGAAGGGAAAAAGCCCCACCGGTGTTCTTTGGCAAATTTATAGGAACCGTCGGCCCTGAATGCAAACTCTGCCAGGTATTTCTTCGCATAGGCATAATTAAGACGTCCCACAAAACCCGCCATTGCGGAAGCGGAACTGCTGCCACGTATCGAATTTTCCACATCTTCGAGCCCCATGCTCAATTCCGCTAAATCCGTCAGTAAATATTTTTTTCGCTGCGCCTGCATATTACCGCCATCATTCTCAGTCTGCTCATACAGGAATAAAGCATTGACATCGTGTTTGCCGAATGTATTCGTATATTCAATGGAAGGGCGAAGCATAAACTTCTGACCGCTTGAAGCGGACTGGAACAGGGAACCGTTGCCTGTTCCTTCCGCTGTAACGGTATTATACTGGCGTTTTTCTATATCGAAAGTAGCCACTTTATAGGGGGTCAGGAATCCTTTGGTTTCGGTAAAATCCTTGTCAAAGCTCACAAACATCTTTGCCTGCAATCCTTTTATAAAAGGGATGTCATAGGCTAAAGTCATCTGGCTTTCAAAAACACTTTTCTTATTCTGGTTAAAACCGCTGCTTTCCAATGCGGCAACCGGATTGAAGGTGCGGGTTCCTCCCTCTCCTCCCCAAGCTGCGGGCAAACCGTTGTAGGTTTCAGGTATAATCGGCAATGTGCGGGTTGCCATCATGATAGGACTGTTATAAGCATCTGAAGAAATGCTAAATCCCGGGGATTTCTGTTCCTGCATACGTCCTGCCATATTCATCGACAATTTCAAATTATTGGAAATCTGCACATCTATATTTGCACGCAGGTTCCAACGTTTGAAGTTCGTATTTTTCACAATACCATCCTGATCCATAAAACCGCCGCTCACGAAGTATTGTACTTTTTCATTTCCACCTACGGCAGATATATTATGTTGTTGGGTAGCGCCGAAATTCTTAAACGCCAAATCCACCCAGTCCGTATTTCCAAAAATACCGTCCGGATCATAACCGGCTTCCATCTTAGCTATATCTTCTTCACTGAAATAAGGGGCATGGTTATCCATCTGACGCGCTTTATTATGCCATCGGGCATAGTCCGGTGCATTCAGGAATTTCGGAAAACGGGTATTGGTTGAAAACGTCAAAGAACCGCTATAGGTAATATTGGCTTTCTGGTCTTTGGCCCCCCGTTTGGTCTTAACCAGA
Source organism: uncultured Parabacteroides sp. (assembly GCA_900541965.1). Lineage (GTDB taxonomy): Bacteria > Bacteroidota > Bacteroidia > Bacteroidales > Tannerellaceae > Parabacteroides. The sequence continues at coordinate 7,516 of UQLN01000069.1, read as the reverse complement.
ATAACCCCGTGTGCCGCTCTAACCCCGTAAACAGCCGAAGCTGCCGCATCTTTCAAAATAGTGACGCTCTCTATGTCGTTCGGGTCCATCGTATTGAAAGTACGTTCCACCCCGTCGACCAGTAATAAGGGGGAAGAATCGTTGAACGTACCATAACTGCGGATGGAAATGCTTGCCTGGTCGGCACCCGGCTGTCCGGAATTTTGTACAGCCGCCAGACCGGGTAATTTGCCGACAAGCATATTGGATACATTGGTCATTGGTACTTTAGTCAACTCTTTTGCCGACACTTGGGTTACAGAACCTGTTACATGTTCTTTTTTCTGAGTACCGTAGCCTACCACCACAACCTCATCGAGGTCCATGGCTTCACTTTCCAGTTTAATGGTCAGGGATGAGGCTTTTGTTACTTTTATTTGTTGGGTAACACAACCTATATATGAAACTGTCAACTGTTCGCCGACAGGGACTTTAATCGTAAATTTCCCATCCAGATCGGAACTCGTACCGGTCGATGACGCCTTCGCCCAGATATTCGCTCCGATAATCGGCATACCGGAATCATCCGTTACAAAGCCTGTTACAGTAACAAATGCGCCCTGCGGTTTACTGTTTTGGGATAAAGGAGTTTTTTTCTGATTTTGTGCAGCCGCATCTTCCGGGGAAACCCCGCTGCATAAGGCAGCTGCAAACAAAAACAATGCTTTGTATTTCATAGCCTATAAATTCTAAGTTAATAGCCCGGATTCTGGGTTAGACCGGGGTTTAATGAGATTTCACTATCCGGTACCGGCAACAAATTATTCTTTTTCAGGTCGTATCCTTTCGAGAACTTGGTTTGTATCAGTTCGCCTTGTCCGCCTATCACTTTACAAGGATAAAATTCAGGCCCGGCATTCCAGCGTTTGATATCATCCCAGAATTGTCCTTCCAATGCTAATTCGATACGCCGTTCATGACGCAGGGCCTTACGGGCTTCCGCCTGTCCCATTCCGCTTTTAAGTAGAGGCATCTTCACATCATTCCGTTCGGTACGGATACGGTTTATCAAATCGATAGCGCCATCTATATCGGTATTGGTTTCAATCATTGCTTCCGCACGGCAGAGCAGCACATCTCCATAACGCAGTACCATAAAATCCAATGGAGACTGACCAGCTACCACCTGCATGGTTTCTATCGTATATTTACGTATGGCAAAACCGACCTTCTGCCCGGTATGGTTCTTTATCGCCGTTGGATAAAGTTGTCCTTGAAACTTGGCTCCGGGACGTAAAATTGTAAAATCCAGACGGGGGTCACGATTCTCATACGGATTGTTTTTATCTACAGGAGAACCGTCTATCGTTTCATATTCATCTACCAACAGTTGGGTCGGAGCCACTGAATTGGAACCATCTATACCATATTTCAGGTTCTGGGGCTGCCAGCGTCTGTCGAACATACTACCCTGCGAATATGGTCCGTCCATGAAACATACGGAAAACAGTGTTTCTACATTTCCTTCATTTTCATATTGGAACAATCCATGATAAGAGGGGTATAAATCATATTTCTTTAATTCGTCTATCTTATCACAATATTCCAGTACCTTATCCCACTGCGAATTATAAAGATAAGCTTTCATTTTCATCCCATAGGCCGAACCTAAAGTTGCATGACCGTTTACGGAGGCATCCTTAGGCAAATACCCGATCGCCTTGTCAAAATCTTCATGTACCTGTTTCCAGACTGCATCGGCTGTCGTACGGGTTACCTGCCGGCCTTCCTCCGGAGTAAGCGTTTTAAGAATCACAGGCACACCACCATAAGAACGTACCAACAGGCTATAAAACAAACCGCGCAAAAAATGGACCTCACCTAACATGGTCTCTTTTTCTTCCGTATTCATATTGGGTATCCTACCTATATTCTCAAAGAAATAGTTTGCCCGGTAAATTCCCTGATAACAAAATTTCCATCGTTCGGATACGATACCTCCCGAACCGGAATAAACAGACCCGTCGCCTACCTGCATATGCTGTCCTTCCCAGTATGCCCACTGGTAAGCATTCGGCGTACAGGCATCTTCGCCGCCTCCATAACCATATATATAGTCGTTACGAAGCACACTGTAAATGCCATTCAAAGCAAGTGTGGCATCTTCCGGGGTTGTCCAGAAAGTCTCTTCGGTTATTTTGTCATCCGGACGAATATCCAGATAGCTCTCGCAGGAGCAGAAAAACAATATTGGGATAAAAAACAGGATGGCTGTTATCTTTTTCATATCTCGTGATTATTAGAAAAGTTCAACATTAGAAAGAAAGGTTCAAACCGACTGAAAACACACGGGGAATCGGATAGTGGTTATATCCGTCGGAGAAAGTATCCCGTTCCGGGTCGAATCCCTCGTACTTATTGCTTACAATGGTAAATACATCCGTAGCATTCAGGTAGACATAACATTTCTGTAAGAAAATCTTATTGGCAACCTCTGTAGGTAAAGTATATCCTACCTGGATATTCTTCAGTTTCAGCCACGACATATTGCATGCCCAGAAAGAAGATTGCTGCCTGTTCCAGGTATCGTTCATTTTAATCTGCGGCAATTCGTCCGACGGGTTCTCTTTCGTCCATGCATTCCGCCATCTCTTGGTAATGGTACCTCCTGAAATACCCAGAGGTTCGGTCCATGCATTCTGGTAGTACCCATGGACTCCGGCAATACCTGAGAACTGGAAACTCAGGTCAAAATCTTTCCAAGCCACATTACCGTTGATGCCATAAGTGAATTTAGGAATGGTATTTCCCATATCCTGTTTATCCTTATAATCCAGTTTTCCGTCGCCGTTTACATCCTTATACTTAATATCTCCCGCCACAGGAATGTAGCCGTTACTATGCATATGTTGCTTGGCTTCGTCATCACTCTGATAAATTCCTTCCTGAATAAAACCATACAATGTTTTATAAGAATATCCTTCACGAATCAGATAAAGCTGGTCGGGAGATTTTCCGCCCCTGAACTTGGTCACTTTATTATTCAGATAAGTCAGGTTGGCACCGATACTATAGCTGAAATCGGAAGCCGGGATACGGTCTTGCCAGTTTACATTTATTTCGACACCCCGGTTCAACATCTCTCCTACGTTTTCGAACGGAGCAGTCAGTCCGCCCAATACGGTTGGTATCGGCAACTGAACAATAATATCGGAGGTTCTTCTTTCAAAATAATCAGCCTCTATATTCAGACGGTTTTTCAGAAAACCCAAATCCAGACCGATATCCGTAGTCGTTGTGGTTTCCCAGGTAATATTCCGGTCTACCAGGCCGGTAATAGCCGCACCGGGAGCCAGTGTGTTCTTAAAGTTATAGCTGTTTGCATAATCCTGTGTCATTACAGTCAGATACGGGAAATAGTCGCTGTTGCTACCCGAACCGATATTCTGGTTTCCCAACTTACCCCAGGAAGCACGGACCTTCAGGTTATCGAAGATATTCAGTTTTTTGATAAAAGGTTCTTCACCCAAACGCCATCCCAAAGAGAATGAAGGGAAATACCCCCAGCGGTTTCCTTTGGCAAAGCGGGAAGAGGCATCCGCTCTCAGATTCACTTCCGCCAGATATTTCCCCATCAGGGCATAGTTGACACGTCCGAAGTAGGAAAGCATGCGCCAGAGATATTTATTACCGATGGCCGTCGGATTTTTTGTTCCTGAATTGACTTGGTGTGTATCTCCTTTCGAAGGGTCTGTTTTCTGTGCCGTTGTCACCCGCTTGGTCATGGATTCCTGCTGGAAACCTATTACTGCCGAAATATCATGTATTTCATTGAATGTCTTATCGAAATTCAGATTGGCAAAGAAGGTCGAATAATATTCGTCCGAAACACCGCGATACACATACAAGGTAGACGGGTAATCCAGCGGTTTGGTCTTATTGGAACCATCGAGGTCGGTATAACAATAATGCGTCTCGTTATATTTGTCGTTATTGTTATTATTATACTGCCCGCTGTATTGTGCGGTCAGGCTCAATCCCTTCATAAAATCAATGGTCGCATACACATTCCCTTTCATGAAAGTATTAATGAACTGGCTCTGCCCATTATACAAATCAGGGAACGGGTTACGGGTATCCACAATCGGCTGCCCGGCTTTGTCGCCCGAAAGATAAAGCGCCTGCGTACCACCGAATGTCTTTCCATCCTGCAAATAAGGCGTGGAAAACGGATGACCGTTTGCCATCATGTAAATAACACGGTTGATACCATCATAAGGGCGGGTCGTAATCTTGCGCATAATACGCGCTCTACCGCCGATTTTCAGCCAATTGTTTACTTTTGCTTCGGTATTAATAGTCAGGTTGTAGCGTTCCGAGTTCGTGTTTTTAATAATACCATCATTGTTGAGGTAACCTAAAGAAATGTAACTGTGTGATTTTTTGCCACCAATCGTGGCTGATAAGTTGTGCTGGGTAGTGAAGGAGGTGCGGAAAACTTCGTCAAAATAATTTGTATTCGGATATTTATAAGGGTCGTTTCCTGTGCGGAACGCATCTATTACTTCTTGTGGGAAAAGCGGATTGCTGCCGCTATTGGTAAATGCGGAGTTCCATAACTCCATGTATTCCGGGCTATCGGATATAATATCATAACGGCGTCCCAGTTGTTGCATGCCGAAATAGCCTGTGTAATTTACGCTGACTTTATCGCCTGAACCTTTCTTTGTTTCTACTAATATAACCCCGTTCGCAGCACGGGAACCGTAAATTGCAGCTGAAGCGGCATCTTTCAACACGGTAATGGAAGCAATATCATTCGGAGCGAGTTCAGCCATACGGCCTTCCACTCCATCAATCAATACCAATGGGTCCGAGTTATTCAATGTACCGTAACCGCGAATACGTATCGTAGCCCCATCCGAACCCGGTGAACCGGAATTCTGGCTTACCCATACACCGGTCGCTTTACCGGACAAAGCCTGAGACGGGTCGGTAATCGGCCTGTTTTCCAGCTCCTGACCGTACTTTACAGTGGAAACGGAACCGGTCAGGTTCGCTTTCTTCTGCGTGCCATAACCTACCACAACCACCTCTTCCAGTTTCTGTGTATCTTCCTTTAATGTAATATGAAAGACATTCTTATTGTGGGAAACTTTAACATCCTGTTCCAGAAAACCGATGTAAGAAACGATCAAGAGAGCACCTTCCGGTACATTTTCGAGGGTGAATTTCCCATCCACATCCGTAACCGTCCCATTCGTGGTTCCTTTTACCAAAATATTGGCTCCGATTACAGGGAGCCCGGTGTCATCTATCACCGTACCGGTTATTTGTTTTGATTTTTGTGAGATGACAGGAGTTGCAAGGTTAACTTCCGGGAGAGACACATCCGACGCTTCGGCAAGTGAAGTTCCCCCTAAAAAAGCAACAAAAGTTGCCATAAAAAGCTGTTTCATAGGTTAATATTATTAGAGTTAGCATTAAATCCAAGTTATATATTTTTCACATTCTGTTTCCAAAATACTTTATTATATACCAACGAGAAAACAAAACTACTTAGTCTAAACCCGTATTTTAACACTATAAATTAATAATTTTCCAAACAGCCCCTACAATTATATCGTTTTTGAATTATTTAATCGGAAAGAATTAAAAAAAGACACAAAAAAAAACGGGAGGCAGCTACCGGCTGTACCTCCCGTTTTCAAATAAACTACATAAAACACTTAAAAGAACAAACTTCCTATATTTTAGAATGCGATACCAAGGCGTACGCCCCAGTTGTTTAAACCATCCACATTATAATTCAGGACACTGCCTTTATTTGTTGCATAGTTGTAATACATAGCAATGTGTGCACCTATTTTCTTATCAGGAGTGAAATACATGTTCATACCGATTTCAGGCGCTACATAAAATCCCCAGTTACGGTCGTACATTTTCAGTACGTTCATGTAAGTAGACATTTCACTGTAACTTGCACCCAACTGCAAACCCAGATAGGGCTGGAACTGGTTTTCCGGAGAAACATTATAACGGAATGCCGCACCGAAAGGCAACTGGAAAATAGAATGTTGCTGGTCGGAAGTAACAACCGATGTGCTGCTTACCGGAATCGTCTGGCGGTCGATATACTTATTATTCGTATGATAGGAAATAAACGCACCGACAGAGAAATTAGGAATAACATAATAACCGGCTTCTCCATGTGCACCCCAACCGCTTGTACGGTCGGCAAAACTCTGGCCGAAAGGAGAATTGATTTGCCAGTCGATATTAAAATACATATTCTTTACAACCTGGGCGCCGGCCAGTGATGGAATCGCTAAACAGGCAATAAGTAAAGCGATTAATTTTATTGATTTATTTATCTTTTTCATAAGAACCTAAATTTATAATCAAAACGGATACCCGTTTCTAAATGATTCATTAATTCTCGCTTAATTATTTAACGATGTAAGGGGATTGAACAAATGCCTGTTCGATAGCACGCATGGAAAGCTGGTTGTTTACTTTATCGGAACCAGACAGCAGACCGGTCATATAGGCAGTCCATAAAACAGGAAGTTTTGCATCTGCTGCGGGAATCGGTGTTTGTAAATCTACCATTTCAACCAATAGTGAACCTACACTATAGCTGTATACAACAGGATATGGATAGTACCATCCGTTCCAGCCACCCCAGTAGTTAGACCACCATCTGTATCCGGGGTATCCCCACCACCAGTAGGAGTTGTCATAATAATTAGTGAAATAATTTACATTTTTCACAAAAGAGACCTGTAAACCCAGTTCGGCAACCGACTTATCGGTTGTACGGGTATAACCGCGTGCCTCCATTGCTTTGACCAGTGTGGATACGATAGGTTGTGCATCTGCTCCGGTCCAAAATTCCGGCTTTTCATTAGTCCCGATGACCATCACGCTATCAGGAACATAAAAGGCTGTGAACGAATTAAAATTGGCGTCTTTGTTGTAGTCTGTAAACACAACGAAATCATCGCTTAGTTTTGACATATCCGGATCTTTCTGACAGGATGCCAATAAAAGAACCAGCAAGAAAAATGGAAGAATCTTTTTCATCTCATTCAACGTTTAAAACAGTTTATACTATTATTTGTGCTTATATATAAGTTACTATTTAAACAATATGAACTAAAAAAGGTTTGCTTAGCTTTCCTTACGAATATGTTAATTAACTTGTTTGAAGATTTTGAAACGGGCATAAACAATCGTTAAATGCCTCTTTTAAAAAACATTCAGTCAAACAGGTATTAGATTATTAATGAAAACACATCTTTATCCTTTATCAATTATACCCATTGAAAATAAAAACGTACATTTGTACACCGCCTGCCAATAGGCAACCAACTAAAACAAATAACTATGAGAAAATTTGTAAATCCTTTCTCGGATTGGGGATTTAAAGCTATTTTCGGAAGCGAAGTAAGTAAAGATCTAATCATCAGTTTCCTGAATGGAGTCCTTCACGACGAAGTAATCATCGACATCTCTTTCCGCAATGTAGAAATGC
>UQLN01000068.1 GCA_900541965.1 uncultured Parabacteroides sp. | reverse complement strand
CCTGCCACTATTGGCAAGATGGCTAATGGGATTGCCGATAATATGCTGGTGACAACTTATTTGTCATGCAAAGCTCCTGTCTTCGTTGCTCCGGCAATGGATTTGGATATGTTTGCTCACCCTACTACCCAGCAGAACTTGGACCGTCTCCGTTCATTCGGTAATCATATTATCGAACCGGGTGAAGGAGAACTGGCAAGCCATTTGGTAGGAAAAGGGCGAATGGAAGAACCGGATAAAATAATAGAAGTCCTTGAAGACTTTTTTGTTTCCCAAACTCAACTTCAAAAAAAAAAGATTGTTATAACGGCAGGTCCGACCTATGAGAAGATAGACCCGGTCCGCTTTATCGGGAATTATTCTTCCGGTAAAATGGGGTTTGCTTTGGCTGAGGCTTGTGCGGAACAAGGTGCGGACGTTACGTTGATAGCCGGACCGGTATCCTTGAAAACCGTTCATCCGAATATCCATAGGATAGATGTAGAGTCCGCAGAAGAGATGTATCAGGCTGCGGTTACGGCCTTCCCGGATGCTGACGCCGGTATATTGTGTGCTGCGGTTGCTGATTATCGTCCGGAAATGCAAGCTACAGAAAAAATCAAACGGGAATCGAAAGGGGATATGATGCTTCATTTGGTTCCGAATAAAGATATTGCGGCTTCCTTGGGCAGCATGAAGCAGGAAGGTCAGGTTTTGGTTGGTTTTGCTTTGGAAACAGAGAACGAGACCCTGTATGCGGAAGGTAAACTGAAACGGAAGAATCTGGATTTTATCGTTATGAATTCATTAAGGGATGCCGGCGCAGGATTCCGTACGGATACCAATAAGATTACAATAATAGACAGTAAAGGAGAAGTAACGGCGTATCCGCTGAAAAGCAAACAGGAAGTAGCTACAGATATAGTGAATAAATTGGCCTCTTTTCTGAAATAGGAAATATCTCGTAAAGAATCCGTAATCTGACAACTATGCTGAAATCTTTATTTATACAGAATTTTGTCCTTATAGACAGTTTGGATATCCGGTTCGACAAGGGTTTCTCGGTGATAACCGGAGAAACGGGTGCCGGAAAATCTATCATTTTGGGAGCTCTTTCATTAGTGCTCGGACAGCGTGCCGACGGAAAGAGTATTAAAAACGGTTCGGACAAATGTGTGATTGAGGCTGTATTCGATATTTCAAAATACCGGCTGGAAGAATTTTTCCTGGCAAATGACCTTGAGTATGATGCGGAAATCTGTATTCTGCGCCGTGAGCTTTATGCCTCCGGTAAATCCCGTGCTTTTGTAAATGATTCTCCTGTATCGCTTACTGTCATGAAGGAGTTAGGCAGCCGTTTGATAGATATTCATTCCCAGCACCAGAATCTCCTTTTAGGTGACAACCGCTTTCAACTGAAAGTGATAGATGTAATGGCAGAGAATGAAATTCTGCTTATTCTTTATCGTAAGGAATATACCCATTATCAATCTTTAAAAAGAGAATTGAGAGAGTTGGAAGAAAAAGCTGTCCGGACTAAGCAGGAAGAAGATTATGTGCGCTTTCAACTGGAACAACTGGATGAAGCAGGTCTGGTTGCCGGCGAACAGGAGGAATTGGAACAGGAACTTGAGACTCTTTCGCATGCGGAAGAGATAAAAGGTACTTTATATAAAATCACTCACTTGCTGGACGGGGAAGAACAAGGTGCCGTACAATTGATAAAGGAAGCCCTTTCTGCTGCCGACAATCTGGAACGTTATTTCCCGAAAGCAAAAGAAATAGCCGAACGGCTTCGTTCTGCCTATATTGATTTAAGCGACCTTTCTTCGGAAACGGATGTGTTGAAAGAAGATATAGAATTTAATCCGGAACGTATGGATTGGGTGAATGAACGTTTAAATATGCTTTATTCCCTGGAACAGAAGCACCGGGTATCTACGGTTGAAGAATTGATGAGCATACAGAAACAGTATACAGCCCAACTTCATGAAATAGATTCTTTTGACGAACAGATTCGTCTGGTGAAGGAGCAACTGGAAATATCCTATCAGGAACTTATCCAACAAGCATCCGTGCTGAGCCAGCAACGGCAAATTGCCGCTAAAGCGATTGCAGAACAACTGGTAGAAAGGGTAATGCCATTGGGTATGCCGAATACACGTTTTACTGTAGATTTCGTATCACGTTCCGAACCTGAAAGTGACGGAATGGATGAAATACGTTTTATGTTCTCTGCCAACAAGAGCGGCGAATTACAACCGGTTGCACAAACTGCTTCAGGTGGAGAAATCTCCCGGCTTATGTTATGCATAAAGGCAATGATAGCCGGTTTTACCGCCCTGCCTGCTATTATCTTTGATGAAGTGGATACCGGAGTTTCCGGGGATATAGCCGATAAGATGGGAGATATTATGCAGGAGTTGGGAACGAAGATGCAGGTTATTACGATTACCCATCTACCCCAGATTGCTGCTAAGGGAAAAGAACACTTCTTTGTTTATAAGGAAGATACGATCGATCGTACCATTACCCGTATCAAGAAACTTGCCAAAGATGAACGGATAAATGAAGTGGCACGTATGTTGAGCGGCGCTTCACTAACCAATGCGTCTATAGCAAATGCCAAGGATTTGTTGCGTGCTAAAAATTAAACCTTCTGTTTATTCTCGGGTCATAATATCAACAACGTTTGATTACTCACTTAAAGTTGAAACGACATGAAGAAAGTAAGTTTTATATTTATATTGGTCCTGTTATTCAGTATACAGGGACATGCACAATTCTGGATTAGTTTTGGTTGGAATGAACCCCATTGCCAGAATTGTCTTTGGATGGAGCAGGCTATCCGGATGAATAACCGGCAAGCTGCCGATTATCACCGTATTATTCATAAATACGGACAGAAAATAGAAAAAGAAGCACGCAAGCATTACCGTTATTGGGACCAGAGTGCACGAGCTATCTTCAAATTGAGAATGGAGCGTGACCGCCGGTTGCAACGAATCCTTTCTCCTTCACAGTTCCGTTTATATGTACGCTTTGTCCGTGAAGTGCCTACCCGTATCCATGATTATCAGGGTTGGTTTAATAATCCTACCTATTCACATTATCGTCCAAGTGATATTTGTTTCCGTTATGAAGACCATTATTGGCATAGTGACTGGGAGTATGCAGGTAACCGTTGGTCCAATCGTTTTGATGAGAACCACTGGTACCGGGGGAAATATGATCGTCCGGGACATAATGACGGGCATTACCGCCCTCAGACACCTCCACGTCCCAATCATGATAATGAACATTTCAGACCTGACCGTCCTGCGCGTCCTTCACAACCTGCGCGTCCGAATCGTCCAGGTCGTCCCGAGCAGCCGGTTCGTCCAGAACGTCCAGGGCATTCAAATCGTCCGGAAAACAACCGTCCATCCCAAACTCGTCCGGATAGAAACCGGCAAAGGAATGAGGTGAAGAAAAATGACAAGGATAAAGAGAAACAAGCAGATAAAGAACGAGTACGGTCAAATAAAAACGACCGTACCCGTAGTAAATCCCGGATATTAAAAGATTCTTGAGAAAAGTCCGATACGTTTTTGTAATCAGTTATGATTTTCGTTTTTTTGTATTAGATTTGTAAATCAATTCGTATGAAAAAATGAGTTTCAGAGTAAGTAGACGTACATTATTGTTGATAGCCGGCTGTGTGTGGGTGATAGCCGGCGCAAATATTTTACGTATAGGCGTCCTTACCTGGATGACAGATGAAAACTATTGGCTTTTTAAGATAGGGGAAGCTATTATTATTTTTTTGTTGTTTTTCCATTTTGTATTTCGTCGGTTATTTCATAAACATCGGGAAAGGATTTCGCGAAAAGGGGAGAAAAATTGTCCCTTTTCTTTTTTTGATGTGAAAGGGTGGGTTATAATGGTATGTATGATAACATTCGGAATCGTGGTGCGTTATTTTCAATTATTGCCTAATTCTTTTATTTCCGTTTTTTATACAGGACTTTCTTCCGCACTGATTATTACAGGAATTATGTTTTTGCTTCATGGATTTAAAGAGGAAAGAAAATCATAAAAGAATTTTAAATATTCTGTGATTGTCGAGCCGATTTTGTAAATTTGAAAAATCACGAAAATTTTTTTAAAAGTTACCTTATGATCGACATTCAACACTTTACCCCTTGGACGCTTTTTACCGATATTGGTTTTATTTCTATTCTTTTGCTGATAGGCAAAGTCGTACGCGTATATGTGAAGCAGGTGCAGAAACTATTTATTCCGCCCAGCCTGATTGCAGGATTGCTTGGATTAACCTTCGGACCGAACGGATTGGGATGGATTCCTTTTTCTGATAACATAGGGACCTATGCCGCTGTATTGATAGCTCTTGTGTTTGGTGCTCTCCCTCTTTCTTCTCCAAAAATGTCAATGAAACTGATTTCTGGAAGAGTTGGTCCCATGTGGGCATATGCCCAGGTCGGGATGTTGATGCAATGGGGACTGGCTGGTCTGTTCGGACTTTTTGTCATTAAGCAAATATGGCCTGATTTAAATGATGCATTCGGAATAATGTTATCCACCGGATTTTATGGAGGACATGGAACTTCCGCTGCTATTGGGGCAGCGTTTGACAGCTTAGGCTGGGAGGATGCATTTAGTTTGGCAATGACAACAGCAACAATTGGAATCATATCTGCTATTATCGGTGGATTAATAATGATTAAGTGGGCGGCACGTCATAAACAAACATCTTTTATATCCGATTTTGATGATTTGCCGGATGAGTTGAGAAGTGGTCTGTTGCCCGAAAGTAAGCGGGAATCTATCGGTACAGCAACAACCTCCTCTATTTCGATAGATAGTCTGACTTTCCACAGCGCATTAGTCTTTGTAATAGCCCTTTTGGGGTATGCAGCCAGCCAATGGGTGAAAATCCATTATCCGATGTTGGAATTACCGGTGTTCAGCTGTGCATTTGTGATCGGGCTGCTTTTGAAACAGGTGTTTGACCTTACACGCGTCTCGACTTATATTTGCCCTGTTACCACCCAACGTTTGAGCAGTTCGTTTACGGATTTGCTGGTGGCATTCGGTGTTGCTTCCATTAAGTTAGGAATTGTTGTGAAATATGCAGTACCTCTTATTGTTCTCATTGTCGGTGGGATTATAATTGTTTGGTGCGTTACTTTTTATCTGGGTAGACGGCTTGCTAAAACCTATTGGTTCGAGCGGACTATTTTTGCCTGGGGATGGTGGACCGGAACAATGGCGATGGGTATAGCCCTTTTGCGTATTGTGGATCCTAAACTGGCAAGTAAAGCGATGGATGATTATGCGTTGGCTTATCTGCCTATTGCTCCTGTTGAAATACTTCTGATAACTTTTGTCCCTATTCTGTTTGTGAATGGTTTTGGTGTTTGGCTTTCACTTGGCTGTGTAGGTATTTCTCTGCTTATTTTGTTGTTTGCCCGTAAAATGGGTTGGTGGAATAAAAAGGCCGTTGCATCTAAATAATAAAAGGCTATGCCGCGATTCGAACCGGAACGATAATATTCGTATATTTGCACTTCAAATAAACGGAAGTAATTACATGAAGGAAAATGAAATGGTATTCGGCATACGTGCCGTGATAGAAGCTGTCCAGGCTGATAAGGAAATAGATAAAATATTGGTGAAGCGTGACTTGCAGGGTGAACTTTCCCGGGAACTTTTTGAAGTGCTGAGAGGAAAGGAAATACCTGTTCAACGTGTACCGTCCGAACGTCTGGATCGCCTGACGCGTAAGAATCACCAGGGTGTAATTGCTTTCATCCCGGCGGTTACCTATCAGAAGCTTGAAGATATTATCCCGTTTCTTTACGAACAGGGAAAGAACCCGTTTATTGTTTTGCTGGACGGTGTTACCGATGTTCGTAATTTTGGGGCAATAGCCCGTACTTGCGAATGTGCCGGAGTAGATGCTATCGTAATTCCTGTTAAAGGTAGTGTGACGGTGAATGCAGATGCGATTAAGACATCGGCAGGCGCTTTGCATGTATTGCCTGTTTGTAAAGAAAAAAGTATTACGCAAGCTATCCGTTTTTTGCAGGAGAGCGGTGTAAAGGTATATGCCGCGAGTGAAAAGGCCTATGAAAACTATACATCAATAAAATATGACGGTCCTGTTGCCATAGTTATGGGAGCGGAGGATACCGGGGTTTCAATGGATAATTTGCGTATTTGCGACAGTATGGTAAAAATACCTCAGTTCGGGACAATCGGCTCTTTGAATGTTTCGGTTGCATCTTCTATTTTGATTTATGAAGTGGTACGCCAACGAATGAATGAACAACAGTCATAACATTATATAAATAAAAGAGAGACAATGAAGAAAGTTATCGCAACAAAAAACGCACCTGCTGCCATTGGTCCTTATAGCCAGGCTATCCAGGCAGGTAATATGCTTTTTGCTTCCGGCCAGTTAGGTATTGACCCTGCTACGGGCAATTTTGTAGAAGGAGGAGTGAAAGAACAAACAGCACAAGCTTTTAAAAATGTTCATGCTATCTTGGAAGCAGCCGGATATGGTATCGATGAGGTGGTAAAGACAACCGTATTCCTTGCTGATATGGGTGATTTTGCAGCTATGAACGAAGTATACGCTTCCCAGTTTGAAGGTACATTCCCGGCCCGCTCTGCCGTAGCTGTGAAGACATTACCGAAAAACGGTTTGGTAGAAGTAGAAGTAATTGCAGTGAAAGCATAATTTTTTAGCTATATGCCTTTTGATAATCCGGTCCGAATAGGGTTGATTCCCTATCTGGACCGGATTTTTTTATTCTTTTGTCAGCGATATTTCCAGTATTTTAAAGCAGGATTCACAGTCACTTTCAATGAAATCGACTTTTAAGGTTCCTCCCGGTAAAGGAGGAAAATGTAGTTTAAAAGGATATTCGCCGGATTCCGGCATAGTGAAACGTTCATCCGGTTGTATACCATCTGCTGATTTTAACAAGTAATGGGTTCCGTTTTCTGTTTTCAGATAGGTATCCTTACTGATACTAACCCAGTATCCGGGTGAATTAAAAGCCTTCATATGGAAGATCGTTTCAGTTCCGGTTACTTCTATGCGATTGATTTCTATGGTTTCTGTATTCGTTGATTTCGCGGTAGGAAAATCGATTATTGTTGTGTTACCTTCTTTTTTGACAGTCATGATGCGGTTTGTTTGGTTCATCCACTTGTTCAGTTTGCGTTTGAGTAATCCGGGACTGTATCCGCTCCAGCTATGCAGGATGATTCCTTCCGGTGAAATAATGACATAGTGAGGTATTCCCCTTACATTATATTTGGCTGCCAATCCGCTCATACCTCCAAAGTCATTCAGGTTTGTCCACGGCATATCTTTTGTTTTAGAGATTTCTTTCCATCCTTTTTCCGTATCAGTACTCAGGCTGACAAGGGTTACTTTATCTTTTTGGGTTTCGGAAATCTCTTTCATTTCCGGTAAAGCCATCATACAGGGACCACAACCACGACTCCAGAAATCGAGCAGGATATATTTACCCTTATAGTCTGCCAAATGATGGATATTTCCTTCCAAATCATAAAGGTCGGCATCTGCTATTTCGTCGCCATCCTTTACGGCAAGGGGAGGATATAAATTGTTGGTAATTTCTTTTCCGATTGCGGATTGTTTTTCGCTATCGGGTAGCTTTTTATATAAAGCAAGAATATCCTCTTTATAAAGGAAATTTTCCACATACTTCGTAGTCATGCTTAAGCCCCGTAGTTTGTTTATCCAGATAGTTTCGACAGGAGCCTGCTGCATAATTTCAATTTCTTTTTTTGCAATGGCAAATCGTATTGAATCACCTTTCTGTCTAAGTGCATCTATTTCTTTTTTTAATTTGTCATTCTTTTCTGTAGGAAGATTCCCGGAACGCAAAAGAAGAATCTTTTCCATCATTTTTATAGATAGTTCTTGTTCCATATTGGTTTCTGCCAGCGTCGCTTTTTTGTATTGATTTAAGGTCTGTTGTTCTTTGATGTTACTGGATACATCCCAAGTCCGTAGCAGTTTGTTATTGCCGCTTATTGTGCTAACGGTATTTGGTGCAACCCATACTTCCAGCCAGGTGTTGGGAAAACCTTCTCCCTGAACTATAATTGATAATGCTTCCGGTTCGTTGTCGGCTGTTTGTCCTTTAAAACTAAAGGATTCTTGAATCACTGTAGCTTGGTCAATGGCGCTCATTACTTGTCCGTCACTTCGGAATAGTGAGATTAAAGTGCTATCTTTTAGACCGGCAACTTTACCCTTGATTGTGAACTCATTTTGGGAATATGCAGTCGTGGCTGCCAGAAATAATATTCCTGTAAGTAGTGTTTTTATCATGATAAGTACTATTTAGTATATGCTTACTATTGCAATAGTACGGTTTTATACTCAAACAAATGCATATTTGGATAAAAAAGATAGATTATCGTCCGAATAACTTACTAATCAAATCTTTCCTTCCGAGTTTTTGTAATGCCAAAGTGATTTGTTTGCGGAATTCCGGCTTATACCAGAAGAAAAACAAACGCTGTGCTAACTTCTGTTCTTTACTTCGTGCCGTATATACTTTTTCCAGTGTATACGGATGAAATCCGGTATAATACATTTCAGTGGCGAGCGTCATCGGAGTGGGGGTGAAATCCTGTATCTGTTCCAATTGGAAATGGAGTTGCTTGGTTTGGACAGCAAGACTTGCCATGTCTACTTCCGTACAGCCGGGATGACTGGAAATAAAGTAGGGGATGAGTTGCTGGTTCAATCCTTGTTTCTGGTTGATACGGTCGAATATCTTTTTGAACTGTCCGAATAATTCGAAGGAGGGTTTACGCATCATCTTTAATACCCTATCTTCCGTATGCTCCGGGGCTACTTTCAAACGGCCGGATACATGGCGGGCTATTAGTTCTTCTGTATAAGTTTGTGCAGACTGGTTCAGTTGTTCGTCGTCGTATCTGTGTAATAATAAGTCGTAACGGACACCGCTGCCAATAAAAGAACGTTTAATTTCCGGCAGGCTATCCACTTCTTTATATATTTCAAGCAATGGAGTATGGTCTGCATTCAAGTTCTTGCAGACAACAGGTGAAATACATGACGGCTTCTTGCATTTGGCACAAATCCGCTGGTCTTTACCCCTCATCCGGTACATGTTTGCCGAGGGACCTCCCAAATCACTCAGATATCCTTTGAAATCAGGCATCTGAATAATATCTTTTACTTCTTTCAATATCGACTCTTTGCTGCGGGAAGCTATAAATTTGCCTTGATGTGCAGAGATGGTACAGAAAGCACATCCTCCGAAACACCCACGGTGTATATTGACTGAAAACTTAATCATTTCGAAGGCCGGAATAGTCTTCCCTTTATATTTGGGATGGGGCAACCGGGTATAAGGCAAGTCGAAAGAAGCATCAATCTGTTCTTCCGTCATAGGAGGGAAGGGGGGATTAACAACAATCGTCCGGTTGCCGGTTGTCTGTTGCAGAATGCGGCTGGCATTATATTTATTTGATTCTTCTTCAATATGGCGGAAATTCTTCGCCTGTTTCAGTTTATCTTTCAGGCATTCGTTATGCGAAAATAGTTCGATGTCATCCGTACCAGCCTGGATTTCTTCTTTTTTTGCCAGATAAACTGTTTGGCGTATATCCTTTAGTTCATGGAATGGAGTACCCGCTTGCAGGCGTGTAACCAGTTCCATTAAAGGCAGTTCTCCCATGCCATAGATAAGCAGGTCGGCTGGACTGTCTGCCAGTATACCGGGCAATAGTTTGTCTTGCCAGTAGTCGTAATGAGTCAGGCGGCGCAGGGACGCTTCGATACCTCCTAAAACAACAGGGATATCGGGATATAGTTCTTTTAATATACGGGTGTACACAATGCTCGGATAGTCAGGACGCAGGCCTGGACGGCGGTCCGGAGTATAGGCATCGTCACTACGTAGCCGTTTATTGGCCGTATAATGATTAATCATGGAATCCATAGCACCGGCAGAGACACCGAAAAAGAGACGGGGCGCCCCTAATTTTTTGAAGTCGCGGAAGTCTCCCCGCCAGTCGGGTTGAGGCACGATAGCAACGCGCAGCCCCATGGCTTCAAGAGTACGTCCGATAACAGCAGCTCCGAATGAAGGATGATCAATATAAGCATCTCCACTGAAAAATATAACATCTATATAATCCCATCCACGGGCTTCGACTTCTTTTTTGGTGGTAGGCAACCAGGCCTCCGGTTTATATGTTTTCATGTTGCAAAGGTACGAATTTTCTTATCGATATAAGGAAAAGCTGATACATAGCATAAATAAAGGAAGAATTGATAAAAAGTAAAGATAACTTTACTTTTTATCGGATATACTTGTTGTTATGTAAAATATACTTTACATTTGAAGCGTCACAAATACTTAAATATTATGAGAGCAAATTATCTTTTTCCGGAAATCTTCAGAAAGATTGGCTGGTGTTTGTTAGTTCCTTTTTTAGTGTTAGGACTCTTTTGTTTGTTTTGGGATGGGGGAGATGTCTGTCAAATCAAAGTTTTGGCATTGTATACTTCGGAACCTTTCAGTTCCGGTTTCTTCAGGTGGGTGAAGACCGGTATTTTAGATGAGTTGAGTGTTATCGGTCTCACCTTTTCTCTGCTCTTTATTTCTTTTTCAAGGGAAAAAGATGAAGATGAATGCATCGAAAGAATCCGGATGCAATCGTTGGTGTGGTCAATTTTAGGCAGCAGTCTGTTATTGATTCTGGCTACATTGTTTATTTATGGATTTGCTTTTATGACATTCGCTTTTATTAATATGTTTACTGTACTTGTCTTATTTATCGGTAAATATAACTGGGAACTGTATAAATTCAGGAGGGTGAATAATGAATAATACGATACGGGTGGAAAGAGCTATCAGGCGGCTGACACAACAACAGTTAGCCGAAGCGGTAAAGGTGAGCCGGCAAACGATCAATGCAATTGAATTGGGAAAGTATATTCCTTCAACTGTTTTGTCCTTGAAGATTGCAGCCGTATTTGAAAAGAGTGTAAATGATATATTTACGTTGGAAGACACCGATTGGTAATAAATGGACACGGATTGGCGTTTTAGGCCTATCTGCCTGTTTCTAATCCTTATAACTTATATTTATGGAAGATTCAAATTAGTGATTAGCAGGTAATTTTTACTTCATTTATCTTTGTTTCCGAAAAGAAACGTAATCAACCAAACATTATTGGGGCGAACATGTTACTTATAAAAGCTAAATCATTTAAATAATATAGATATGAAAACATTAACAGACGAAAAGCTGACGATAGTAGGTGCAGCAGGTATGATTGGTTCCAATATGGCTCAAACAGCTTTAATGATGGGGCTTAGTTCTGAAGTTTGTCTTTACGACCCGTATGCTCCCGGTTTGAAAGGGGTAGCAGAGGAAATGTTCCAGTCCGGTTTTGATTACGCTCATATAACTTATACTTCTGACATCAGCGAAGCATTGCATGGTGCCAAATATGTTGTTTCTTCCGGTGGCGCTGCCCGTAAAGCAGGTATGACCCGCGAAGATTTACTGAAAGGTAATGCTGAAATTGCTGCGCAGTTCGGTAAAGACGTGCGTGCCTATTGTCCTGATATAAAACATGTGGTAGTTATTTTTAACCCGGCTGACATTACAGGTTTGATTACTTTGCTGTATTCCGGTTTGAAGCCTTCACAGGTAAGTACCTTGGCTGCATTAGACAGCACTCGTTTGCAAAGTGCATTGGCAAAACATTTCGGCGTTCGTCAGAATCTGGTTCGCAACTGTCGTACTTATGGCGGACATGGCGAACAGATGGCTGTGTTTACTTCTACGGCAACAGTTGATGGCCGTCCGTTGCAGAAATTAATCGGTTCTTCTGAGTTGACAGACGAACAGTGGGCGGATATAAAACAGCATGTTATCCAGGGGGGAAAAGAAATTATCGATTTACGTGGACGTTCTTCTTTCCAAAGCCCGTCATATCTTTCTATTGAAATGATACGTGCTGCTATGGGAGGCGAAACATTCCGTTGGCCTGCCGGTACTTATGTACATTCCGGTAAATTCGACCATATCATGATGGCAATGGAGACAGAAATAAGTAAAGAAGGTATTTTCTATAAAGAAGTGGAAGGCACTCCGATGGAAAATGCAGAACTGGCCCGTAGTTATGAACACTTATGCAAACTTCGCGATGAAGTGATCGGTATGGGTATTATACCGGAAATCCATCTATGGCATACTTTAAATGAACATATGAAATAATATTTGTGTATTAGTCGCAAA
Source organism: uncultured Parabacteroides sp. (assembly GCA_900541965.1). Classification (GTDB taxonomy): domain Bacteria; phylum Bacteroidota; class Bacteroidia; order Bacteroidales; family Tannerellaceae; genus Parabacteroides. The sequence goes on along the minus strand of UQLN01000068.1, from coordinate 9,262 downwards.
TAGATTGTTAGGTTAGGCAAAAGAGAAAAAGGCAGTTCCGTTAATAGATTGGAACTGCCTTTTTTGTTATGGAATATTTTATTCCTTTGATAGAGCTGAATTTATATTATACCACGAAGAGTAAATTTGTTAACAAAACCTTTTTTTTGAAATGCCAGGGTAAGGCATTATTTCTCTAATTATCGTATCTTTGCCCGGCACAATCAAATCATCTAAGATATAACCGTCATCTGTACTGACTTTGCGCGGTATTGTGCGATGGCTGGCATTACAACAACTTGAATCCATACAAAACATCATGACCCGAAAACATATACTTGTCGTATCGAGAGGAATCCCCGAAGCAGACAATCCGCTGGAGGGAATATTCGAATGGGATCAGGCCCGAGTTCTTGCAGTTTCAGGTATAAAGGTGACTTTTGCCGTAATCAATTTCAAGGTTGTCAGAAGGAAACCGTGTAGTCGGATACATGATTATATCAGGGAGGGGATTCATGTATATGAGGCAGCCCTGCCGCTTGACCTGATATTCCGATTAGCTCCATATCTGATATGCAAAGTGATGATCAGTTTGTCAGTAAGAATTTACCGTCTGGCAAAAACGATATGTGGTTCCATACCGTTAAAAAGACAAGGTAAGGACCTAAGGCCAGGCGTGGCAGGTAACCGTTCTTTCAGGTCGGAGATGGTTGGAACGAAAGTTGTTTGCCCCGTGTAACTCATACACGGTTTCTGATATAATCCAAACCGTTTTTACATGCTGATTTATGAAAATATCCGAATTATCAGGAATAATAAAGAACGTATCAGCCAAAGGCCTCCTCTATATGGTAGGAGCCGGATCGCTTAACAAAATATTAGCTTTTAGCTATACCGTATTCCTTGTCAGGATTCTTGACAAACATGATTATGGCATATATGGTTATGTGATGAATATCATAGCCATGTTCATGATATTCGACGGCCTCGGAGGCAACAATGCCTACCTGCAGTTCGGATCGGCAGCATCATCCGTACATGAAAGAGAAGCCTACTTCCGTTACAATAAGAGACGCGGTATAATAGCAGACCTTTGTATGTCGGTCGTTATTGTAGGCTATGCATATTTTCTCATTCCCGACACAGAGGCCGGCAAACTCCTTATGCTTGCGGCATTTCTGCCGGCATCGGCATATTTGCTCTCATTATTTCAGATAGACAATATCGTACGCCGTAACAACCGGACATATTCATGGCTCATGACCTTCAATGCGGCAATACTTATGGCCGGTACTCTCGTCGGGGCATACCTATGGGGACCTGTCGGAATGATTGTAATGCGCTATCTGGCAACAGGCATATCAGTCATATGCGCATCCATCATGTGCCGCAGGCCGTCGGCAGTACGTGTTGACGGATTACCACGTCTCCAGGTAACTGAAAAAAGGCAGTTTGACAAATTCGCACTCATCACCATGTGCAATAACGGTATATCGGCCATGACCGGGATGATAGACATATATCTCATCGGCCTGATTATGGATGACATGTATGCGGTGGCCGATTATCGTACGGCCTCTATTATCCCGATGGCCCTCCTGTTTATCTCCTCCACACTCATGACATTTCTTTATCCGTATTTCGCCGAAAAAAAGGAAGATCCCGTATGGGTGAGACATAATTATATCAGGCTGCTTAAAATTATCATACCTTTTTTTCTGATACTTTCGGTCTCTCTCATTCTGGTCGGGCCATTTCTGATACCACTGGTTTTCGGAGACAGATATACAGATTCCGTTCCACTTTTCACAATCATATGCTGCGGCCTTTTTTTTGCAACTGCTTTTAAAATTCCTGCCGGCAATCTGATAGCTGCTATGGGTAAGGTCAAAATCAACTTTTATATCGCAGTCGGTTCCGGGCTGTTCAACATACTGTCAAGCGTAATCCTTATAACCAGCTTGGGACTGTATGGCGCCGCTATATCTTATATGGGCATACTCATGCTTACCGGCATTACCAACACGATATGTATGTTCAGGTTACTGAAACGGCGTTGATGGAATAGCGTTCGCCCCACATTAGAAAACAAAAGCGTAACGAACGCTTTTTCAATCGCTTCGCTACGCTTTGCTTAATTTAGCAATCTTGCTATCTGTTTTGTTTTATCTTACAAATTCCTTTCCGGGTAGAGGGCATCCCACCATTCCGGTTCGTCTTTCAGCCATTTGGCAAACCATGCGTAGATACTGTTCTGCCATTCCGTACGTTTTTTGTAGTCTACTATACCATGGTTTTCACCGTCCACTTGTACGAACTCAACCGTTTTGCCAAGTAACTTAAGAGCAAGGAACATCTGGATACTTTCTCCCAAAGGCACATTGGTGTCGGCATTGCCGTGAAGCAATAGCAACGGCGTTTTGATTTTATCCGCATTAAACAACGGGCTGTGCTTTGTATAAAATTCAGGATTGTTCCATGGGTAGGTTCCTGTATTGGCAACCGAACAGTAGCCGTATCCCCAATATCCTTCTCCCCAATAACTGCTTAATGCGCTGATACCCGCATGGCTTACTGCTGCTGCGAATAAATCGGTACGGGTTTGCAGGTATTGTGTCATAAAACCGCCATAACTGGCTCCGATACAACCGATTTTCTTAGAGTTTACAAAATCGTGTTCTTTACAGAACTTTTCCGTACCCAAAATGATTTCATCAGCCGTATAATCGCCCCAGGCATTTACGTGACGTGCTGCAAATTCTTGTCCGAAACCGGTAGTTCCGCTTGGATTAAGCGTATAGACCACATAACCCAGAGCAGCATACATATGCATGGAATAGCGCATTTCCAACGCACGGTTCGTCGGGGATGTTCCGCCATAGTAATAGACAATCATCGGATATTTTTTAGAAGCGTCGAAATTAGGCGGCAGATAGTAACGTCCCTGGATAACTGTACCGTCTGAAGAGGTGAAGTTCCAGTCGTGTGCTTCTCCCAATTGGATATTTTCCAATCTTTTTGCAGAGAGGTCTTCAATCAGACGGTTCTTTCCGTTTTTAAGGTTATAGGCATATAAACGGTTTGCATTTGAAATGCTTTGTCCGTAATAGTACAGAACAGGCGCATTGTCTGCCAGCGTATAATTGGATATAATATCTTCCGGTAAATCCAGGCGTTTGATTTTCCCGTTTGCCGGATTGCAGGTGTAAAGGCGTTGGTAATCCTGGTCTTCTGTCAGCATGTAGATTAGTCCGTCAGTATGGTTCCATGAGGCTCCGGTTACATTAGGATTGAAGTCTTTAGTAAGAGCTGTTGCTTTGCGGCTTGCCAGATCATACAGGAAAAGCTGCCCGTCATATGTGTTGGATATTTGTCCCTGTTTGATATTTAACCCGATATTGTCGAATGCTTCTCCGGAACCGCTAACCAACAATTGCTTTCCGTCCGGAGAGAATGAACCTCCGTTTACAAATTTCTTGCCTTCCCAAATCGTATCGACAGCCATGGTCTGGAGATCCAACTTGTATAAAGAGTTGCTGGAATGGGGCAGCGAAGTGTAGTCCTGTTCGCTGGTACTGAACAGAAGATAACGGCTGTCTGCACTTACATCATTGATGAATGTATTGGTATGGCCATAAGTCAACTGTTCGTAAAGACCGTTTTTCAGGTTATACCGCCAGATAAAATAGCGGTTGCGGAAACCAGGAAGGCGGTCGTTCGGTTCGAGGATACGAAGCATGTCAGGACCATCTTTCGGACCTTCTTCACGGATGGTGTAGAGTAAAGTCTCTTCATCAGGAGTGAAAGAGAAGTTACCCTCCGGCAGATTGTTGGCAAGAACCTTTTCCTGCATAGTGGCAGGGTCTATGGTGACCAGTTCCAGGCCGTTCATTCCGGTACGGGTAAAATACATCTTATTGCTTTTAGGCATCCAGGAGGCATTCAGGACAAATCCTTTGTCCTGTAATAAAATACGTCCGGTAGTAGCATCACGCAATTGGGCGAATTGTTCGCTTTTGCCGTTATCCAAGTGAGTGTAATATTTGATAAGTACAAATTTGCCGTCAGGAGAAAGGCTTACTCCACTGTAATTGGTTCCTGTCAGCATATCTTGTAATGTATAGCGCTTTTCCGGGTTTAAAGAAGCTGTGACCTCTGCTTTTCCCGGATTTTTAAAGATTGCTTTCAGTGTTGGCGGGCAAGTATCTGTGTCCATAGTGAGGTATTTCACTACGACTTCATATCGGTGAGGTTCCATTGCCAATTCGGAAGTTGCACCTACAGGTTTATTATTTACAAATACTTCGAAATTACCGGAACCGGATACTTCCAGCGAACCTTTTACATAGCGGTCGCTATTCAGATAGAAAGAGAAAAGATGAAGGGCATACCCTTTTTCTGGTGAAGCAAAAGTTATTTTCCCGGCTGTATCGGCATCGAGTACAGTTGCATTTTCCAACACCCGGTCAGCTGGGAGTGTGGATTTCAGGAGGTCTTTGACTTCAAATTTTTTACCGTTTACATTCAGGCTGTCTGCCATGATGGGCTTATTTACGGGAATAGGCCCGGCATGCTTGTATTGCATGACTTTAATATCATCCGCTGCATACAGTGCAAAAGTGGATAATAATAGCGTAGAAATTAATGCTATTTTTTTGTTCATATATCAGGTGTTTAAGAATTTCGTATGCCGGATACCATGTATAACCGGTTGGTATCCTGAATCGTTTGTATCCGGAAATAAGGTTCCATCATCTGTGCGACTTCTTCCGCAGGAGGTAGGCCGAATGAAATCCTGACAGCTTGTTTGCCATGGTGCATATTTATTTTGTCCCTGCTTTCGCTGTGGCAAATCACCAGTTCCCCTCCTGGATGCAAAAGTCCGGCAAGATGAGAAATAAGTTCTTTTTGATTGGAGAAATGGGGGAAAACACTATACGCTATGATATAATCGAAACGTTCGTTTTTCAGGTCCATTATATCCATACAATGAAAATCGACTGTTTTTACCGCATATTTGCAGCGGGCTTTTTCAATCATAAATGAAGATAAATCCACTCCTACAATTTCTACAGGCGAATAGGGCAGAAGAAAACTTTCCAGTATGCCGGTTCCACATCCTACATCGAGTATACGCATGCCTTTCCGGAGAGTCGTTTGTTCCAGAATCTCATTGATCTTATCAGGCTCATGCTGGCATAATTCATCCCAGCGGTCGGCAAGGCTGTCGAAGAAGTCTGCTATGGCATTCATTCGAGCGCTCCTTCCCATACAAAACAATCCGGAAATTGTTGTTTCAGTGAAGTCGTTTCTTTAAACAGTCCGAATACGGATGAACCGGAGCCGGACATGGAAGCATATACTGCTCCAGCTTCATAAAGAGCTTCTTTTATCGTTGCAATAACCGGAAACTTAGGGAATACACTTGGCTCAAAATCGTTAGCCATCAGCTTTTTCCATTCATAAACCGGCAGTTTTGCAATTTCTTTCAGTGAAACAGACGGTGTTGCAGGTTTAACCATCGAATAGGCTTCAGGAGTGGATACGGCTACATCCGGCTTGACCAAGCAAAGATGGTAGCCTTTTAGCGACAGTTCCACCGGTTCGAATATATTTCCCGTACCTGAAGCAAAAACAGGTGTGTTCCGTATAAAGAACGGGCAGTCCGCCCCGATGGAAGAGGCAAGCTCTTCCAGTTCGTTTTCGGGAATGGACAATCTGCAAAAGTCATTGAGAAGTTTCAGCATAAAGGCCGCATCAGCAGAGCCTCCGCCTAATCCCGCTCCAAAAGGGATAGCTTTCAGCAGATGGACTTCCAATTCGGGAATGTCATATTGTTTTTTTAATAAATTCAGGGCTTTTACCACAAGGTTTTTTTCTACCGGAGCATCTACTTGTATGCCTGTTTGCGTGAATGAGAAGGTTTTCGCTTCAACAATTTCAAGCGCGTCTTTTACAGGAACAGGGTAGAAGATGGTTTCGATATTATGATAACCGTCCGGTCGTTTACTAACGATATTCAGCCCTAAATTTATTTTGGCATTCGGGAAACAAATCATAGTGAAATAGTTTATTTAACGCTGTCCTTCGCCAATCATTTCTTCGGCAAGAACAATATCTTCGTCTTTTTTGATATTCGGTAATTCCAATCCGTAACCTTTAATCCGGTCTTCACGTTTCAGCAGTAAGGATATAAAGAGAGCCATTATGCCGAAACATGTGAAAATCATCATTGGAATTGTATAGTCATAAGTCGGTTTACCGTCGATATTACCGGTGACGCAGTAGCTGTCCAGTACTTTTCCAATCAGGTAAGGAACCCCCATCAATCCCCAGTTCTGTACCCAGAAAATCAAGGCATAGGCTGTTCCCAGTTTGTTTTCCGGTATGATTTTCGGAACGGAAGGCCACATAGCCGAAGGTACCAGTGAAAATGCAATACCTAACAGGATAATCAGTATAAGGGCAATAATCCAGTTGTTCAGTACCGGGATAGAGAACATCAGATGGATAAATACCAGCATGACAGCCCCGACAATCATTATGGTAGCTCCTTTTCCTTTGCGGTCGTATAGGTTCCCGAAGAAGGGAGTCAGCAGGATATTGCCGAATGGGAGAAGGGCAGGAATCGTACCCGACCATTCCGGGGCAATGCCGAATTTATTAATCATCAGGCTGGGCGCGTATTTGAGGAAAGGGAATACGGCGGAATAGAACAGTACACAAAGTAATGCTACATACCAGAATCCTTTTAAGGTAACGATGCTCCAGATATCGCTGAAACGGAACGGCTCTTCCGGTTCTTCATCATTCACTGTCTCTGCATCTTCCGCATCCCGTTTCTTATCCATGATGACAAATACGATAAAGGAAAGCAAACCGATGCACAAAAGGATTAATCCGATAAGAATAGGCATGCTGATTGAATTATTGAAAGCACGGCTCAACAATGGAGTAATACCGATTGCCAATCCCGTACCGATACGTGCACAAGCCATTTCCAAACCCATGGCAAGCGCCATCTCTTTGCCTTTAAACCATTTCACAATGATTTTGGAAACAGTAATACCGGCTATTTCCACGCCTACGCCGAATAAGGCATATCCTAACGAAGCCACCAGCAGGGTGTACGTCCATTCTGTTCCGAAAACAGAGATTGTGGCTCCACCGAAATCGTGCGATATGCCGAACCATTTGGCAAATACACCTATAATCATGATACATGTAGCCATAAGACCGGTGAAACGTACTCCCATTTTATCGAGTATCATACCACCGAAAATCAGCATTAGGAAGAATACGTTAAACCATCCGTAAGCGCTGGTAAACTTTCCATACTCGTCTCCGCTCCAACCTAAGCCTCCGCTACCGACGGGTGATTGCAGTAAATCCTGAAGCGGCGCCATCATATCTGTGATGAAGTATCCGCAGAGCATAGTAAATGCGACGAGTGCCAGAACGGTCCACCGTGCTGTTTTCGACTCGCTTAATTTTTTTTGAATTAGTTCAGTCATGATATTTATTTTAGATAGAATTAAGTTGTATCGTTTCTTTGTTGAATAAAGGAATGGCGTCTGCCACAATGAAAGTACTGCCTCCGATAAAAATGACATCATCTTCCCCGGCGCGTGCCAGAGCTTTGCCGACGGCTTCCGGAACCGTGTCGCAAATAGTACCGCTCAGCCCGTGCATTATACCTTTTGCTGCAAATTCTTCGGCCGGCATAGCCCGTGGAATAGAGGCCTGTGTGAAGAAATAGAAAGCATCCTGAGGCATAAGTTCCATCACGCCGTTGATATCTTTATCATTTACCATGCCTACTATCATAAACAGATGTTTATGGCGTTTTTTCTCTTCTGCCAGTTGCATTTGGATGTATTGCCAGCCTCCTATATTATGACCGGTATCACAGATTACTTTGGGCTTTTGTTGCATGATTTGCCAACGTCCCATTAAACCTGTCAGTTCCACAACATGCTCGAATCCTTCCCTTACGGCTTGTCGGGTAATTTGTATATCCTGCCTATTCAATAAGTTTAAAGCTCCCAATACGGTATTTGCATTGCGTACTTGTACCGCTCCACCCAACTCGCCGGACAATTGTCCATATTCGGTTGAATCGAAAGACCATTTTCCGGTATCCATCAAATAGGATTCTCCTAACAAGCCGGCATCCTGTGCAAAATAAACCGAAGTATTGTTTTTTACTGCAGTATCTGCAAAGACTTTAGCAACACTTTCCCTGTCTACTTCACCGACTAATGCCGGTACGCCGTTCTTGATGATACCGGCTTTCTCAAAGGCTATTTTTTCGACTGTATCCCCCAGGAATTGAGTATGGTCGAGACTTATATTGGTGATAATACTTAAAACCGGTGTGATGATATTGGTGCTGTCCAGACGTCCGCCCATGCCTGTTTCGATTATGGCAATATCGACTTTTTCGGAGCGGAAATAATCAAAAGCTAATGTAGAGGTCAGTTCAAAAAAGGAGGGTTGGAGCGGTTCGAAAAAGGATTGGTGGTGTGTTACAAAGTCTGTAACGTATTCTTTAGGTATCATTTTACCGTTTACGCGGATTCGTTCTCTAAAGTCGACCAGATGGGGAGAAGTGAAAAGTCCCACTTTATATCCGGACTGTTGTAAAATAGCTGCCAGCAGATGGCTGACGGAACCTTTGCCGTTTGTACCGGCTATATGGATTGTTTTGTATGCTTTGTGGGGATTTCCCAGATAGTTGTCCAATGCTATACTTGTTCCAAGTCCCGGTTTATAAGCAGAAGCCCCGCTGTGTTGAAATACCGGTATACTGGTGTATAGATAGTGCAACGTTTCTTCGTAAGTCATGTTTTTGTTTTTAGAGTTTCGCAAATTTAGATACAAATACTGTAGGAAAAAAGCATTTGTCTAAAATAGTACGGCCGGAAAGACGAATATTATTAGGCTCTTTTACCAATTTTCCTCTCCTTAGAAATATGCTTTTATATGTATAATATAAATATGGTTGGAAGTTATGGCTAAATTTTGTTTATGGATGGTACTGATTTAGAAGAATTTCTTTATATGGTAAATTAAAAAATATTATGATAAGATAATTTAAATAATGTCTTGTTGAAAATAAATAATTTTGCCTTGTGACGGTGTAAAATTCGCATTTTAAAGGTTTTAGTTTGATTGTTTATGTTTTATGAATATTAATATACAAGACTTATAATCTTATTTCAAAATGACTAAAAAAACGTTCGTTTATTTTAGCGGTTTCAAAAAGTGAAATGCAGAACAG
>UQLN01000067.1 GCA_900541965.1 uncultured Parabacteroides sp. | reverse complement strand
GCAGGGAGGGGCCCCGGCAGCAACTCTTTGTCCGCCGCCGCGGTAAAGGTTAAGGCGATGCTGCCTAAAGTGGAAGAGGCATCGGTAAAGATATAGTCGGAGAAAAGGGTCTGCGATTCGGTTGATTTGCTGTTGCAGGTCACCTGAGCCGTTGTGCTGCCAACCTTTCCGTCCAGTGCATTAAACGTGGTAGGCACTTCATACGTGGCAGTCAGCCCGCTGCAATAGCCGTAGTTTGTAGCATCCTTTTCTTTTATCGTCAGCTTGGCAAACGGGCGGGTCAGTGCATTGATGGACGGATTTTCCACGGCAGCCGCTTTTTTCTTTAATTCATAGTGGCCAAAGAAAGCATCCCGTGCATCGGTGTTAAACCCTCCGGCGTATGCAGATTCAATAAGTGAAACGGCTTTAAGACCGTTATCGGTGTTAGTGGTATAAAACTTGTCTTTGTAATGCGTGCAGGTCACGCCTCCGATGGTTGCATTTTCATTTGTGGCACCTGTTGCGATAAAGTCCGCCCAGAAAAGGCAGTCGTATGTGCCTTCTTCTATCTTGAAATCGAATACTACGTTGTCGCCGGTCAGTCCCACTTGTTCTATACGCTGTTTCAAAGTTGGGCTTCTTGGATCTTGTGTCCATACTTCGAGGATGCAGCGCAGTTGGTGGCCGTCTGCGGAGGGCAGCGCCCGTGTCCCGATTTGCGCGAAATCTTCGGGCAGCGAGGCGGTGAGGGTCACGCGGTTGCTCTCGGTAGCGGTTGGCAGCGCATCGGTTTCGTCCTGACTGCACGAGGTCATCAGCCCCACGAGGGCGACGATCCAGAGGTAAAGATGATAGTTCTTCATGTGTTTAGCAATTTTAATTTTAAATCTATTAGTAGTTCACTCTTTTTATCAATGTAGCAGACCGTCGAGGTCTACGTCTATATTCCCGTCAAAATCGTCGTCTATGTCCACGCCTCCCTGCATCTCGTTGGTGAGGAAACGGGCACGCACGGTGGTGAGGTGTCCCCGCCGGTAGGGTACTTCCAGCCCGGTGGTGCGGCTGATAACGTCGCCGCCACTGTCGCGTATCTCCATCGAGAGGCTGACAAACGATTCCGTACCGTTCACAAACACGAAGTCCGTGCCGATGGTGCATTCCTTCTGTCCGTCTGTGGGGACGGTGAGCGGAGTGGTATAGGCTATGCCCGTCCGCGAATCCGCAGGCTTGCCCGCGAGGACGTTGAACACCGTGGGGAGGTAGAAGCCGTAGGAGAACGTGATGGTGAATGTTTCATCGTCGGCACGCTGCTTCTGTGTCTTGCGGAGGAAATCCTTCACGTCGGTGGCTATCAGTTCGTACTTCGCCAGCGGTCGCACCATGTCCACTTTTATCTGCACTTTGGCGTTCCATTCGTCGCGGTAGGGGCGCAGGTCGAAGGCGGCGGTTCCGTAGAGGCAGTCGCGGTAAGGGGTGCTGCCCGTATAGGGGTCGCGGCAGGCTACCTGCTGCAAGTTGTCCGTATTGTAATAGAGGTCGTCCGTCGTACCTGCCTTTACGTAGTCCGTCCATACGGCGAGGGTATAGTCCAGCGCATGAAGTTTCAGATGAATGGGGAGCGAGATTTTCGCGTCTCCGTCCTCTTCGGCGGTGTCCATCACCGTCACCTGCCGGGCTGCCGGCTTGCCTTCGTGCCACGCCTCGATAATGAAGCGGCGACGATAGCCCGTTTGCTCTCCGACACGGGATTTTGTGGTTCCCGGACGGGCATTTTTCTGCGTGATGATTTCCAGTGGAACAAGCTCTAAATCGAGGGTCACTTCGGTATTGACTTCTACCAGTGTGGGGTCGATGCCTTCTTCGCCGTCCGGTGTCGTCACCGGAAAATCGTGTATACAACCGGCAAGGACGATTGTCAGCACGAAGGCGATAAATCCTATGTAATATTTCTGTTTCATAAACCGTTACTTTTTAAGGTTAAAGCGATAGACTACGGAAAGCCCCACACGGGTGATGCCCCAGTAATTCTTCGTCCGGGTATCTATCCGTGCGCCGTTGCCTATATTATAATAGGTATCGTAGCGCATGTTGGCATAGCCTGCGCCGAGGGTGAACTCACCCGCCCAATGTTCATTGAAAGGCAGCAGATAACCGTAGCTGATGCCTGCGCCCAGCAGCGGACGCCCGGTATCCTGATAGCGGTCGCGGTTCCACTTTACATTGAACCATCCCACGTGTGCATGTACGCCGAAGAAATGCCCCGTACCGGGACGTGACAGCCAGTAACGTCCTTCGGGCTGGACAGTGAACGTCTTCACGGCATGTTTGCTGCCCACGTACCACGGGCACCAGAGTACAGGCAATTCGACTGAGACATGTTCGCCCACCTGCACGTCGGCAGCCACGTTCATAATCGTGCCCGCCCATGCTGCAAAGTTGGTCTTGACCGCCACGTAGCGGCCTTCCGGAAAGAGTTCCGGCTTTCCGGTTTCTATTTGTGGTTGTTTGGTGTGTACGGGAGTTTGTACAGGAAGGGTGCTATCGGAAGAGGTGGCAGGCTCGACAGATTGTTGTTTAAGTTGGGTTTCAGAAGCCGCCTGTAAAGTATCCGGTATAGTAACAGGCTGGGTATTCGCAGCTTTTAACGGGGCAAAACCGATTGCCACGACATCACCGGGACTTGCACCGGCATACGGGTAATTCACCGTTTTAAAGTCCCGTTCCCGAAGTCCCAGCGTGTTAATCAGGTAGCCTTTCAGGTTATTACTGCGGTGGAACGCTGTACGGAGGTTGGCGGCCTCGTCGCCACACGCACCGGAATAACCGTTAACATAGAGGGTATCCTTTCCCTTTATAAAGATTTGCAACCGTTCTTTAAATTGTTGCAAGGTCTGCCGGTTTTCCTTATAATCCGTTTTGAACATTTGGATACAGGAAGGATAGTGGAAAATAAACAAGCTGTCGGGGATAGCCCCCGGACTTCCGCCCTGTGCCGTTTGGGCAGACAGGGAACAGCAAAAGAAAATACCGATAAACAGGCTAACAAAAACTCTTTTTTCCATCATATGTAGTGTTTGTATTTATACCCTATTGGAGAATTTCACCTTGTGCAAAGCTAAGCCTCCTCAATTTGCAATCCGTCAAAACGGCATTGACAATTCGTCAAATTCTTTGTACAAATGAGGTATTATGCTTGATTTTGTCCATTTTCGAACCTTTCCCTATACTTTTTAGGAGTGACATTATCATGGAGCAGTACAAAAGTCCGGTAGAAGGTAGAGGGTGAAGAAAAGCCGCTGAGTTCGGAAATCCGGCTAATGGAGAGTTCCGGATGGTGCACAAGCAACTCTTCGGCATACCGGATACGGTAGTCGCGTACCACATTGCAGAAACTTGCTCCCCAGCCATTGTTGAATACCATCGACAGATAGGTCCGGTTCAGCGGAAGCACCGCTACTACGTCCATTAATTTGAAGTCAGGATGCAGGTAAGGCCGGGTTTCTTCCATCCATTGTTGTACCTGGATTTTATATTCGGGGAGCTTCATCATGAAAATCATTTCATCGATGGATTTTTCCTTTTTTGTTTTTTTACCGGCATCCAAAAGTTCAGGTTCAGGTTCCGGCTCTGCCTCCACCTCTTCCCTTGCCATGTTTTCGTCCCTCCTATTCCGGGAGAAATCCTCCAAACAGGGATTTTCGTAATATAAACCTTTGTAAAATACCAGACAGAAAAACAGTAGCACGACGGTATTGTGTACTACATAACAATACGTATTACCGTCCAGCAATATCCAGAAAAAGGCAAACAGGATAAAAACCATGCCCAACCCGTAATACCGGAGTGAAGAGATAGCCATCTCCTCTGTTGAAACGTAATTCGCATCACGCCACTGCTGGTAAGCCAGTTCATACCGGTAAATAAGCCTCATCGGGTAAACCATATAGCCAGCCACGGAAAGGGCGATGACCAACCTGTACCAGACATTGAACCGGCTGATATGGGCGATGAAATCATTCCAGTCCTTCAACCGGACAGGACTTTCGCCAAGCAGATATAACATGAAGTAATAAAAGCTTACAATAAACAGGCAGGGAAAGATGATAAACAGTCCCCGTTTCAGGTTCAGCCAACCCGGGCGGATTATCTCAAGCGGATACAGCAGGGTGATTATGGCATAAAGATTTCCGGATATCAGAATGAAAGGCGCCAGAATATCCGTCTTCATAAAACTCATGAATCCCAGTAAAATCCCCAAAACGCAAAATACATAAACGAGGCCCCATGCAAACATCACATAAGCCAATAAGCGCCGGGAGCGATTGCCCTTTGCATGAAGAAAAAATAAAATAGCTCCTGCCAGGCAGATAACGGTACACATTGGTATCAACATCTGCAAAACAGCTTCCCATCCTGTCATAATTATACCCATTTTTACTACGTTGTTCCCGCCTAAACATAATAAAGGCGTGAGTTACTGTTTACTTTATCCATAAATCAGGTCTTCGCATTACCCACACTGTAGATAAAGCAACAGCACCCACGCCACTTTTATGTATATAGGCAACAACGCAGCATACCCCGGCTGGGATTGCTGGATGCAGGCATATAACAAAAGGACGCGAGCGTTTGTTGCTACAATCTCAACAGTGTATTCAAATTTGCGAAGTTTGATTTATGTGAGAATAGTATTTTCTAAACGCTTCCGTTATCGCATGTCCCGTTTCATTGAAAAACAAAACGGAAACAAAGATAACGAAACCGTCCATATACCCAAAACGTGCGACTATTGTTTTTGCGAATGACACAAAAATACCGGTTTGCCACCTTAGATGGGGAAAACTGCAATGTACAATCCGATACCCAAAACGCCTGAACGGGTTTATTTTTTATTCAACAATGTCCTTTTTTATCGATTTCATCGAATATTCAAAGGGAATGCCTATTTTTACCGGACATATCTCCATACGATTATGAAAGACAAAAAAACAATACTATTTACCGCTGCATTTTTCATTTTACTACATGCCGCAACGCTACCACTCCAGCCAATGCCACTAATATTGAAGCTTGGTTGATGCAAGATCCGGACTCCTGCTTATGGTACCTGACCGACCAGTACACTCCGTTGTACCGGCAAAAAAAATACCAGGAGATTGAAGATCTCTATGCCCGTACTCTGCGTGCCATGCCGGAGCATCCGAAAAAGAGCAGGAACCTGAATTACCTGATGAGATGGATATTGACTTTTTATTATAATGCCTTAATGCTTCAGGACAAAGTGGAAGGCAGCGCATGGCTGACCGACAGCTTGCTGAACAGTCCTAATCCTTACTACACCCAAACCTTGCGGCCGGAATTGATTACCACGTCAACCAAATTCTACCTGGCAGAAAACCGGATGGACAAGGTAGATAGCCTGGGACGTATTTTCCAGTCCCTTTCCCCGACAGATGATCCCCGGAGGGATGCTATAAATTACTATAACATGGCATGGGCATTGGAATTTTGTGATATCGGCACCAAAATACCTGTCCGCCTGATGGAACATGCCATAAAATGCTGCCGGGAAGTAGACGGCAAAGTGGGCGGCGAAGGCGAAATATATGGTTATATGGGTTATCTCTACTGGAAAAACGGAGCACTTGAAAAAGCGACATCCGCCATCCAGGAAGCTATCGATTGGTATAACGCCCATCCTAACACGCCGGGCGACGGACTGATTGAGGCCAACAACAACCTGAGCCGTGTATATGTCAGCCTCGGTTTATATGACAAAGCGATAGAAGCTAACAACCATGCCATCGCAGCGTCTAAAGCCTTGGATAACTGGACGCTGGAAGAAGTGTACCGCCTACGTGCCTCCTGTTTCAACAAAGCCGGCAAAACAGATTCCGCCCTGTTCTATATACAGAAAGCAATTGAGGCAACCCCTAAAAGTACGGATGCCCATTATGTCCCTCATCTGCATATTAATCGCCTGGGCTACTACTACAGTGTCCATCCGGACTCCATTGCCTACCAACTGGAAGAATGCCGCCGCCTGCTGAAAGACACTGCCATTGTAGACCCGGAGCCCAAAAACAACCTGTTCGTGTATTATGGCATGGCCCTGCTGCAAACGCCGGGACACGAACGGGAAGGCATCGATTATATGGAACGGGGCTTCCATAATTTCTACTCAGGCCATTATCCGGAAGGCATACTTTTTGCGGGCAACAAACTCATCCAAGCTTATTTGCAAACAGGAATGACGGACCGGATATCTTCGGTTTATCCAATCTATACGAATACAAGCGATAGCCTGCGGCGTCAGGAAAATATAAATGCTGCCATCGGGGCAAACATACGTTACGAAACAGGGCGCAAAGAACAGGAAAATCATGCGCTCGCCACCGAAGTCTCTTTAAAACAGCGGACTCTGGTCTTCACCTGGCTGCTGGTGGGATTGCTGCTGACAGTGCTTGCCACCGGAGGACTTTATGTCCGTCAACGCCAACGTTATCTTCGCCGTATCAGTGATGCCCGACTCTCTCAAATCAGTGGATTGCTTCGCGAACTGAATGAAGTATCTTCTGAATTACAGGAGGTATCGAAACGGAAAGCAACATCCGATATCCGGGTAAAAATCAATGCCGGACTTGTCAGTTTAGACCAAGAAATGGAATTCCGCCGTAGTTTTACATCCGTCTATCCCGGATTTCTTTCTACCCTGCACGAAATCTGTCCGGGCATGACCCGTACCGACGACCTAATTGCCATGTTGCTCATCCTCGATTTAAACAGCGACGGGATAGCCCTCACGCTGGGCATTTCCAAGAACGGGGTGAATAAGGCACGCAGCCGGATGCGCCAGCGGTTGGGATTGAATACGGAAACAAACCTGGAAGAGTTCCTGAAAGGAAAGTTATAACTATTCATCTGCCGGGTAAACAATGCCCAACTGGCGGCGGACCTCATCGATAATTTCCAATGTTATCAGGGAATTTTCATGGCTATTGATAGCAGACTCGCGTTTACCGGCTAATACCAGGTCGATAAACTCTGCCACTTCGTAAAAGTATTCATCTTTATCCGTAACGGCACTGATGTCTTGCGGTTCCGTTGACGGTCCTTTGCCTGAAGCGGCCACCGGACGAGGCGTAAAAGTCACTTTGCCGATAATATTAATGCGGTCCAGTAAGATATTTCCATCCTCCCCCTGTATTTCCGTCGGTAATGAGGAATTGGCTATTTTAGAATAAAGCACTGTAGCATTCATCCCGTCATACTCAAAATTAACAGCACCCTGCCCATCCGCACCGGAAGAGAGCACCACACCGGATGCCTGTATCTTTTTCGGGCGGCCGAACAATACCACCATCGGATAGACCGTATATATACCTATATCCATCATCGCTCCGTTAGACAGCTCCGGTTTAAAGGCATTTAAAACAATACCTTCCTTAAATTTATCATAACGGGAAGAATATTGGCAATAACATGAAAAATACCGCCGGATCGTACCTACCTGTGCTATATTTTCGCGGACAGACAGGAAGTTCGGGGTTAAAGTAGGCTTCATTGCCTCCATCAAGGTGACATTATATTTTTTAGACGCGGCAATCATTTCCCTGACTTCTTTTGCATTGGAAGCAAAAGGCTTCTCACATAATACATGCTTGCCGTGCTTCATACAAAGGATACTTTGTTCTGCATGCAGGAAATTGGGAGTAGCGATATAAACAGCATCAATCAAAGGGCTTTTTGCCATTTCTTCCAGGGAAGTGAAGGTATAGGGTATCTGATGTTTGGCTGCAAATGCATCTGCCGTTTCCTGTTTCCGTGAACATACGGCTACCAGCTCAAAACGTTTATCCTGCCGTGCTCCGGCAAGTACCCAGTCTGTAATAAAATTTGTTCCTATAACGCCGAAGCGTACTTTGTCCGGTTGTTTTTCCATTCGTAGCATATTATTTTAGTATCAATATTTCATTCTCGATAGACAGTTCGGGGACTTTATCCGTACTGCTTAATGTCAGGCAATAAGGAACGGCATCTTCCAGATGGTTTGCTTTCAGGCGTGCCATATGGTCGGTCGGTTCCAGATAAGCCATCAAATCCTGCTTGTTTGTGTTCCACATATCGCGGGCCATCACAGCTGCATCGCTACCTGTTTCATACAAACCGGTCTGCAATAAAGTTTCGACCAGCGCCCCGCCGAAAAGCGTATCCTCGATATTCACTTTATCCTGCCAGCCTGAACATAATACAACCACGTCACGTTTATGCGCCAGGCAATAACCGGCTACTGCCTGCAAGTTGATAAAAGCCCCTGTTATTACCCGGTAGGCATCGCGTGCAATCGTAATGGCACGGGTTCCGTTGGTTGTTGTAAACACCACATCTTTCCCGTTCACTTTTTCAGGCGTATAATCCAGGGGAGAATTGCCGAAGTCCGCAAAATCACAACGTTTCACATTGCGTTCCGCACCAACCAGCCAACCCTTTTCCTTATAAGCCTGCGCTTCCTCTACGGTCGCTACCGGGCGGATACTGCGTACACCGCTACCGAAAGCAGCGGCCATTGTTGTAGTTGCCCGAAACACATCTACCACGACGACGACAGCCTCCGGATTATGATATACCGGATACAATGCCGGCGAAAAACATACGTCTATTTTCATACTTTTTATCTTATATCTACTACAAAAATACAGGATTATTCCATTAAAACAGTCCTGAACAGACAACTTTGAATAACTCTTTGACGGATTAACGTAAATACTCAAACAGAATGTTATTATATCTGTATTTCCCATACGGGCAGGAACAATTTCCTTATTAGGTTGTTTTTTCTATACATTTTAAAAAAACGTTTTAAACTAAATCAACTAAATCGTATGAAAAGAATTTTATCTTTAATGGTGGTGTGTGCCTTCGTATTAGGTGGTATGACACAGGTTCAGGCTCAAAGTAGCAAGAGTGCAGAAAAAGCAGAAAAGAAACTGGAAAGAAAAGAAAAAAGAGAAGCACGGCTTGAAAAGGACTCAGTGATGGGTGAAGAGGCTTTCAACAATGCCATGCAGGCAATCACAAACAAATCATTCGTTTTGGAGGCCAACTCCGTACAACCGTTGAACGGACGTGTGTATTATGTCAATTCCAACACAAACTTCGTTTCACTGAACGACGGACAGGCGATGGTTCAAATTGCTTCCAACTCCCCTTATCCCGGTCCTAACGGATTAGGAGGTATCACCGTACAGGGCAGTGCTTCAAATATCCAGATCAAACAAGAGAATAACGGCAATGTTTACCTTTCCATGAACGTACAGGGTATCTTTATTTCCGCAACAGTCAATCTGGTATTGTTTAGCGCAACAAACAATGCAACGGTAACTGTCGATCCGAACTTCTCAGGCAACGACCTGACAATGACCGGAACATTGCTCCCTTATTCACAATCCAACGTATTCCAGGGTACAACCTATTAAGGATGCAACCTATTAAGTAAACAATTAAACTAAGAAAAGAGCCGGCTCCCTTTTTTGGGAAACCGGCTCTTTCAGTTTGGTTAACTACATTAAATGGTTCTTCATTCCCTCTCAAAAATCATCTTCCTGAAACAATCCGTATTTTTTTACCAATACAGACAATTCCGGGTCGAGATTAGCCCTGAACTTCATTTTTTCATCCATTTCTGCTGCACCAAGCAATAATAATACGGCTTTCTTTTCATCTCCCAAACGCACCTGCAAAATGGCTTGCAGATACTTAATTTCAGCAAGTTGAGGTAACGTCTCAAATATACGGAGAGCAGCTTTATCATATCCCAATGACATATATGCCAACGCCGTATTCCGGTCTGCATACGGACGCAATACTTCGAGTGCCTGTTCATATTTACGCTTTTTCAGATACTCCACCCCTCGGGCATAAGCAGTATCCGGCTCCGTAGTGTACAACGTATCTTGTCGCATACCTTTCCGCGAAAGGCTGAAATGAAAATCTACCGAACGCACGAGCGGGTACAATTTATCATACATATATGCATATTCTTTTGGATAACGTATTCTGATTAAATACTCGCGGCGGTCCGGTTCGCTTTCTTTCCGGATAAGTTTCAGGACGGCTTCCTTGTTTCCCATAAAATTCCGGTCTGCTATTATCAGGCGGGTCAGTTTGTCCCAATCTTCCGGAATAGTCCGTATCCTGACAAGCTTCGGCAGATTTGGTATCTCATCTGCAGCTTCCCGTTGGATCATGTTACCGGAGACATCGACCTCAACGCTGGTATTAATAGCCAAAGAATCATACAGTATCGCAAAATCACGTTCCAGCACAGAACGGATAGACTCTGCACGTTTCCGGGCTATTTCACCGTTGATTTTCCAGTTTCCTTCCGGAGAAGAAGTGGCAAATAAGGTCAGGCTGTCTATCCTGTAGACCGGATCTGTCATCAAGTCAAGAGTCAGGTCATGTATCTTCTTCAATCCTTCCCGGTTGATTTCTATTTTACTATCCAGTTTAAACTTATTTTTAGGAAAGGTGAAATCGACACTCACATTGGCTTCCGCATCCCGTGTTACAATCTTTCGGACATACCGGGGAGATTCATCCACAAACTTCGTCATCGAGCTGACCAGATAAGTCAGCGTGTCCGAAAGCGGTAAAGGATATCGGGTACCGGTACTGCTTACTACCTCACCTGTCAGATAAACTTTCATCCGGGATGAATTTTCATCGGCCTGAATATTTTCGGAGTACAGGAAATGTACTTGTCCTGCAGCATAAATCACCGTATCAAGACGTGCTTCGGAATTGAAGGGAAAACGTACGATGTCCCGGAATTTCTCATCCCGCATCGCTTTACGTGCCTCATTACGTGCAATCTTCTGCGTATTATAAAACATCTTGACCAAACTGGCCGAATCCAGCGAACTGATACGGTCTATCCACTTTCCGACCTTTTCCTGCCGGGCGGCATACCTCATGGCAGGAGGATTTATATTATACAGCCGGCGCATAAAGCGGTATTGCGGATAAACAGCCCGAAAATGTTCATAACGTTTCGTATAGTAATTTATGGTAGATACGGAGTCGAAAAGGCTGTATTTAAAATCACGTACTACTTTCACGCTGGGGATGTGCCGTTGAACAGAGTCCGGGATTTCACGCCGGAACGTGTATACAGGCAGGAAATTATAAAGGAAATTGAAACGCGAAGCATATTGCTTCCGGATACTTCCCGAATCCGGTAAAAGCGTATCCGGACGAATCTGTTTCTGATAATAATCATAAATATCCTTCTCCGAGAACTGTGAAAGAAGCATCCTGCGGGTAGGCACAGTGTCTGCTTTCCCGGCTATCCATGAAAGAGAAAGGGTATCGGCTTCCGGACGGCGAAAATGATACATCGGGAAAAAGTTTTTTATTTTCTGATATCTTTTCGTGTACTTCTCTGCCAACTGGCTACGGTTAAGATAAGCTGAAGTGGTATCTTTGCCGGCTATCAGGGCTTTCAGCATTTTAATTCCCTGTCCGCTTTCCGCACGTGCCCCTTTTATACGGTAATGCATATATAATCCTGCACTCAGCCTTTCCATTTTTTCATTAAAAAAAATAAAACGCGGATAGTATATTTCCGGATTTACCCCACCGGGATACCTCGCCTGCCGGTACGGAGAATTAACAGAAGAATTCAGTGCCAGCTCATAGAAATATCTTTTACGGGCTATCAACTCTTCCGCCTTTTGGTTCCCACGCGCAACCTTTGCAGCATAATTACTCCATAACCTTGTCGAATCGCCGGGCATGGAAAGCTTTTGATATTCGATTTTATTATGGTAACGGGTACGGAGTTCATCGGTAAGACGATCCGCACGCATATTGAAAAAACGAAAACGTTCCGGCAAATATTTGTTCAGATAGCGTACCGTATCGTTCATACGCTCCCAGGCCTGGTTATATTGCCACTGCTGCCGGTCTATCATCCGGTAAGCATCGGATTGCATACGCTGTTTCAGCAACGTATCAAGCCGGATAACTTTCTTATTAAAAAAATCGAAGCGTTGCAACAACTGGTCCGGACGACGCTTTTTGACATCAAGTATAGCCCAGCGACGCTCCAGTCCGCGCTGATACCATTTCAGTCGTTCCAGATAGCGCTCGAAAGCATGATAGTTGACAAATGTGTGGTAAAAATTAACCGAATCAGGAATAATGTTTTCCAGAAAACGGTCATAACGCCGATAGTCCCTTTCCTGTTGTTCACGAAATTTAGAACCGGTAAAACGCAGTTCTTTCAATGAATCAGGCAGGTCACCTTTCAACAGGACAGGCCGGATATTAACCATCCAGTTTTCTGCCTGCAATTCCTTGGGAACCGTTACAACAAACTCCACATTGATTTTTCCGTCCCGTTCGGCTGTATTACGTACAGATCGTGATGAAATCACAATTTCATCCATCATGACAGTGCTGATATTCTCTTTATTGATACTGTCCCACTCGGCCGATACACCTACAGGTACGGAATCACCCGTGGCTGTGACAAATATAAAATCCGGGTTAACGGTACTGTGCACCAAAGTATCTTGCTTCACAACAGCAAGTGGGTTTACACGCTGTCCTGCAGGCAATGCCAGCGTTACTCTGGGTTGTTCTTTATACAGCCTTCCGAACGGAGAACAAGCAGTAACTATTGCTATAAAGAATAAGATGCAGATGCTCTTTGTACTTTTCATAAATCCATAGGTTAGCCTGAGTACAGACCTCAGAACAGATAAACCAAACTCAGTGCAAGCTTAGGTACCGGAAGATAATAGGTTCCTGATCCGACTTTGTCACCACAATGCTCGCAGCGATACTTGGTATAAGGAGAAATCAACAAACCCAGACCTGCTTCTGCTTCCAGATTCCATCGTTTACTGAGCAACCAGGTACGTCCGTAAGTCATTCCGGCGCCATATCCCCAACCCTGATAACGATATTCACCACTCCAAGCCATGTTGTACCGGGCCCCCATGGCATACATACTGATAAAATTACCGGCATAAGGTTGCCAAAGCCAGTATCGGGCACCCGGTTCGATCAACCAGTGTTTGATTTTCTTCGTATCACTAAAATTCCAGGGATTATACGAAATCCCCATATTTATGGTCCAGTGTTCGCTTAGGAGCATACTTCCTTCCACGTTGAATGTGGTAGTGGCCAATTTCAACGTATTGGTTTGCACCGAATAAAACTGGGCATGCAGGTGAGTCGTAAGACTACCTGCAAACAACAGGATAAAAGATAATAAACAATATCGTATGAATCGTCTCATTGATGTTTCAATATAAGGAGTTTATATTAGTTGGCTGTTAGTCAGTTTTCCGCACCATTCACTATAGGCTTTCCGATAGCAGTAGGCAATAGGCGGAGCGCTAATCTGTATGTATGTGTCCGAAACCAATGTATTATAGAAATCCGAGAGTTTTAACAGATATGACTCAGGGACATGTACACAAGGCATATACTCTCCATGATCTTCTAAGGCCTCTTTAGTGGCTTCCAATACCGGGTATATGATACTCAGGTAATAAGCGGAATATCCAAAGGCCCAAAACGTATCATTCATATAAAACAAGTAAATGTGATACTGGTTTTTACGCTCTTTATCCATTACTAATTCCGGAATCTCCATATTTCTTTTTTATTACTGATTAATAATCACTTACGCATCTCACATTACTCAAGGTCGTTTTTGGTTGCCAGAAACAACGGGGAACACCTTGCTTGAAATCGAAAAACCAGGCATTATCGGCACCTTTCTCTGTGGAAGCCCAGTAGCTTTTTGTCGATGCATCTTCCATTTTCGCTTGCGGATAGATAATGCCGATCGGTTCACGAAACAACCACATCAGTTGCAGTTCGCGTTGGGTGGGAACACGCCATTTACGTCCGGTACCATGCGCAGTTTTACCATAGTTGCGGCATCCTGTATCTGCTGTTCCTGTGAAATCGGCACTCAGATTTCCATTACCTCCGGTTACACCCGCAGCCTGAATCCAACTGACATTAGCCACGTCTGTGGGAGCTACGATGAAACGCATCGGAATTCTGTCATTGACATTCAGATTCCCGCCATTTCCCCCAGAAACCTGATGACGGATGGTTGCCCCGTTTCTCATCATTTTAAATCCCAGGTCCCATTGAGCAGATTTTGCTAATCCTTCCGAGTAAATAATGGCGAAATTTACGCCATTAACCGACTCTTTTTGGATATATTGCCCAAAAGCATCCAATGGCAAACCAATCAATATCCAAACGACCGACAGGATGATATAGTATTTGAAACTCATAATCTTCACTTTTTAAAGAATTATATTCTATTTGTTGGCGGTAACTTTATCCGGATTCCTGCAACCTCGTACGTAATGACGATTACTATCCTCATTGACAGGAGCGGTTTTCACTTCTCCTTCATTTGTGATTACAAAGGCTTGAGGAACATCTTTAAGGGCCGTAGAAGACCAATAGCTGGGACTTTGCTGGCTTACCATACTTGAGGAAGCAACCCACGTGCCTATCAACTCTCCGATGGAAGGAAGATACCATGTAAAGTCATGTTGGCCTGCATTGCCCAGACCATTCAGTCCCATATAGCATGCCAAAGCCGCCGGATAGTGTATATATGTGATAGTAGTTCCTTGTAGTGTTCGGGTATTAGCATAACCGTCTGTCAAAGAAGTTGCTCCTAAATTACTGAATGAACTTCCTGCATACCATCTCAAGTCATACCTCCCTAAATCCTCTATTCCCGATCCTTGCCATGGAAAAGGACTATCTGCAAAATAGGTTTCTATTCTTTGGGAGTATTCCCATTTTACGGCAGTTGGATCAGTTGTTGACTGTAAAGGGGTATTACTTGAACTACTATATGCCACAAGCTTTCCGGAAAATTTACCGGGAATAAGCCTTATCACATTGCTATCATCCTCTATCCTGCCCTTCAAAGTTATATTGTAAGTCTGGTTATAATTGGGGTAAATACTGAAATCAGTAGTGAGATTCTTCCCCAGAAAAATCTGATATAGAACAAAATCTTTTACAACAGGCAGTGCAGTAGTTCCCCCCGGCGCCATCTCCCTGCCCATAATTTGAAGGTAAGTACCACCCAATGGCGAAAAGTTACGACGGGTAAGCAGAGTGGATGTAGTCACTGTCTTCTGAAGATTAACAGGTATATATAAAGACTTTCCACCAATAGGAAGAGCATCCCCCATGGTCGGAGTAGTAAGTACTTTGCTCCAATAAGAGGAAGACAGTTTTTTTTCATCCAAAGCAGGAAAAACCGCCGTCCTTCCTAATGTATTAAAGTAACTTTTATTGGGGATGTTCATCAATGATACATCCCAGTTTTCAAATTTGCTAAAATCCGCATTATCTGTTTGTATGTTAAAAGTAACCTTTGCCACCGTACGTTGTAAAACAATAGCTATCTGTTTGCCCGAAGCCGCAATGACTGCATCAACCAAACCGCACATGACCATTGTTTTTTTATTAACCCCACTCACACTTAATTCACGCAATGGAAAACTCTGATTTCCATTCAATCCGAAATTCAGATTTTGCAAATCCGAATAAGTAGAACTGTTTTCTTGCAAAGAATTAAAATCCCCCGGACTAACATTCGCTATAACTACGAATCTGTGCTTGACGGCTGTTCCACCGGAGCCTGTGGTTGTTAACTTAAGCTCCACATCTTTTGTATCAATTACTCCATCCGGACAAGGATATGTTTTCTTACCATACAGAGTGGAAGTAGCAGTCGTCCCCGCAAACTGCAATAGGGTATAATTATAGATGGCATTTTCTTCATCAATAGCTGTACCGGCTCTCGTAACCGGTGTCTCCACCAATTCTATATCCATACCTGGAGTTGAAACGGACAAAACCGAATTTCCTCCTCCGGCACGTGTTTCTCCCATAAATGGAGTGCTATAAGCCTCCGTACTCAAACTCAGTTTTACAGGAACAGTCTTTCCCGGAAGAAGTGTTGGAGATGAAGACATCATATTGTCATCTGTACACCCTCCGGATATCAGACAAAACATACATATTAAGGATATTAATATTCTAATCATAGGAATATGGTTCGTTTATATATTAATTAAATATCATTGTTTATGGTATTTCCCGAATACAACGCACAACTAATTTCATTTTTTTGTCTTGTGGAGATATCATCGGACCCCTACGTTGAAAATTAGTTCTACTTTCGTCATAATAGTACATGGCCCACGCCTGATTCTCGTTTACTTCAGTACCCGTCCAATATAATTTATATTGATTTTTATCAGCAGAAAAGTTCAATTTCGACAGCGAAGTGTTATAGCCCGCATTATAAACTAAATATACAAATAAGGCTCTGAGCTCAGAGGCCCTCGGAAGTCTCCAATTATGAAAGCCTCCTCCATTATATTTTCTGCAGATTTCTTTTGCGACCAAATCTCCATTATCATCCTCCCACGGTACCGGTTCAATGGAAATATCTTCCGTAGTCATCTGAAATATCGGATAGACTTTTTCCATGGAAGCTACATTCTGATCGTCATCTATGATTATTCCTCCCGCAGGAGGTGGAGATATTACCGGATTGGCAGGTACATATGCACCATTGGCACCATAGTTCACAGTAGTAAGATAACTTTCAAACAGATGGTTTCCGATAGTTGATGCCGTGTACATTTGAGGAAACTTAACATTATTATCCGCTGACGTCCACAGTGGTGGTCGACCACTACCATCATAGCTTTGATAGTCTATTTTTACATAATTTGCAGGAACAGATTGGTTTCCGCCAAAATTTTCATTTATATCTGCTGATGTCCAATCTAAAAGACGTAGGTTCATAGACGAATTATTGTACTCAAGGTTATAAGTATTTTTATAGCCTTGTCTGAAACCATATGTGTTTCCGTCTTTGTTCAGGTGTTCTTTCTTAATGGGAAACAATTCTTTATTTCCGTTAATCATCATTGTAATGACTATATCTTCATCTTTGACTCCTGCATCCATAAACGCCGGAACCAGAAATTCGTATGTTATAGGAGAACCCACAGACAGTGCTTGCGGACTTCTTACTTCTCCTATCGGACCGGTACTACTTCCCTCCATTGCCAATCCGGTTTCGGGACTGATATTTCCTTTATTTTTAATCCATTCTCCCGATAAATTATCTATAGCTACACTGGTCAGATTAAATGTGCCCTTCGCTATATATTTCGTCACGTTAATAACTATCCAGGAATAGGCATGCTGAAACTGTAAGGGGATCGTTGCTTTATCTTCTCCGGATGACGAGGAGATTATATATGAGGTATTGGTATTATAGAGTATTTCTGTTTGTTTAGGATTAGTAGTTCCGGAAAAATCAAACGGAATTCCATTAGTAAAAGCTCCGGTTCCGCTGATGGCCGGATAATAAGCGATTACCTTTAACGGTTTTCCTTCAGGCCCTTGGGGAGTTACAAGCTGATTATCAGTATTTTTTTTAAAACTCCAGCTCCACTCTCCGCCCGGTATCTGCGGGGGATTACTCATTGTGGCTGTCAAATCACCAGATCCTTCAAAAACTTCACTATGCAAGCTATTATTTTTCGTAATGGACATGCCAAATGTATAAGAATTCCCGGTAAATCCATTGATGGATTCAACGCTCCTCGTTTCAGTAACGGTTGAATTTGTCGTGGACGCGTTGAAACTCAGGAATACATTTCTTGTTTGAGCTCCGGTTTCAATCCCGTCACTTTTTTCGCATGCCCCTGCCAATAATAAAAAGCACGATACAATGATGATTGCTCCGGATAAGCGATGTTTCTTTTGAATATCCATATTTATCATATAATATTGTTTCATTTACTGTACTTGCCGTACACATCTGATTTTAAGTAATTCCGTCTTCGCATGGTTTGCCGCATTGCGAGGATTGCCGGCTTCAAAATTTATACCCCAAGCCTGTTCGGAATGTTTTCTATCTGAATCCGAATTACTTACCAGGTATTCCGACCCACTCCAATAAGTGCCACTGAATGGCGAGAACCCTCTCATCGATTCCAGACTTTGCCTGTTTAAATAGATTAATGCCAGTTCCGAAAGTCGCGGAAGTCTCCAGTCGTTATACCCTTCCCCCTGATAGTTACGACAAATATCAAAAGCCGTAAGAGTGTTATTCGTTTTCCATGCAATTTTTTCATTACCTTGCACATCAACTATATCATCGCCGGATACCATCAGGTTGGGATATGCTCCCTCCAGATTAAAAGCAGCCTCCACTGTGGCATATAGTTGCCCGTTTTGAATGCCAACCGGATATTGTACAGCGTAAAAGCTATTTGCTTCGCCATAAAATTCGTTGTAATCAAATCTCATATTCTGATTATTTCCCCAAGCATATTTTTTCTGTGGAACATTGAGCTTGGCAGTAGCATCCCATAGCAAAATCTCACCATTCAATCTTCCATATGATATGCGGTAGCCGGTTATTGAAGGTATGGGAACCGGATTGGATGATGTCCATGCTACAAGATTGGCAGAGAAACTAATATCTTTCGGCACACTCTTATATGCCAACTCTGCTGTGGGATAACCTTCGTCCGTTACCTTGGTCACACTGAACTGATAGATATGGTTACGTAGGATATCCATTTTTTCACCGGAATTATCGTTGGTAAAGTCCACACGATAGTAAGATAGCTGAGAAGAGTTATTGTAATAACCTCCTACAATAATAGCTAAACGGTTAGCATGCCGGGCATCATATACGCTCCCCCACTGCAAATCGGCTTCGGGCAGGTAGATTTGTCCCAAACAGTAAGTACCGTTCGTTATATAGGAAGTACCGCTATAAGTTTTCGTACTCGTTGCTCCACCGGACTCAGAAGGACGGTCTATCACGATTTTATTTGAAGAAACACCGCCGGAAGTGACAGTATTCCAATGGTAGTTCTCCACTGCCGGCATATATGTGTATCTCTGTCCAGCCCGCCATACTTGTACTTCAGTCATGGTAAAAGGAACCTTGCCTTTCGTCCATGATATAATAGTACCATCCGAGTCTGTATTCTTAGTACCAATGCCAATATCCACACGGGCTACGGCACGAATTAGCTCTGTGCTGCTGTTATACGCAGTGCCATCCTTCACCTGAACGGATGCTCCTCCATTAACCACCCCGAACATAGGGTACAGATGGGTTTCATCAAAAACAAGGGGATCGGGCGTTGCCTCACTCAGGCAAGTTCGCTGCACATCTTCATAGCTATTGCCATACAAACCATAAAGAAACCCATAGTCAGGGAGGTTTGCGAGAATAACAAGTTTGTAGTTATCATTTGCGTCCATACTTTGCAACAAGTTGGCGGTATATGATCCACTGGCGTTCCTGTGTCCCTCCGCCACATAACGCAGGGTACCGTAAGAGTCATTATTAGCATTAAACTGAAGAATATAAATGGAAGAAATTTGCGAATCTGTATCCGCACTGCTTCCTGAAGCGTTGCCTGCGTCGGAAGTCGATACAGAGAGCTTGACCAGGACAGGCCCCTCCCGTAGCGCGTTGTACTGGTCATCGTTCTGACAAGCTCCCAGTAAGAAAATTAGCCCAACAACTTTTACCAAGTCATTCAGCTTCGATATATAATTCTTCTCTATCTTCATATTATTTCTTTTAATTTCTCCGGTTCCGGAGGAATCAATTGTATTCTTTCCAGACATAAGTTTCTCCCCACCCTGTGATTGCAATCTCTACATTGGCAGAACCTTCAAAATCCAATAAGAGATTCAGGGTTTTGCCAACCACAGGAACAATCGGGTTTCCCCCGCCATCGGTCTTTAAACTCTTAAGCAGGGAATTATTATGATAGATATCTATCGTCAGTCCGTTTCCGTCCGGCACAGGAAAAAGCAAGAATGCAGAAACCACATAATCTTTGTTGTCCGCCCGGTTCATTACCGGGGAATACGAGGCAAGTTCGCCTCCGTAATGTCCGTTAAAGTCTATCCTGCTGTATGTTTCATAGATAACAAGCGAATAATCCCCATCCTCTGTACCGGTGAGTTTTTGCAATCCTCGTAATGTTATATTCATTGACGCCGTCATGCGGGAAATAGCCATAGATTGCCCTTCCGTTTGATTAGACGTTGTATTATTTTCTATTTTAAGCTCTCCGTAAAATAAATCAGTCGGAGAGGTGAATATGCTCTTCTCCGCCCGTGTAGGTACAGAGGGTTTCAGTGAGATGAAACCATCGGAGCATGAATCGCCCTTTTTCAGAGGGCTGACAAGCATTGTACCGTCTTGCGTATTGCACCAGGCCACGCAATGGAGGTTAGGAATGCCTGGATAATTTAAGATGACAGATTCCGAATTATCCACTGGGAGTATATCCAGCAATAAATCCTTATCATCGAATACATAGAGGCTCATATCTTTTATTGTTTCCTGTGGTATGTCTGCAGGCAGATTCACCTTCAGAGGGATACCCTTGAAACAATCATCGGTATTTTCGGCTATGCACCCCGACAACAGTAGCAGTGTGAACATAAAGGATAATATCCCCGGCACGAACCGGAATTTATAGGCACCTGTCATAATGGATATTCTTTCTTATTTTATTTCTTTGTAGTTTAAGATATCTGCCACGGACACTGTCCGTGGCAGATACTTATTAATAAGTATGCATGCCCTGCTGGAGGGACATATCAATCATAATACCAATTCAGGAGTTATTTCCATTCTTTAGAGATATCCGGTACAAGTGTCCAGGTTGCCGGAGTAACAGTAACTTCCACAGAACTGTTCACAGTCGGCTTGGTCGGATCAGTAGTACCACCACCACCGCTACCACCATCATTGGTAGGTTTAAAGTTACCATTCAAAGCCAAAGATACGGTATAGACATTACCTGGTTTAAGTTCATCCTTGTCTCCCCCTCCAAAATAAGTTGTGAAATACAAGGTTTGAATTTCTTCAGCAACATTAGGAGTAACAGAATCATCTTTTTTCACTTTTCTCCATTGCACTTCAACAACAAGTGCAGTCGGGTGATTGGCTATATTTCCGACACCGGTATTTGCAAATGTGTACCAATGTCCGATGTTCGAAATTGCATTTGCTGTAGGTTTGAACACAGCAGGAGCGGCCTCTATTGTATATTCATTATTATTTTTGAACTGATTGGGTACCGTTCCAGTCCATGGATCATTCCATGCAACACCCCCTGTATATTGTTTATCTCCTTGTACGATATAATTAGTGCCGCCATCAGTAACAGGCAGGAAATGTGTCGCTCTCTGTACATTCATCAGATATACGCGTGTGATGGTAAAATTAGCAGTAGCATCCCCGGCAAACGCGGCTAATTGGACATATTTATTATCTGTTACATCTTTACCATTAAATGTAATCTGCTTTAGTTGTATTCTGGCTGATAAATAGTTCAATGGTACAGTTACTGTAGCCTTCATACTTTTATCCGCTTGTTCTACGAATGTACTTAACGTACCGACTCCTGACATATAAAGATTATCATCCTTCTGAGTTACGGCATCTGTAGGATTATCGCCAGTAAGTATATTTGCCAACACAGCCTTGAGTGCATCCTTACTTGCAACAGTAGTAAACATGTCCTCTTTGGCATTGGCTATAACTGCCACGTCACGGGCATCCGTCGTGGTCGATACTTCATTAGGACCTGCGCCCGGAGAAGCAAAAAACTGCTTCGTAATAACGGTTCCTGTATTGTTAAAAATAAACACCATAAGGTTATTTATGGTACCATTACTTGCTGCAAGCTCATCATTAGAAGGTAACCCTGCCGCTTTACTGGTTGCCTGGTCACTGTTTCCTACTAATTTAAGGATAACTTTCGCTTCCGGAGCGTCACTTCCCCCACCGGGGATTCCATCGTCATTCTTTGAACAACTTGCCAATGCCGCTATCGCGCACATCGACAATAATAAACTTCTTACTTTCATTCGTAGATATTTAATTAATAAATAA
>UQLN01000066.1 GCA_900541965.1 uncultured Parabacteroides sp. | reverse complement strand
CGCCTCGCTCCGCATCCGTAAACATCACCTTCGGGCAAGTAAGCGACGGCGACAAACCGGAAGAACTGTAACAGAATCCGGATGAAGGCTTCATCCCGTACCGGCGCCACCTCAACGCCAGTACCTGCGCCACACCGGCGCACGCCCTTGCGCCACCTCGACGCGAAGGCTTGCGCCGAGGTGGCGCAAATACATGAGATATACTACAAATTTTCGTTCCCAGGCAAATCGATTCTCCTGTCCTTCTTATAAAAGTCATTTACTTTCTTGACCGTACTACAGGAAGAATAGGCATCATGACAATAAATCAACGCTTGCCCATTTTCCGCAGCCTCTTCCAACATACGGATTTTTTCGCTGTAAGAAATGACCGGATATGTATCATAAGCAGAAATCCATTCGGGAGAAACACTGGCTTCCAACGGGATTACATCACCGGCAAATACATACGTCTGTTCCGGTGTTTCCAGATAAGGGGCTATTTGTCCGGGGGTATGTCCATCGAACAGGCGCAAATTAACGCCCTGGCATAATTCCGTATCCTCCTCTATCAACCGGAGTTTCCGGTCATCTGCCACCTTCTGCATATTTTCCAGGAAATAAGAGTCTTTTTCCAGTGCATTCGGACGAAGAAAATTATCCCACTGTTTCCGGCCTACCCAATGAGCCGCATTGGGAAACGACAAAATAAACGCCTCTTTACCTTCGGATTGCACATTTTTTCTTGTGACATATCCGCAATGGTCAAAATGCAGGTGGGTAAGAACCACATCGGTTACCTGTTCCGGATGTACTCCCCGTTTCAATAATTCATCTGTCAAATCCACCAAATCAAAAAAACGGTAATACGACAATAAATGAAGATGCTTGTCGCCGGCACCCGTATCGATAAGAATAATACGCCCGTCGTCTGTGGTAACCAAAACACAGCGCATAGCCAAAATACAGCCGTTCTTTTCATCACTGGGATAACGACGGCTCCATGCCGTCTTAGGAATAGCACCGAACATGGCACCTCCATCGGCATGAAAATATCCGGTATCGATAAGTTCTATCTTCATATTCTCTTTTTTATTTACAAAAATAGATATATAAGGCAAAATAAATTCATAACTATGATTTTTTCAATTCATAACTATGAATCGGGAAAATCATAACTATCATTTTTGTTTCCGAAAGAAAAGAAAAAATAAAAGAACCGGGCCGATGCTTCATGAAATTTACGTACTTTTGCATTCAAATTTCAAGCAATGCGAAAAGTTCATTTAATCTCCATAACCGAACCGCTTCTAAATGATTTAGCCGTAGCGCTTAAACATAAAGGCTATGAAGTTAGTGCCTCAGGAAAAGGATTAACGGAAGATGCTGTTTCTCTACTTAAAAAAGAAGGCTGTACATGCTATGGCGACGGATGGTTCCCGGAGAGATTGACTAAAGATATTCAGTTTGTTGTATTAGGAGCAACTGTTAAACAGGATAATATCGAATTGGTGCGGGCAAAAGAATTAGGTTTGCTTGTACTGTCTATCCCTGAATTTATATTTCAGCGGACAAAGGCCAAGACAAGGGTCGTTATTGCCGGTAGCAAAGGAAAAAAATCGATTATTTCGATGATTGCCTACACGCTAAAAAGGCAAAAACTTGCATTCGACTTTGCCCTGACCAGCAAAATTCCCCTGCTACAAAACCGCGTAAATCTGAGTTATGAGGCAAGGATCGCTATCATAGAAGGCGACGAACATATAACGTCACCTTTGGAAAAACGCTTCCAACTGGAATTTTATCGTCCGCATATTGCCATATTGACCAATCTGGAATGGACCCCGAAAAGCGACCATGTTACTCCGGAAGCATATTACAATACGTATCACAATTTTGTTGCATCCATCGAACGTGAAGGCAAGCTTATCTATTTCTCGGAAGATCCGGTGGTAGAGCAACTTGCCGGACAAGTCCGTGAAGATATAACAGCTATCGCCTATGGGGAACATGAAATCATAGAGCTGGATGGGAAAACATATCTGAAAACACGTTACGGAAATTTCCCCGTCAACATTCCGGATCCTTATTTCCTGACCAACCTGAATGCCGCACGACTGGTATGCAGGCTATTAGGTATAAAAGATTCCGATTTTTATCAGGCATTATCCGAATATAGTATATCTTTGTAAGCATGATCATAGCAAAACAAAAGAGAAAAGAAAATATAGCCGAGTATCTGTTATACATGTGGCAGGTAGAAGATCTGATACGTGCCAATCATTTTGATATCGAAACCATCCGCTCTACGGTTATTTCCCGCTACGACCAACCGGAAGAAGTGAAAGAAGAAATTGCCCGCTGGTATGAAGAGCTTATCGAAATGATGATATCCGAAGGAGTAAAGGAAAAAGGGCATATCCAATTAAACAAAAACGTTATCATATCGCTGACAGACCTGCACCTGCGTTTACTCCGCTCCCCCAAGGAGATGGTATACGGGGCAGCCTATTACAAAACGTTGCCTTATATCGTACAGCTCCGGGCAAAATCGGGAGGTGAAGACCTGCCTGAACTGGAAACTTGCTTCAATGCCATTTACGGTTTCCTTATGCTAAGAATGCAAGGAAAAGAAATAAGCTCCGAAACAATGGAGGCTATCAAACAAATCAGTTCCTTCCTGGCCCTACTGGCTGAAAAATATCGTGCCGATATGAATGGAGAACTGAACTTAGACGATTAAAGACATGAAAACAATCTTAGTCACAGGTGCCAACGGACAGTTGGGTAATTCGATTCGCCTGAAAGCAAACCAACATCCGCAATACAAATTCCTTTTTACGGATGTCGACACATTAGATATAACAGATGCTGCCGCAGTGAAAGCTATGGTTAAAGATAATCAGGTAAACTATATACTGAACTGTGCAGCCTACACCGCTGTAGATAAAGCAGAAGACAATGAGGACTTGTGCCGTCGTTTGAATTGCGATGCCGTGCACGTATTGGGTGAAGCAGCCCGCGAAGCCAATGCGAAAATCATCCATGTCTCTACGGATTATGTGTTCAGCGGTACAAATTACCGTCCGTATAAGGAGACCGACGACACGCGTCCGGTGTCAGCCTATGGCCGTACCAAACTGGCCGGTGAAGAAGCCTTGGTAAAAGTTTGCCCGGATGCGGTAATCATCCGTACCGCCTGGCTGTATTCCGAATTTGGAAATAACTTTGTTAAGACAGTCCTTCGTCTGGGGAAAGAGCGGGATCAACTCGGTTTTGTATTCGACCAGGCAGGTACCCCGACATATGCAGGCGATCTTGCCGAAGCCATCCTGACAATTGTTACGGCTGATGAAAAAGGGACTTTTGTTCCGGGAATCTATCATTATTCAAACGAAGGGGTATGCAGTTGGTACGATTTCACAGTAAAAGTATTACAAATAGCAGGCATAGAATGCAATGTCCGCCCGATTGAAACAAAAGATTATCCTACACGGGCTGTACGTCCGCCTTATAGCGTATTGAATAAGGGTAAAATAAAAGAAACATACGGTATTACTATCCCGCATTGGGAAGAAAGCCTCCGTATTTGTTTAAAGCAATTACTCACATGAAACAGTATATTCTGCATTGAAAAAACTAACGTTTGACATAGAAAAAGTCAGGCAAGGAGACCTTCCGGCATTCCGTCGGTTTTTCCTGGTTTTATATCCGCGCCTGGTAGCTTTGGCTTCCAGGTTTGTAGATGAACATACCGCAGAAGATCTGGTCCAAAATGTTTTTTTATTTTACTGGGAGAAAAAAGAAACCATAGAGGTTAACGACATAAAGTCCTTTCTATATAAATGTACGCAAAATAGCTGTCTGGATCATTTAAAACATCAAATGGTTATAGAGGAATATGAGAGAAAAGTCCGTATCGGAGAACTCCGTATGCTTTGGATTGAAGAACATTCCGATGAAAATGATGTAATAAAATCTATTATAAGTAACGATTTGCAGGATATAATTAATGACTCTATTGAAAAGTTATCCCCAAAGTGTGCAAAGATATTCCGTTTATGTTATTTCGAGGATATGAGCCATAAAGCTATCGCCGAAGCAATGGGCCTTTCCACCCGTACGGTAGAATGGCATATTCGTCAGGCGATTGTATTTCTTCGAAAAGACTTACACCACCTTTTCATACTCATCTTATGTTTTTCAACATATAAGTAAAAAAAACAAAAAAATTCCCCCGTAGTTTTCCCTTGCTTAATCTTCGTTTATATACAAGCGATACTTATTGAGCAAGATGAACGAAGAAGAAATCATAAAATATTTAAATGCCCAGTCCACTTCAGCCGAAGCGGAAGCAGTTGAAAACTGGATATTGGCAGAAAAAGAGAATGCCGATACCTTTTTTGAAATAGAACGACTTTGGACCATAAAACGCGAAGCAGCCATTGCCCGTTCCAACCGGGCAGAAACAGGCTATCAACGCCTGTCACGTTTATTGAAGCCACAATCCCGAAAATATAAGCTGTTCAGCCCGTACTATTTGAAATATGCAGCAGTCGGTTTGATCGCTTTATTAATCACTATCGATATTTTTTATGAGCGCCAGGTAGTTCCGGATGCGGTAAATATTGTTGAAGTGCCCAAAGGACAGCGTGTTAACCTTGTTTTATCGGATGGAACGAAAGTATGCCTGAATTCAAACAGCCGGTTGCATTATCCTGCCGTTTTCTCAAACAAGCAACGTCATGTGGAATTGGAAGGAGAAGCTTTTTTTGAAGTAACACACGATGAAAAATGCCCGTTCATTGTGCAGGTTCCGGATATGACGATAAAAGTGTTGGGTACAACCTTCAATGTAAAAGCCTACCGGGATGAAGATACATACGTCACGTTGAAATCCGGAAAAGTAGAAGTCTGTACAACTGATAAGCAGGAATCGGCGATGTTGAACCCGAACGAACAGGCTTCCTATTCAAAACTGACAGGATTGAAGTTGCACCGTGTGAACGGCAATGCTTTTTATGTCTGGAAAGCCGGCGAAATTGCTTATGTCGATAATTCCCTTTCTGAGATAGCAAAAGACTTGGAACGTCGTTTCAATGTTCATATAAGAATCGAGGGAGAAAGGCTTGCCGAAAGAAAATTCTCTTTACGTGTGGAAAAGAATGCGACCTTATCCCAGATTCTCGCTTTATTAAGAGGTACCCGTCAGTTGGATTTCAATCTGGATGGCGACCAGGTAATAATTTATAAAAATGGATCGCCTATGGAATAAAACAGATATATAAAATAAAGAGCCGGAAATGCCCCAACACTTCCAGCTCCCAAACGATTAATCAAATAAATTTTCTAAGAACCTAAATTTATTACTAACTAATCATCTACAAATGTATGGATTATATTATGAAAAGTATGCTTCGATGTGAGAGATTTTCATCGTGGCAAAGAAAAAGTTTATCTATTATGAGATGTCTGCTTTTGTTTATTTTCTTTGGAACTCTACCTATGTTCGCCGAAAGTACATATTCACAGTCTGCCCGTTTTTCTCTGGATATGGAAAATGCCACAGTTCAGGAAGTCCTTTCCGTTATTGAACAGAAAAGTCTGTATTATTTCACTTATAATATGGAACAAATTGATGTACATCGTAAAGTATCAATCAATGTAAATAATGAAAGTATTACAGATGTACTGGGTCAGTTATTTTCCGGTGAGAATATTAAATATGATATTGACGACAAACATATAGTTTTATATAAAGGGACAAACCGTAATGTCGCTTTGATGAAAGCTCAACAAGTGCGTAAGATAACAGGGACAGTCAAAGATGATAAAGGAGAGCCTATTATCGGAGCTAATATAGTTGAACAAGGAACAAGTAACGGTACAATATCTGATGTAGACGGCCATTTTTCCTTGGAAATATCAAATAACAGCGACCTGATCGTTTCTTATATCGGCTATATACAACAGAGAATCGCTCCAGGAAAAAAGAATACAATAAACGTAGTACTGTCGGAAGACACTAAAAAACTGGAAGAGGTAGTCGTTATTGGTTACGGAACACAGAAAAAATCGGATGTATCCGGCTCTGTAACCACTGTTGCCGGTGAAAAGCTGGCAAATTTACCCACAGCAGGTGCCGCCGAAGCCCTACAAGGAATGGCACCGGGTCTGTCTGTTAATTTCGGAACAGGCGCTCCGGGTAGTGACCCTACAATAACCGTACGCGGTATGACATCCTGGGGTTCCAGTAATGAACCGCTGGTCGTAATTGACGGAGTACCGGGCGACATGGCATATCTAAATCCGGAAGACATCAAATCCATGACGGTACTGAAAGATGCAGCAACAGCCGCTATCTATGGGGCACGTGCCGCTGCCGGTGTTATTCTGATCGAAACACATCGTGGAGGAAAGCAAGAGCCTAAAATCACAGTTTCCGCCTATTTTGGTATGGACGACCTGCCCAAACGGATGGAAGTCTGTAATTCGGAAGAATTCATAAAAGTACGCAAAATGGCATTGACCAATGCCGGCTTACCCCAAAGCCGCTGGCCCAAATACATTGCAGCATACGAAGAAAACCCCGGTCAGTTTGCAGATACAGACTGGCAGAGAGAATATTACCGTCGTGGTCTGACTCAGAAATATAACTTGGGATATACCGCAGGAAATGAAATAATGAATGTGGCCTTATCCGGTTTCTATTCTTCTACAGAAGGTATTATCGTCGGCACAGACTCGGAAAAATTCGGTTTCCGTTTGAATTCCGATATCAAGCGTGGCAAGTTCAAAATGGGAGAATCCATCAGTTACGGACGCAAGACTACGACTCCGGAAGCTGATACAGGTTTCCCCGGTATGTATCAGACAACAAATATCGAACCTCTGGTATCAGTTTACGATCCGAATAATGACGGCGGTTATGGCGGTGCAATACCCGGTATGGGAATGTCGGATGCGGCAAATCCGGTCGCATTCAATAACCTGATCAAAACGACTAATGCCAATGATTATATATCGGCATCCGCCTATATCCAGTATGAACCGATAGAAGACCTCATCATTAAATTCCAGGCGGGACGTAATATGAATTTCTATCATTATAAGACATTCACACCCACCTATTATGTAGGAGCCAGCAAAGTAAACAAAATAGCTTCTTTATACGAAGAAAGAAGCAAGCGGACAGAAGACTTGCTGGAGCTAACAGCCAATTATAATAAAACATTTGCAGAAAAGCACAGCCTGCAGGCACTACTGGGTATCTCCCAGGAAGAGAACAGATATGATGACCAATCCGGTTCAGCTTCCCAGTTCGAGAACAACGACATGCAATACCTGGAACACGGGCAAACCAATTTTGCTGTAGGAGGAGGATACAACCGTTACGCACTGCGCTCTGCTTTCGGCCGTGTCAGTTATAACTACGACTATCGTTATATGGCAATGGTATCAGCCCGTTACGATGGTTCTTCCCGTTTCGGTGAAGGTAATAAATGGGGGTTCTTCCCTTCCGCTTCCTTAGGCTGGAACATTGCAAATGAAAGTTTTTGGACAAAGATGAAAGAGACAGTTTCGACCTTTAAGCTACGTTTGAGCTACGGTGCTTTAGGTAACCAATCGATTGGTAATTATAAATATATTCCTCGTCTGACATCCAATACAAATAACCTGAACTATCCGTTCGGAGGCAATCTGATCAGTATGGGATATGCTGTTATCGGTCTGCCTTCCACACATATCAAATGGGAAACCACATTATACAAAAATATCGGTATTGACCTGGGCTTCTGGAACAACAAGCTCGAATTTTCAGCCGAAGCTTATATCAAGAATACCAAGGATATGCTGTCATCTAAAAATATCAGTACCTGTACAGGTTTCGGAAGCCTTATCGTAAATGAAGGACGTTTGCGTACAACAGGTTTCGAAATGCAGGCAATTTATCATGGAAGCGTAGGACGTAAATTTAAATACGACCTCGATCTGAACGTTTCGCATTACAAGAGTGTCCTCAAAGAAATGTCCGATCCCGGTTATCTGGACGAATACGGTCCGGCACGAACCTATGTAGGCGGTGAAATCGGAGAATTCTGGGTGCTGAAAACCGACGGTATTTTCCAAAACCAGAAAGAAGTGGATGATTGGAACGCCCAGCACGGTTCGAAAGATGCTTCCGGCAACTGGATTCCTTTGCAACCGGCAGCAGCCCCCGGCGATATTCGCTTTATCGATCAAAATGGAGATGGGAAACTGGACTCAAACGACAAAGTAAAAGTAGGTAGCGGTAACCCTAAAGCCATTGTCGGATTCAATGTAAACCTGCGTTACGGAGCTTTCGACCTAGTGGCAAACTTCTATGGTAATTTCGGAGTGAAGCGTTATAATTATATGAAACGCCAGTTACAACGTATGGATAAGGTATTCAACTACGGTAAGGATGCCTTAAATGCATGGACACCGGAAAACACGGATACGGATATTCCACGTGCGGTAGTAGGCGATCCTAACGGTAATATCCAAACTTCAGACCGTTTTGTTGAAAATGGAGATTTCCTGCGCCTAAATAATTTGCAGGTAGGTTATAACATGCCATCTAAAGTATGCAAGTCTCTACGTATCGAAAACTTACGTGTTTACCTTGCAGCAAACCGCTTGTTTACGATTACCGGTTATAAAGGATACGATCCTGCAACCGGAGCAACATCCAATAGTGATAGCGGAACTACTTATATGGGTATCGACGACGCATTATATCCTTTAAGCCGTTCTTATATGATCGGTTTGAAATTTGGTTTTTAATCATTAAAGAAGAATATCATGAAACTGAAGAATATATTTATCGCAGGTCTGGCGCTTAATCTTGGGTTAACAGCTTGCACCGGTTCCTTCCTCGATGAAAAGACAAATCCCAACTACCTGACTCCTTCCACATTCTGGAAATCAGAAGGAGACATACTCAAAGGACTTACATCCGCCTATGCCTATTTGCAACCGAATATGGGATGGGGAATGCCTTTTGAACGGTATATTGTAATCGACAACTACCGAAGTGATGAACTGGACTTCCGTGCTGATGTAACCTCATGGATGAACCTGGCAATGTATAACAACACGCCAAACGATGCTTTGGGTTACAGCGAATGGCGCGACCTGTTCAAAGGCATCAATTACTCCAATCAATGTATTGACAATATCCCTAACGTAGAGGG
Source organism: uncultured Parabacteroides sp. (assembly GCA_900541965.1). Lineage (GTDB taxonomy): Bacteria > Bacteroidota > Bacteroidia > Bacteroidales > Tannerellaceae > Parabacteroides. Next base: position 12,850 of record UQLN01000066.1, on the reverse strand, counting down.
AATAACAGAAGAAGTAAAGAACCGTTCGTTGGCGGAAGCCCGTTTCCTGCGTGCTTACTATTATTACCGGTTGTATCTGAATTTCGGTGAACGATTGCCTCTGTACGAACATGAGCTGAAAGGTACGGACGAAGAATTCTATCCTCAGCAATCGCAACCCGGAGTCATCACCAGCTTTATCGAAAAGGAATTGTCCGAAGTACAAAGCTACTTGCCCGAACCTGACGAATGGAAACCGGAAGAGGCAGGACGCGCCACCAAATATATGGCGGCAGGCATACTTGCTAAATTCTATATGTTCCGCAATCAGCAAGATAAAGCGGAAAAAGAATTGAAAAAGATCATTGACAGCGAGAAATATGATTTGATCGACAACTATGCTGATTTGTGGGACGGATTACATAAAAACAGCAAGGAAGCCGTGTTTGAAGTGCAGTACTCCGGAAATATGGACGGTGGTCGTCGCGAGTTTAACCGCATCGCCCTCCACCTGGCCTCCAGTGATGCCGAAGGATACGAAGAGGCATACCCCTCTTTCTGGTTATTCGATGTCATGAAGCAGGATAAAACGGTTGACGGTAAATACAGCGACCGTCTGTATGCCACAATCCTCTTTGATGATCCGGAAACAAAAGCATTCTACATGGAAGAAGGCAAGCATTTCAGCGACTACCATTCGAAAGATGCTATTTACTGGCATAAGTTTATGACCTGGGACGAATCTTTGAGCCAGTACTGGGACTATAGTGCTTTTAATATTCCTATAATCCGCTATGCAGATGTCCTCTTACTATATGCTGAATGTCTTAATCACAGAGGGGCTACTCCACAGGCTATCGACTATATCAATCAGGTACGTGAACGTGTAAATGTTACGGCTCTCCCGAAAGACATGAGCAAGGATGCCGTACTTAAACATTTGCAGGATGTGGAACGCCCCTGCGAACTCGCCCTCGAAGGCTCACGATGGTACGACCTGGTGCGCTGGGGCATTGTGGAACAATCACTGAGAGCACACAAGAAACCTTTCGTGGATAATTATGTAGACAGCAAACACAAACTGTTGCCTATCCCGCACGATGAATTCCTGTTAAATCCTGACTGGGAACAAAATCCGAATTTCTCCAAATAAAAGCATCCTGTTGCATACAGGCTCGATGTAACATTACATACAGGTTTCATGTAATGTTACACAGAGCCTGTGTGTATAAATCGAATAATCCTTTACAGGAGCTTTCACTTTATAAACATTTTTAATCATGAATAAGATAATAAACCATCTTTCGGTTTGTTCCGCCCTTTTATTGTCTTCCTGTTGCACAGGAGTGAAGAGCGATGTTTCGCCGGAAGAAATAAAAAATGACCGCAACGACTTTTACAACCTGATAAATATCAAGAATGTACCGCAAACGGAAAAAGACCGGGACCTCTTCGTATTTGCCGACCTGGGTTCATGGACCGGATATGCATTACCGGAAAATGAGGCAACCCGGCTGGCGGGCAGTTTTGTCGGTCCTTATATGATGACCGGCAGGGGATGGATTGCCCGTTCGCTTGCAGAGCCTGTTATCCGGGTCGACGGCAAAAAGTATGACCTTGCCCGTAATATACAGACTTCAAAATATTATCCGGGCAAACTGGTACAGGAATTCAGAAACGAACAGTTAAGCTTCGTGACTGAGTTATGCTTCTCGACTGCCCGTACAGCAGTAATCCGTTCCAAAGTAAAAAATACAGGTTCAAAAGAAGTAACCATATCTTTACAATGGCTCGGCGGAGTTTACGAAAACAGTGCAACCTTGTCGGCAACCGGTAAAGGAGTGAAGATTCTGAATAACCGGGAACAGACACTAACCTTTGTCTCGTTTAATACAGCCGAAGACGTACGGTTGATTGGAAAAGACAGCCTGCTTGTTGTCGAAAAAGCGAACTTACAGCTCCCCCCCGGCAGCGATTTTGAAACAGTGTCTACCCAGACCTTTGCGTTCGATGAGGCGGCTTTGAACAAAGAACTCGAACAACTTAAAGGATTGGATGCCGACCAGATTTTCGCTGAGAATGAAAAACGGTGGAATACGTATCTGTCCTCCCTATTCGAAAATGACAGCCCATTCATGAAAGAGAACAAATACAGGCATGTGGTAGCAAAAGCCCTGATGACACTGGTCGCCAACTGGCGTACCCCGTCAGGTGATATCCTGCACGACGGAACCTACCCTTCCTATAACGGTTTCTTTGGTGTTTGGTCGTGGGACTCATGGAAACATGCTGCAGCCAATGCTTTGTATAACCCTGAAGAAGCAAAAAACGAGGTACGCTGCCTTTTCGATTATCAGGCGGAAAATGGGATGATCCCCGATTTTGTAAGCCGCAATAAAGAACGTATCAACTGGCGTGATACAAAACCCCCTTTGGCTGCATGGGCTGTTAAATGCATTTATGACGCTACCGGCGACAAAGCTTTTGTAGCGGAAATGTTCGATAAGCTGTACAAATATCACCAATGGTGGTACACCGACCGCGACCACGACAAGAATGGCATCTGCGAATATGGTTCTACGGATGGGAGCCTGATAGCTGCCTGCTGGGAAAGCGGCATGGATAACGGAGTTCGTTTCGACGACGCTGTTATGCTGAAGAATGAACCGGAGAACGCCTGGTCGATGAACCAGGAAAATATCTGTCTCAACTCCTTCCTTTATGCGGAAAAAGGTTTTCTGGCAGAAATGGCGGAAATACTCGGAAGAAATGAACTGGCATCCCAATTGAAACAAGAGGCGGAAAGCCTGAAAGTACATATCCAAACAAAGATGTTCGACGAGGAAACCGGCTTCTTTTACGATACCCGGCTGGGAACAGGCGAGTTTATCAAAGTGATGGGCGCCGAATGCTGGTTGCCGCTTTGGGCAGGTGTAGCTACTCCGGAGCAGGCACGGAAAGTATTGGATAAGATGCTCGACCCGCAGAAATTCAACTCGAAAATTCCATTGGGGACATTAGAAATCAGCCACCCGAAGCTTCGTCCGACCCGTGGATACTGGCGCGGTCCGGTTTGGATAGACCAGGTCTATTTCGGAGTTACGGGACTACGTAACTATGGCTTTGACAAGGAAGCAGACGGATTTGTTGCCAAATATATCGACAATGCTCAGGGATTGCTTACGGACGGACCTATCCATGAAAACTATAATCCGCTTACGGGTGAAACTCTGAACTGTCCGAACTTTAGCTGGTCGTCGGCTGTAACTATAAAAATGTTGTTGAATAAATAAGCATACAGATATGAGAAAACAAGTATTGTTAGCTATAGGGATGTCCGGTTTTTTGTTTGCCGCCCATGCCCAATACGATGGGGCTCCGATGGAAAAGCCACAAGTGAAAAAGGAGGCGGTGAAAGAAGTGCGTCGTGATAAATATCCCCATTCGGATAACGACTGGGAAAACTTCGATGTACTGCATATCAACCGCTTGCCTTCCGCCGCCACCTTTATGGGATATCCGACGAAAAAACTTGCCATCGAGGGTGTGAAGTCGGCATCCCCCTATTATATGTGCCTGAACGGAACCTGGAAGTTCCACTATGTTCCGAAAGTTGCCGAACGACCTATGGACTTCTGGAAGCAGGACTTTGATCTGTCCGGTTGGTCCGATATTACCGTGCCGGGAAACTGGGAACTCCAAGGCTTCGGGTATCCTTTTTATGTAGGCAGCGGATATGGCTTTAAGAAGAACCCGCCGCTGATTCCTGCCGACAACAGCCCTGTCGGCTCTTATAAACGGAAGTTCACCGTGCCTGCCAACTGGAAAAACCGTCAGGTTATTCTTCATTTCGGTTCCGTTGCTTCATCCTTCTATGTTTGGGTGAATGGTAAACAGGTCGGTTATTCGCAAGACTCCAAGACACCTGCCGAATTCGACCTTTCCGGTTATCTGAACTGGGGCGGAGAGAATGAGATAGCCGTTCAGGTCTTTAAATTCAGCGACGGATACTATCTGGAAGACCAGGATTTCTGGCGCTTTGCCGGCATACAGCGTGACGTGTATCTGTATGCCCGTCCGCAGACACATATCCGCGATTTCGAGGTAGTGACCGATCTGGATGACTTGTACACCGACGCCGATTTCAGCCTGTATCTCGAATTAGGGAATAGAAATCCAGAGAAGATAAAAGGCGCCGAAATAGAAATCGACCTCCAGGAACCGGATGGACGCAGCATCTATACGGAACGGAAAAAGCAACAGAAAGGGAATCCGGATATCGAATTCCATAAGAAGGTCATTGCCCCGAAACTTTGGAGTGCGGAGAAACCCCATCTGTATCGCCTGCTTTTAACCTTGCGGGTGAACGGAAAAGTAGAAGAGGTCGTTTCCCGCCAAATCGGTTTCCGGGAATGTGAAACGAAGCATGCCCAGCTATGGGTAAACGGCAAGCCAATATATATAAAAGGAGTGAACAGGCACGAGCATGACCCTCATACCGGACATGTGGTCGATGAAGCTTCGATGATTAAGGACATACAATTGATGAAACAATTCAATATCAACAGCGTACGCACCTCTCATTACCCGAACGACCCACGCTGGTACGAACTTTGCGACCAGTATGGCATCTATGTGGTGGATGAAGCCAATATCGAAAGCCACGGAATGGGCTACGCCCCCGACAAGTGCCTTGCCAACCAGCCCGAATGGGAAAAAGCCTTTGTAGACCGTACGGAACGCATGTTTGAAAGGGATAAAAACCATCCTTGCGTCATTGTCTGGTCGCTGGGAAATGAAACCGGCGAAGGATGCAACTTCGCCACGACTTATAAATGGATACATGCCCACGACAGGTCGCACCGCCCGGTTCATTCGGAAGACGGAATCAAAGGACCTTATACCGATATATTCTGTCCGATGTACAAAAAGCTGGATGTATTGCTGAACTGGACCCTTTATCTGCCGAACAAGCCGCTTATCCTCTGCGAATACGCACATGCCATGGGCAACAGTGTCGGCAATCTGCAGGACTACTGGGATGTGATAGAGAAATACCCGAGCTTGCAGGGCGGATTTATCTGGGACTGGGTAGACCAGGGAATTGCACAGAAAACTCCCGACGGCCGTTTCTATTGGGCATACGGCGGCGATATGGCACCGGAAGGGACACCGAGCAGCAAGAACTTCTGCATGAACGGACTGGTTGCTGCCGACCGCACCTTGAAACCGCATATCTGGGAAGTGAAGAAAGTTTACCAGAATATCACTTTCCGCTTGGCAGACTACCATCAAGGGTTAGTCGAGTTGACAAACAAATTCTTCTTTACCGACCTCTCCGATTTCACATTCGGCTGGCGTCTGGAAGGAAACGGCGAAGTACTGGCAAACGGAACAATCGACAACGTCGAACTGCCTGCCCAAGAGAAAGGCCTGTTCAAAACATCCTTCCCCGCAATTGATGAAAAACCCGGTGTGGAGTACTATCTGAACTTCTACGCCTATCAAAAATCGGATGCAGGGTTGCTGAAAGCCGGTGAAGAACTCGCCTGCGAGCAAGTAAAACTGCCGTTTGGCAAACCAGCCCTGTCTTCGCAACCCACTGGTCCGGTGAAAGCGGAAGAACATTCCGGCCGTATGGAAGTGACAAGCGGAAAGATGAAAGTATCCTTCGACCTCTCTACCGGCGCCTTATGCTCCTACCAGTCCGATGGCAAGGAAATGATACAGGAAGCCCTACGTCCTAACTTCTGGCGTCCGTCTACAGACAATGATTTGGGAAGCGACCTGGCAAAACGTTGCGACCCGTGGCGGCATGCCGGACGGGATGCCAAACTGATACGAATCGAAAAGCAACAAACCGGTACCGGTACATATGAACTGACATCGACCTACCAGTTGCCGGAATCGGTGGGACACTCCTCCTTTATCGTGAAATATCTGGTTTCAGGAGAAGGATATGTAGATGTAAACTGTCTTTTCATCCCAGCCAATGATACCTTGCCATTGCTTCCTCGCCTGGGAGTGAGCCTGACATTGAACCGGGAATACGACCAGATGGAATGGTTCGGACGCGGTCCGCACGAGAACTATTCCGACCGTCTGACAAGCGCTTTTGTCGGACGCTACAAAGGCAGTGTATGGGAACAGTATTTCCCTTACGACCGTCCGCAGGAAAACGGCAACAAGACCGAAGTCCGCTGGATGACTCTCACCAATACATCGGGCAGCGGGTTGAAAGCCGAAGGTCAGCCGTATATGAGCACCAGCGCCTACCTCTTCCCGACCGAAGACCTGAGTGAAGCAGACCTGAAGAAGCACCAGCGCCACATGTCCGACATACAGCCGAAAGACATGGTTACCTGGAACATCGACTGGAAACAAATGGGCGTAGGCGGCGATACAAGCTGGGGCGCCTATCCGCATCAACCGTATCTGATACCTGCTGTAAGACACAGGTTTGGATTCCGTTTATATCCGTTATAATTAGATAGGGGCAGGTTTGGAACCTGCCCCTTCGTTTTGTATCTTTGCCGCGTCTTTGTAAAATACAACATTAAGAACAAGATGAGTCAATATTCAGAAGAAATAGAAAGAAGAAGAACGTTTGCTATCGTCAGCCACCCGGATGCCGGTAAGACCACACTGACTGAAAAGCTATTGCTTTTCGGAGGTGCCATCCACGTAGCCGGTGCCGTAAAGTCCAACAAGATTAAAAAGACAGCGACCTCCGACTGGATGGAGATTGAAAAGCAACGCGGTATTTCTGTTGCAACTTCCGTTATGGCTTTCGATTATTCGGACCATAAGATTAACATCCTCGATACTCCCGGCCACCAGGACTTCGCGGAAGATACGTTCCGGACATTGACTGCTGTAGACAGTGTTATTATCGTGATTGATGCCGCCAAAGGTGTGGAAGCACAGACCCGTAAACTGATGGAAGTCTGCCGCATGCGGAAAACCCCCGTTATCGTATTCGTCAACAAGATGGACCGCGAAGGGAAAGACCCGTTCGATTTGCTGGACGAAGTGGAAGAAGAACTGAAAATCCATGTACGCCCCTTAAGCTGGCCGATCGATATGGGACAGCGTTTCCGCGGCGTATATAATATTTACGAACAAAAACTGAACCTCTATACCCCCAGCAAACAATACGTTACCGAGAATATCGAGTTCAAAGACATAACCAGCCCGGAACTGGAAAACTATATCGACCCGAACCAGGCCGAAAAGCTCCGTGCAGACATCGAGCTAATCGAAGGCGTTTATCCTGAATTTGACGTAGCTACTTACTTAAAAGGAGATATTGCTCCGGTATTCTTCGGTTCCGCCCTGAACAACTTCGGGGTGAAAGAGTTGCTGGACTGTTTTATCAACATCGCTCCGTCTCCCCGTCCGATACAGGCAGTGGAACGCATGGTAGACCCGGAAGAAGACAACTTCACCGGCTTTATTTTCAAGATACATGCCAATATGGACCCGAACCACCGCAGTTGTATCGCTTTCGTAAAGATATGTTCCGGACGTTTCGAGCGCAATGCCAACTACAAACACGTACGTTTCGGCAAGATGATGCGTTTCAGCAGCCCTACCGCTTTCATGGCACAAAAGAAAGAGGTAGTGGACGAAGCCTATGCTGGCGATATTATCGGTTTACCGGACACAGGCAACTTCAAAATCGGTGATACGCTGACTTCCGGTGAAGAACTCCATTTCAAAGGACTGCCCAGCTTCTCGCCGGAAATGTTCAAATACATCGAGAATGCCGACCCGATGAAGGCAAAGCAATTGAACAAGGGTATCGAGCAGTTGATGGACGAAGGAGTTGCCCAGTTGTTCACCAACCAGTTCAACGGACGCAAGATTATCGGAACGGTAGGACAATTGCAGTTCGAGGTCATCCAGTACCGCCTGCTCCACGAATACGGCGCACAATGTAAATGGGAACCTATCAGCCTTTACAAAGCCTGCTGGATTGAAAGCGACAACCATGCAGCACTGGACAATTTCAAGAAACGCAAATCCCAATATATGGCCCTCGACAAAGAAGGACGCGACGTGTATCTGGCGGACTCCGGTTATGTATTGATGATGGCGCAACAGGATTTCCCTGATATTAAATTCCACTTCACTTCAGAATTTTAAAGTATGCTTACATATATCCTGATAGGTGTTACAGCCGTAGTTTCTTACCTCTGTTTCGGGAATGAAAACCTCTTCCGGAAGCTGGCGTTTATCCCCTACCGCACCATTCACAATAAAGAATGGTACCGGTTGGTTACGCATGGTTTTGTACATGCCGACATGACACACCTGTTGGTGAATATGTTTACCTTCTGGTCGTTCGGAACCTATATGGAATCTTTGTTCCAGTATGTAGGTTTCGGAAAGGCCGCCTACCTTGTCCTCTACTTCGGCGGGATGATAGTCGCTTCGCTTTACGACCTGATTAAACGGCGCAACGACCCGTATTATGTATCTATCGGAGCTTCCGGGGCAGTATCGGCGGTATTGTTCGCCTCCATCTTTTTCAACCCCTGGGGAAAGATATTGTTTTTCGCGGTATTGCCGATTCCGGGTATTATCTTCGGGGTGATTTATCTGGCATACTGCCAGTATATGGCAAAGCAGGCAGGCGATAATGTGAACCATAACGCCCATTTCTACGGGGCGGTATTCGGGTTCCTGTTCCCTATCCTGCTACGTCCGTCGCTGTTCCAGCAGTTTCTCTCTTTCTTTTAAGCGATTTCCTCCCACAGCCGTATAAACTCCACACAGTTCTGGGTAAAAGTGATGAAGAACAGGAGAACGACTATCCAGTCCAGTACCCTGTACATCCGCACCGGCAACTTGGTGTAAAACCAGCCTATCAATATCGGAACGGCAAACATCCAATGCCCTCCGAACAGCACGCCTTCGTTCATCCCGAAACGGAAAACGAAATGGATAACGGCATCCACCCCCAGAAACATCAGCAACAGCCAAACATACCTGTTACCCAGATTGAAACAGACCGATGCCACCACCAGCAACAGCAAAAAGACCACCACGGCATTCAGCCATCCATGCAAATATTCGGTAGGACGGTATACCACCACCTTATCTACCGGCTGAGGGACAAGAGGAGTCGTTATTACGGTATTCCCCCAGAAGTCGATAAGCGCATGTTTACTGAAACTCTCTTCTTTCGGTTCATATATGCTGAACTGCCGGGATTTCTCCACAGGCACTTCCGGTTTAAACAGAAAGTCCTTGCACGCATACACTCCCCAGAGGAAAAAGACGCATACCGTAAAAGAGAGCAAAATCCGTGCGGTTGTTTGTAGCTTGTGCAAAAAAGAAGTCTTGTTCAGCCAGACGGCCAATACCGGTTTAAGCGCATTCGTAGCCGTCGCGCCCCCGCATAAAAAGGAGAGGAAAAAGGCGGTACGCCCTTTGATACGCCCCGTCAGTTTATACTCACGGGACAGCATTAATAAAGAGAACAGCAACAGGAAGAATGAAAACGGATAGGTTTCGGGAGTGAAAGACAATACCACCGTGGTAAAAAAGCTGCCGCAAAACAAAGTCAACAGCAAAGCGCGATGAGTGGACAACAGCACAATCTGCTTCAGATAGCGGTATAAAAGCACCAAACCGCCGGTTATTAACAAGTCTGTTATAATCAGCGAAATAACAGCATACTCCCCACCTTTCAACAGGGTTATTAACAGGGTTATCAACAGGTTCTTAAACAAGTGGAAGAAACAGAAGAAGGGATGAAACAGGTCGAACACCCCGCCGACAGCATAGAGATGGTACAGGTTTTCATATCCCAGATAACTGCTTTTATACCAAAGGGAAGGTTCCATCAAATCCGTATCATACAGCACATGGTAGCCCATCCAACCATAAAGCAGGAAGATGAAAAGGAAAAGCCCCGCTTCTACCCCGCTCACAGGAAACAGGGTACGTCTTACCGCTCTCAGTTCGATACGGAGAGCCCTGAGAAGGATGGATATATATTCCGGCATCTTCAATGTCCTTTTTAATAGCCCCTTTTTTATCCGCGAGGCGCAAAGATAGAAATTTTCCCGGCTCCTTCCAAAAGCAAAGCTGTTGCGGGTGATGCAACAGCTCTATTGCGACCCCCGCAACAGGGTTGTTGCACCACCCGCAACAGTACTGTTCGACCTACCGCAACAGTAGGGACGATATCAAAGTTCCTCCGGCTTATCTCCTGCAGATGTGCCCACATACACCGGAACCGTAACCGTGCGCGGCTCTTTCAGCAAAGTGCGTCCCGAGTTCAATTGGGTACAGACCGCCAGTTCGTAGGTATCTTCGGCAAGCCCGGCAGGGATAAGCAAGGTTAGTTCCGAGGGTTTGTTTACTACGATGGCATCTTCGTCCAACTTGGTTACCACGCCTTTGCTGTTGGTTAGGGAAACGCCTACCGCGGCATGCTCTCCTCCCACTTTCAGGCAGGCACCGCGCACGAAGAGGTTGTGCCCTGGGGTCATCTTTCCGTCCCGGTATCCGCTCTTGCGGTCTTCCACTTCGAGGATATACATTACGTTGCTCTTTTCGCCGAGAATATGGATGGAGGTCTTGGCGATTTCTTCGCGGAGCACCTTGCCCTGAACCATTGAAACATAGATATCGTTTTTCTCGGGGTTCCACTTGCCGCTTTCCACCACACCTGTAAAGCGGGGAACGGCATAGAACAAACCCGTATTGAGTTGGTAACCGTTCATCAATAACTGTGCGCATTTGCGTTGGAAAAGAGCTACGACATGCGCCTGTGTTTCCGGTCTGAGTCCGGTATCTTCGGCTTGCATTTCTTCCAATACTTTGTCGAGGTCTGCTTTGCCTGTACTTTCAAGTACGAGGATTTTGTCGTTGGGATCTGCGGTTACCGTGTTGTCGGTAAGCCAGGCTTTTAAGGTATTTGCCATACTGAATTTGTTTTGTGGAAGCCGGGGGATTGCCCGGCTACCGGGTTTAACTATGATTGTTTAGAAATAAAAACGAATGAATCAAGAAAGCGGATGGGACAGGCGGTTTGCCTACTTTTTTTCTTGGAGACACCGAACGGAGAACCCGAGCGCCCTGCCGCCTGTGTTCTGTTCGAAAGTAGCACTGCTGAAGTTCATGCTACGGGCGCTCGCATTACCGGACGGCACTGACGACGACGACCAGTAGTAGCCGTCGGAACCCTGACGGAGGGACGAACCGTTATTGCTGTTCCGACAGCCCGCAGCAGGCAAAATAAGCTGGGGGTAACCGCTTTCAGCATCTATTATGAATAAACCACCATTGCCATCCCAAGTGGTGGCATTCCCTATAGACATTAATTCATCAGCTGTCGGTACACGGTAACCCGGGGGACAAGGGTCGTTTGCCCCTTTACTACTACCGTTCCATAAACTGTTATCTGTCCTGTTTAACCAGTTCGAAGGGCTATTATTATTCTTATAAAAAGTATTGTTACCGGGACGGGTACTGCTAATAGGACCATTGGCTATCGGACCTCCATGATTGGTAGCTTCGTAACGTCCCCATTGGTAGAGATTGCCGGATCCTTCTACTTTCATGTTCTTTCCATCATTAGCCTGAGCCACACGGGTAGCCCCACAATTGACGGGTGCCCAATAGTAAGCACCTTTCTTGATAGCGGTATAATAAGGAGAGGCACTGCCACTACCCATCGGATAACCCACATAAGAAGCGCCCCGCCAGATGGTATAGGATTTGACTTCCGTGCCCTCCTGTTTAAGCTGTATCATTGCTTTATGAAGCTGGTATTCGGGATCATCCCCTGTTGCAGGGGCAACCTGAATTGAGTAGGTATATTTACAACGGTTTTCTCCGATTGACTTTCCGGTATAAGTGACATTACCCAGCCAACTGTTTCCTCCATTTGTATCGTTACAGTAAACCGGGTCATAACTGACTTCCGATGATATCTTATCAAGTTGGGTAAACATACTGTAATAGGAGATGGTGAGGGTTTTCCCCGATGGAGTGACACGATAGCCTTTTTCAGGATCGTGTCCGCTATCATCGGTATATCCGGTAAGGTCTGTTCTCCAAGGTTCCGCCTCGGTAAAACTTACCTTGACTGTTGCTGTCATGCTTTTGGCTCCTTTATTGGTTATTGTCAAAACTTGTTCCGCAGGTACCAATTCAGGAAAACCGGTCAGGGACGGGATAAGCTGTACTCTATAGGAAAAGCTTTCTTCATCTGTTCCTGTTGTTTCATAGGTCAACCAGTCGGGACCGCTTATTTCGGAACCGCCTGCACATTGCCCGGTAATGATGATTTCAGGGATTTCATTGTTTGCCTCTGCATGAAGCGTAACGGCTTCCGGCGATGACAGGACAGGTTTACTCAAAGGCGTGGTAACCGACAGCGCCGCTTCAGTGCCACTCGCACTGTCCATAAAGCGCAGGACGGCTTGCGGGTATTTTTCCTTATCGTAACCCGGCTTAAAGGATACTGTATACTGATAGCCGGATACCGTGGATTTGGTAACGGGAGTTGCGGCGCTTACTTCCAACCAGTCGTATTGCTGGGCGGCTTGGCTACCGGCATAGCTTTTCTTTAATTCAGGCTCTCTCGAAGCATTTACTTCTACGATAAAGTTGTCGCCGTCATTCAAAGTTTTTGTTGTTACCATATTTGCAGCAGCATCATAGGTAATTTTGCCTTTCAAAGGGTCGGCTATAATAACGGTCAGGCTATAGTCGCCACCGCTTATCTCCGGGTTGTAGTCGTCTATACTGCCGCTGTCATCCCAATCGGCTACATCCAGCGTAAAATCCAGATGGTATTCGTCCGCTTTTGTGATACCGATGGTATACCGGTGGTTGGGGTTGATTTCAA